>JANOER010000001.1:0-7107 GCA_031441285.1 Rhodobacterales bacterium
CGGGTCGATTGGTTCGGCTCCGGGGTCTGCCATTCGAGTTTCTTGAGGTCGCCGAGGTGCGTCCGCAGCACCCCTGGCAAAAGCCCCGAGGACAACGGCGGCGTGCGCATCCCGTGCCCCCGGTCGAAGAACACGGTGGTGATGGTGCCGTCGCAGACCTCGCCCCGCTCGTTTAGGAAGATCATCTCGTCCAGGCTCGGGGGAATGGCCGCACGTGCGGCGTCATAGGCGGCGCGGCGAGTCGATTTCACTGTAAGCCACGGATCGTCGGACCGCAGGCGCGCGCCGGCCAGACCGACGCGCCATACCGATTTTACCGCGGGCAAGGCCGAGCCCTGCCACTCTACCTTGCCCGCCCGGTCCAGCGTCAACCGCAGTCGCGCCGGGTGGTCCGGGCCGTCGAGATGGATCCCGGGGCAAGCCCATCCCAGCACGGCCGCGCTGCGCTGCAGCCGTGCCAGATGCAACGGCCAGCGCGGAGCGGCGCGGCCATCCCAGAGCATCGTCTCGATCAGCCTTAGTCCCGGCTGACGGCCGCCTTCACGAAGCGCGCTTTCCACAGCGCCTCCTCCCATTCGCCGGTGGTGGTTGACCCGTGTGTCAGCCCACCGCCCACATTCATCACGATCCGGTCGCCCGTCACCGACAGCGTGCGGATCGCGACCGAAAAATCCGCGTCCCCCTCCGGAGACATCCAGCCCACCGCCCCGCAATAGACGCCTCTGGGGTGCGGCTCGACCGCGCGGATGATCTCCATCGCGCGGATCTTCGGCGCGCCAGTCACCGAGCCACACGGAAAGAGGGCCGCGATCAGCGCGGGCAAGGTTGGTGGAGCGGCCAGGGCGCCCTCGACGGTCGAGGTCATCTGGTGAACGGTCGAATAGGTCTCGATCGCGAACAGGGCCGGAACCTTCACGCTGCCGACCTTGGCAAGACGGCTGATGTCGTTGCGCAAAAGGTCCACGATCATCAGGTTTTCGGCCCGGTCCTTTTCGCTTGCCCGCAGTTCGGCCACGATCGCGGCGTCCTCGGCGGGGTCGCGCCCGCGCGGCCGGGTGCCTTTCATCGGGCGGGTCGTGATCTTGCCGTTCCTGACCCGGAAGAACTGCTCGGGCGAGCGGGACACGATGATCGGCCCCTGCCCAAGATCGACATAGGCGCCATGCCCGACCGCCCCGGTGCGCCGGAACGCGCCGTAAAGCCCCAGCGCCGACCCCGCCAGCAACCGCGCCGCCATCGGGAAGGTCAGGTTGACCTGGTAGCAATCGCCCGCCGCGATCCAGTCAAAGACCTTGCGGGCGGCAAAGCCATAGGCGCGGCGGCCGACCAGGGGTTCGGGCGAGGTCATCGCGGTCGCGCGCCCTTCGGCTTGGGCGCGGTCCAGCATCGCATCTGCGGCCTGCGGCCCGTTGAAGATCCCCAGCGCCAGCAAGGGGCCGCTGCGGCGTCGCGGCATCAGCCGGCGCAGCCGGGGTTCCAGCGCGTAGCCGGCCTCGTAGGCGATGTAGCCCGAGACCCAGTTGCCTGCGCGGCGCAGCGCCTCGGCCCGGGCCAAAGCGCCCGCGACGTCGCGCGGGCGGCGGGCGACGATGACCTCTCGCGGGGCGGCAAAGAGCGCGGGTCCGCCCCCTGGTCCGAATTCGAGAAGGATCACCGCGTCAGCCCCCGTTTACCCGTCAACCACCCGTCAAGTGCCCGGGATAGGCCGAACCCATCCGTATCGCCAGCGGTTTCCGGCCCCATCCTTTCGCCGAAAACGACCTCGGCGGCCTAAAATCCTTGATCAAACGGTCTGGAAACGCATTCCAAGCTTGCCAGTTGATCAAAATAACGCTTCCCTGTCGCCAGCATAGTCCCACCACATGCTGTGGGTCGTGCCCAACGAACAACAACAATACGGCCAACAACGGTACGAAGGGACACTCCATGGCTTCCGACGACTATACGGACAAGGACAAGCATGAGGACATGAAAGTCCTGCATGGCATGGGCTACGCCCAGGAGCTGTCGCGCTCCATGTCCAAGTTCTCGAACTTCGCGATCTCGTTCTCGATCATCTGCATCCTGTCCGGCGGCATCAACTCGTTTGCGCAGGCGATCTCGTCCGTGGGCGGCGCGGGCGCTGGAATCGGCTGGATCGTGGGCTGCGTTCTGTCGGGCATGTTCGCCCTGGCGATGGCGCAGATTGCATCGGCCTTCCCGACCGCGGGCGGGCTTTACCACTGGGCCTCGATCCTGGGGAACCGGTTCTGGGGCTGGCTGACGGCCTGGCTGAACCTGCTGGGTCTGATCACGGTTCTGGGGGCGATCAACATCGGCACCGCCTACTTCTTCGCCGGCACCTTCGGCGGCATGTTCGGCTTCTCCGGGACCGACACGCAGGTTGTGGCCTTCGTGGCGGTGATCACTGTCCTGCAGGCGATCCTCAACCATGTCGGCATCAAGGTCACCAGCTTCCTGACCGACATCTCGGGCTATGTGATCTTCGCGACCACCGCCGTCCTGGTCGTCGCTTGCCTGTATTTCGCCCCTGCGATCGACATCTCGCGGCTCTGGACGTTCACCAACTTCTCGGGCGAGGCGGGCGGCAACGTCTTCCCGGCCAGCGACAACGTGGCTTACCTGTTCCTGCTTTGCCTCTTGCTGCCGGTCTACACCATCACCGGCTATGACGCCTCGGCCCACACCTCCGAGGAAACCAAGAATGCTGCCATGTCGGTGCCGCAGGGCATCATCTCGGCGGTGCTTTGGTCGTCGATCGTGGGCTGGGTGATGATCTGCGCTATCACGCTGGCGATTCCGGATCTGGCCGTGGCGGCAAGCCAGGGCTGGGGCATGTTCTTCGGCACGATGGACGCGATCATGCCTTCGGGTCTGAAGACGATCATCTACCTCGGCATCCTGATTGCCCAGTTCCTGTGCGGTCTGGCCACGGTCACCTCGGCAAGCCGGATGCTGTTCGCTTTCAGCCGCGATGACGGGATGCCGGTCGGGTCCAAGGCGCTGGCCTCGGTCTCGCCCACCTACCGCACGCCGGTGACGGCGATCTGGACTTCGACGGTGCTCTGCATCCTCTATGTGGTGCTGGCGCTGTTGCTCAAGGTCGAAGGCACTTCGATCTACGTGATCGTGGTGAACTCCACGCTGGTCTTCCTGTTCCTGTCGTTCACCATCCCGCTGGTGGCAGGGCTTCTGGCCTACGGCACCGCGAAATGGCCGAACCCCGGCCCCTGGGCTTTGTCGGCTGGCGTCTACAAGCTGGTCACCATCCTGGCGGTGGTCGGCATGGGCGTGATCCTGTTCATCGCCGTGGCGCCCCCGAACGAAAGGGTGCTTTACATCGTGGCCGGCTTCATCGCTTTGGCGCTGATCCTTTGGGTCACGGTCGAGAACCGCCGCTTCGAAGGCCCGCCGACCGGCGACAAGATCGCCGCCCGCAAGGCCGTGATTGCCGCGGCCGAAAGGGCTGTCGGCGAAACCGGCTGATCGCGCGGTCTGACATCATGGCGGCCGGAGCGATCCGGCCGCCATTTCCATTGCAAGAAGGGGTAGGCGGCGATGTTCTTCCTGTTTCTCAAGGCGGCGATCTCGGGCGTGCTGGTGGCGCTGTCCGCCGAAGTTGCCCGCCGCTATGTCGGCTGGGGCGCCTTGATCGCCTCGCTGCCGCTGGTGTCGGTCCTGGGCATGATCTGGCTGTGGCGCGACACCCGCGATGTCGAACGGCTGGCCGATTATTCGCTGGCGACACTGTGGTATGTCGCCCCCTCGCTGCCGATGTTCGTGGTGATCCCGCTTCTGTTGCGCGCGGGCTACGGCTTCTGGCTGGCGCTGGCGCTGGGCTGTGTCCTGACGATGATCCTGTACATGATCACCGTGTGGATCGCTGCCCGTTTCGGCTTCCACCTCTAGGGTCCAATCGGCCCTTGCACCCCCGCGACGCATGGCTATAACCCGCGAAGTTTTGCGCGATGGATGGGGGCTGACATGCCGAAGCGGACCGATATCAAGTCGATCATGATCATCGGCGCCGGTCCAATCGTCATCGGGCAGGCCTGCGAGTTCGACTACTCGGGCGCGCAAGCCTGCAAGGCCCTGCGCGAGGAAGGCTACCGGGTGATCCTGGTCAACTCGAACCCCGCGACGATCATGACCGATCCGGGGCTGGCGGACGCGACCTACATCGAGCCGATCACCCCCGAAGTCGTCGCCAAGATCATCGAGAAGGAACGCCCCGACGCGATCCTGCCGACGATGGGCGGGCAGACCGGGCTGAACACCGCTCTGGCGCTGGCCGACATGGGCGTGCTGGACACGTTCGGCGTCGAACTGATCGGCGCCAAGCGCGAAGCGATCGAGATGGCCGAAGACCGCAAGCTCTTTCGCGAGGCGATGGACCGCATCGGTCTGGAGAACCCCAAGGCCACGATCATCGCAGCCCCGAAACGTGCTGACGGCAAGTATGACATCGCCGCCGGCGTGGCCGAGGCGGTTGCCGCCATCGAATATGTCGGCCTGCCCGCGATCATCCGCCCCGCCTTCACCCTGGGCGGCACCGGCGGCGGTGTTGCTTACAACCGCGATGACTATGAAGCCATCGTGAAATCGGGGCTTGAGGCCTCGCCCGTGGCCCAGGTGCTGGTCGACGAATCCCTGCTCGGCTGGAAAGAGTTCGAGATGGAGGTGGTCCGCGACACCGCCGACAATGCCATCATCGTCTGCGCCATCGAAAACGTCGATCCGATGGGCGTCCATACCGGCGACAGCATCACCGTCGCCCCGGCCCTGACGCTGACCGACAAGGAATACCAGATCATGCGCAACGGCAGCATCGCCGTCCTGCGCGAGATCGGGGTGGAAACCGGCGGCTCCAACGTCCAGTGGGCGATCAACCCCGCCGATGGCCGGATGGTGGTGATCGAGATGAACCCGAGGGTATCGAGGTCGTCGGCCCTTGCCTCCAAGGCCACCGGATTTCCGATTGCGAAGATCGCCGCCAAGCTGGCGGTGGGCTACACGCTGGACGAGCTGGACAACGACATCACCCGGGTCACGCCAGCCAGCTTCGAGCCGTCCATCGACTATGTCGTGACCAAGCTCCCGCGTTTCGCCTTCGAGAAATTTCCCGGTTCGGAACCCAATCTCACCACCGCGATGAAATCGGTCGGCGAGGCGATGGCCATCGGTCGCACGATCCACGAATCGCTGCAAAAGGCCCTCGCCAGCCTTGAAACCGGCCTGACCGGTTTTGACGAGATCGCCATTCCCGGCGTTTCGACATTTGGCACTCCGGACCGCGCCGCCATCTCGAAGGCCCTGTCGGCAGCCACCCCCGACCGTATCCGCGTCATCGCGCAGGCCATGCGCCACGGGCTGAGTGATGACGAGATCAACGCGATCACCGCCTTCGACCCCTGGTTCCTGGCCCGCATCCGCGAGATCATCGACACCGAGGTGCAGGTCCGCAAGGACGGCCTGCCCACCAACCCCGACGCGCTGCGCCACCTGAAGATGATGGGCTTCACCGATGCCCGGCTGGCCACCCTGACCGGCCGCGACGAGGCCCAGGTCCGCCGCGCCCGGCAGCGTCTTGGCGTCACCGCCGTCTTCAAGCGCATCGACACCTGTGCCGCCGAGTTCGAAGCCCAGACCCCCTACATGTATTCCACCTACGAACACCCCGCGATGGGCGACGTGGAATGCGAAAGCCGGCCCTCAGCCGCGAAGAAGGTCGTCATCCTTGGTGGTGGCCCTAACCGGATCGGTCAGGGGATCGAGTTCGACTATTGCTGCGTCCACGCCTGCTATGCGCTGACCGCGGCAGGCTATGAGACGATCATGGTCAACTGCAACCCCGAGACGGTTTCCACCGACTACGACACCTCGGACCGGCTGTATTTCGAACCGCTGACGCTGGAGCACGTCCTTGAAATCCTGCGGGTAGAACAGGAAAACGGCACGCTGCACGGCGTCATCGTGCAGTTCGGCGGCCAGACGCCCCTGAAGCTTGCCAACGCACTGCACGCCGAGGGCATCCCGATCCTCGGCACCACACCGGACGCCATCGACCTTGCCGAGGACCGCGAGCGGTTCCAGCAGCTTTTGCACAAGCTGGGCCTGAAGCAGCCGCACAACGGCACCGCCCGCAGCCGGGACGAGGCCTTCGCGGTTGCCAAGGATGTCGGCTACCCGCTGGTCATCCGCCCCAGCTTCGTGCTTGGTGGCCGCGCGATGGAAATCATCCGCGACGATGCCCAGCTTGACCGCTATATCGCCACTGCCGTGCAGGTTTCCGGCAACAGCCCGGTGCTTCTGGACAGCTACCTGTCCGGCGCGATCGAGGTTGACGTCGATGCGCTGTGCGACGGCCGCGACGTGCATGTTGCTGGCATCATGGAACATATCGAGGAAGCCGGGGTGCATTCCGGCGACTCTGCCTGCTGCCTGCCGCCCCACTCGCTGACCCCCGACACCATTGCCGAGCTGAAGCGTCAGACCGTCCAGATGGCGCTTGCGCTGAACGTTGTCGGCCTGATGAACGTGCAGTTCGCGATCAAGGACGGGGTGATCTACGTCCTTGAGGTCAACCCCCGCGCCAGCCGCACCGTGCCTTTCGTCGCCAAGGCGACCGACAGCGCCATCGCCTCGATCGCCGCCCGGCTGATGGCCGGTGAGCCTTTGTCAAACTTCCCGATGCGCGCGCCTTACCCCGCCGGCGTCGGCCCGGACAGCCCCTTGCCCCTTGCCGACCCGAACACGCTGGCCGACCCGATCACGCCCTGGTTCAGCGTCAAGGAGGCCGTCCTGCCCTTCGCCCGCTTCCCCGGCGTCGATCCGGTGCTTGGGCCAGAGATGCGGTCAACCGGCGAGGTGATGGGCTGGGACCGCACCTTCGCGCTGGCCTTCCTCAAGGCGCAGATGGGCGCTGGCACGATCCTGCCCGAGGCGGGCCGGGTGTTCCTGTCCGTCAAGGACATGGACAAGACCGAAGCCCTCGCCGCCGCCGCCCGCGACCTTGTGGCGATGGGGTTCCAGATCGTCGCGACCAAGGGCACGGCCAGATGGCTGGCGGGCGCGGGTGTGCCCAGCGAAAGCGTGGCCAAAGTCTAC
>JANOER010000002.1:0-8778 GCA_031441285.1 Rhodobacterales bacterium
GAAAGCCAAGCGCGAAGAAGCCTGGGACCGGCTTGAAAAAGCCTATGCCGCCGAACTGCGCGTCGACGGCGCGATCTTCGGCCGGGTCAAGGGCGGCTTCACCGTGGACCTTGGCGGCGCTGTCGCGTTCCTTCCGGGCAGCCAGGTCGACGTGCGCCCCGTGCGCGACGCCGGCCCGCTGATGGGCATGAAGCAGCCGTTCCAGATCCTGAAGATGGACCGTCGTCGTGGCAACATCGTCGTGTCGCGCCGCGCGATCCTGGAAGAAAGCCGCGCCGAACAGCGCGCCGAAGTCATCGGCAACCTGACCGAAGGCCAGACCATCGACGGTGTCGTGAAAAACATCACCGAATACGGTGCCTTCGTTGATCTTGGCGGTGTTGACGGCCTCTTGCATGTCACCGACATGGCCTGGCGCCGGGTCAACCATCCGTCGGAAATTCTGGCGATTGGCGAGACGATCAAGGTGCAGGTCATCAAGATCAACAAGGAAACCCACCGTATTTCGCTGGGCATGAAGCAACTGCAGTCCGATCCGTGGGATGCGGTCGAAAAGATGTATGCGCTTGGCACCGTCCACAAGGGCCGGGTCACCAACATCACCGACTACGGCGCCTTTGTCGAACTGGAAGCCGGCGTCGAGGGTCTGGTTCACGTCTCAGAAATGTCCTGGACCAAGAAGAACGTGCATCCCGGCAAGATCGTTTCGACCAGCCAGGAAGTCGAAGTCATGGTGCTGGAAATCGACAGCGCCAAGCGCCGCGTTTCGCTGGGCCTGAAGCAGACCCAGCGCAACCCGTGGGAAGTCTTTGCGGAAACGCATCCCGTGGGCAGCCAGATCGAAGGCGAAGTCAAGAACATCACCGAATTCGGTCTGTTCGTCGGTCTCGACAACGATATCGACGGCATGGTCCACCTGTCCGACCTGTCGTGGGATACCCGCGGCGAAGAGGCAATCCAGACCTACCGCAAGGGCGACACGGTGCATGCCGCCGTCACCGAAGTGGACGTCGAGAAAGAGCGTATCTCGCTGTCGATCAAGGCGCTGGGCGATGACACCTTCACCGATGCTGTCGATGGCGTGAAGCGGGGCGGAATCGTCACCGTGACCGTCACCGCGATCGAGGAAGGCGGGATCGAGGTTGAATACAACAACCAGAAGTCTTTCATCCGCCGCTCGGACCTCAGCCGTGACCGTGGCGACCAGCGCCCCGAGCGGTTCCAGGTCGGCGACCACGTCGATGCGCGCGTGACCAACATTGATCCGAAGACCCGCAAGCTGGGCCTGTCGATCAAGGCGCGCGAGATCGCCGAAGAGAAGGAAGCGGTCGAGCAGTATGGCTCGTCTGATTCGGGCGCAAGCCTCGGCGACATCCTTGGCGCCGCGCTCAAGGACCGCAGCTAGTCGGCCATTACCGCTGATTGAACCAAAAGGCCCCGCCACACGCGGGGCCTTTTCCATTCGACGCCCAAGTCCCCGTTTTTGTTTGTCACCGGACAAATCCTGCCGCTATAGTCCCGCAAGAACAAGAGCGTGGCGGCCGCTGCCCTTCGGGCAAATTCGGTTAACCACAGGGGGGACTACGGATGATCCGTTCCGAATTGATCCAGAAGATCGCGGATGAAAACCCGCATCTGACGCAGCGCCACGTCGAGCGGATCGTGAACACTGTCTTCGAGGAAATCGTCGACGCGCTGGCCAAGGGCGACCGGGTCGAACTGCGCGGCTTCGGCGCTTTCTCGGTCAAGTCGCGGGACGCAAGGGTGGGGCGCAACCCGCGCACCGGCGAAGCGGTCAAGGTCGACGACAAGAAGGTGCCGTTCTTCAAGACCGGCAAGCTTCTGCGCGACCGGCTGAACGGCAAGTAGTCACAGCCGGGGACTGGCCGCCAAGCTTGCGCCCGGCCGCAATCGGGCCGATATTGCGGCGGACCTTCAAGGACCGTGCCAAATGATCCGATATCTTCGACTGGCGTTTCTGGGCGTGTTCGCGCTGTCGCTGATTGCGGTGGCAATCGCGAACCGGGGGCCAGTTCAGGTCCGGCTGCTGCCCGATGATCTTGCGGCGCTGACCGGCCTGACCGGGGCTGTGGTCCTGCCGCTGTTCCTGGTGATCTTCGCGGGCATCCTGGCCGGCGTCCTGGTCGGGTTTGTCTGGGAATGGTTCCGCGAGGCCGGTATCCGTGGCACGTCAAACGCCAACGCCCGCGAAGTCACGCGGCTTGAGCGTGAGCTTGCCGTCTTGCGTGACCAGAAGGACATCGCACCGAAAGACGAAGTGCTGGCGCTTCTGGACCGGCCGAAGGCGCGGTGATGCGGGACGTCCGGGTCAAGATCTGCGGGCTGCGGACGCCGGCCGATGTCGCGGCTGTCGCGGCGGCAGGGGCGGCCTATGCGGGGTTCGTGTTCTTCGCCAGAAGCCCGCGCAATCTGACCATCGCAGCCGCACGCGTGCTGGCCCTCGCGGCACCCGAGGGGCTGTGCAAGGTCGCGCTGACCGTCGATGCCGATGACGCGACGCTGGACGCGATCCTTGCGGAGGTGCCGCTGGACATGCTGCAGTTGCATGGCCTTGAGACGCCAGCGCGGGTCGCAGAGGTCCGCGCGCGCTACGGCTTGCCGGTGATGAAGGCGATCGGCGTCGCGGGCGAGGCTGATCTCGCCGGGCTGATCGAGATGAGCCTGGCAGCCGACCAGCTGCTGATCGACGCCAAGCCCGCGCCGGGCGCTGACCTGCCGGGGGGCAACGGGCTGGCCTTCGACTGGCGGTTGCTGGTCGGGCGCAAATGGCTGCGCCCCTGGATGCTTGCCGGAGGGCTGACCCCGGCCAACGTGGCCGAAGCGGTCCGGCTGACCGGAGCGCGGCAGGTCGACGTGTCCTCGGGCGTCGAAAGCGCGCCGGGGGTCAAGGATGCGGCAAGGATCGCGGCCTTCGTCGAGGCGGCGCAGGGGGTCAGGGCAGGCGTGCCGATCCTGCGGTAGCGCGTCCTCCCAGCGGTTTTCAAACGGAGCGGCATGCGCCGCAAGACTTTTGTCTCGTCGGCGCGCCACGGGCGCACCTCCTCGGCTGGCGCTCCGCGCGGGGATATTTGGGCAAAGATGAACGCAGGGGCGTTCCGGTCCGTTCATCTTTGTCCAAGTATCCCGGGGGAGTCCCTGCGCCGCAGGGACGGGGGCAGCGCCCCCCCTTTCCCCGGCGGGCCAAGGGCGCTACATCCGGTGTGAACAGAGGGAGTTTGCAATGGCCGAAGACGGTGTGAACAGCTTCATGACGGGACCGGACGAGGCGGGACGCTTTGGTCTTTTCGGCGGGCGTTTCGTTTCCGAAACGCTGATGCCGCTGATTCTGGAACTTGAGGCGCGCTACGAGCATGCCAAGACCGACCCGACCTTCTGGGCCGAGATGGACGATCTCTGGAAGAACTATGTCGGCCGCCCATCGCCGCTATATTTCGCGCCCCGGCTGACGGAACACCTTGGCGGCGCCAAGGTCTACATGAAGCGCGACGAGTTGAACCACACCGGCGCGCACAAGATCAACAATGTGCTGGGCCAGATCATCCTTGCCCGCCGCATGGGAAAGACCCGGATCATCGCAGAGACCGGCGCGGGCCAGCACGGGGTGGCAACGGCCACGGTCTGTGCCAAGTTCGGGCTGAAATGCGTGGTTTACATGGGCGCGCATGACGTGGAGCGTCAGGCCCCGAACGTGTTCCGGATGAAGCTTCTGGGGGCCGAGGTCATTCCGGTCACCAGTGGTCGTGGCACGCTCAAGGACGCGATGAACGACGCCTTGCGCGACTGGGTGACCAATGTGCGCGACACGTTCTACTGCATCGGCACGGTGGCGGGACCGCATCCCTATCCGGCGATGGTGCGCGATTTCCAGTCGATCATCGGCAAGGAAGTGCGCTGGCAGATGGAAGAGGCCGAAGGCCGCCTGCCCGATACACTGGTTGCGGCCATCGGGGGCGGATCGAACGCAATGGGTCTGTTCTTCCCCTTCCTCGACGATCCATCGGTCAACATCATCGGGGTCGAGGCCGGCGGCAAGGGTGTCGACGACCGGATGCAGCATTGCGCCAGCCTTACGGGCGGGCGGCCGGGCGTGCTGCATGGCAACCGGACCTATCTTCTGCAGGACAATGACGGGCAGATCCTGGAGGGCTTCTCGATTTCGGCGGGGCTGGACTATCCCGGCATCGGGCCGGAACATTCCTGGCTGCATGATGTCGGCCGGGCGCAGTATGTCAGCATCACCGATGCCGAGGCGCTGGAAGCGTTCCAGCTGTGCTGCCGGCTGGAGGGAATCATCCCGGCTCTGGAACCCAGCCACGCCCTGGCGCATGTGACCAAGATCGCCCCGACCTTGCCAAAGGATCATCTGATCGTGATGAACATGTGCGGCCGCGGCGACAAGGACATCTTCACCGTGGCCAAGCATCTGGGCGTGACGATGAAAGTCTGAGGTCCGGGCGCATCTCGGGACATCAGTCCCGACGGCCTGGCGCAATGCGTCGGGCCGTTTTCTTTGGCGCGGCATCGGGCGGCGGCATCGGGTGGCATCCGGGGCCAGGGCCATAAACCAAAGTTTATGGGCGCAAACCTTCGATCTAAGGCCGGGCACCTAAACTTCAGATCAGTTTCAACAGGCGAATGTTTCGGCCTTCATGGCGATGTGCCGCGAAGCCGGTGCGTCCTTGCCCGCTGTGGGCCGAACCTGAACCCAAGACGGAGAAACGCGATGAAACTGCGAACCAGACTGATGATGTTCACCGCCGCAACCGCCCTGTCGACAAGCATGGGCCACGCTGCAATCGACGCGGAAAGCCTTGCCGACGCCTACCTGGAAGAAGGCTACACCTATGTCGAGATCAAGGTTGGCCCGACCCAGACCAAGCTGGAAGCGGTCAAAGGCGACCGTATGGTCGAGGTCATCTATGACAATGAGACCGAAGAAGTGATCAAGAAGGAATTCCAGGACGTCGAAGACGACTACATCGGCCGCGAAGGTGTCGAGATTGACCAGTCCGACAAGGATTTCGAGGACGTTGATGGCGAAGACGACGACGAAGGCGATGACGACGAAGACGATGATGAAGGCGACGACGACGACGATGATGAGGGCGACGACGACGAGGGTGACGACGACGAAGACGACGACGAAGGCGATGATGACGATGGCGATGACGACGAGGGTGACAACAGCGGCGAAGGCTGACCATCCGCAATGACCGGATGTGCGGGCCCCGGTATTGCCGGGGCCCGCTGCATGGCCCATAGTTGACGAAAGAAAGTAGGTCGGACGTGAACATGAAACGCCGGAGTTTTCTGACCGGACTGGTCGCCACGACGGCCCTTGCCGGACCAGCGTTCGCGCAGGACTTTGTGGGCGGCGTCGTTTCACAACTGAAGACGCAAGGGTTCCGTTCGATCGAACAGGCCCGGACGCTTCTTGGCCGGGTCCGCATCACGGCGTCGCGCCGGGATGGTCATCGCGAGATCATCGTCAATCCGAACAACGGCGAAATCCTGCGTGACCTCTGGACCCCGGTCGAAGGGGGGAAACGCGGAGGCGACATCATTGGCGACAGTTCCGGCAACCGTGGGAGTGGCCCTGGCGATGACGACGATGACGACGAAGATGATGACGACGATGGCGAAGACGGCGGCAATGACGGCGGCGGCAATAGCGGCAGCGGCAATGACGATGAAAATGGCGGATGACGTGCGGCTGGCCGCTGGTCGCAATCTGGCCAGCGGCAAGGCGGAAAAGTGAGACGCGCCGCTCCGATCGCGGCTGTCCTGCTGGTTCAGGCATTGTGCGCAATCTTCTTTGCCTGGGACATTTTGACGTCCGTCCTGGGAATCCGGACTGTCCCGATCAGTTGGGAATTGCGCGAGCTGATGGAGATCGGCGCGGCGGTCGGGCTGGTTCTTGGAGTGGTTCTTGGCGCACTTCTGCTGCGTCGGACCCTGCGCGAGCGCAACGAGGCCGAAGAAAGGCTGCGTCGCGCATCAGGGGCCTTCATGGACCTGCTGCACGAGCGATTTGAAGCATGGGGCCTGACGCCATCAGAGCGGGATGTCGCGCTTTTTGCGATAAAGGGCATGACCACCGCCGAGATCGCCGCTTTGCGGTCGACCAGCGAAGGGACGGTGAAGGCGCAGACCAATGCGATCTATCGCAAGGCCGGCGTCGGCGGCCGGCCCCAGCTTCTGAGCATTTTCATTGACGACCTGATGCAGGAAGACGGTCTGGTGCGTCAGGCTGTCGGGGTGGACGAGGCGAAGCCCGAGCCTTTTGCGAACGCGGTGTCGGACAGGGTCAGGCGCTGAAGCACCTGCCAGGGACCGCAGTGCCGTTCATTTTCCTGCATCACTGGCCGCGGCCTTCAGCACCTCAAGCGGCACGATGGCCAGTGTCGCCTGATGGGTTGCTGCCAGCCGGATCCCCGGCGCGGCACCCTCCTGATGCGCTTGCAAGAACCGGTCGGCGCACAGGCACCACTGGTCTCCGGGCTTGAGACCGGGAAAGCCATACTCGGGACGTGGGGTCGACAGGTCGTTGCCCAGGTATTTCGACAGCGCCAGAAACTCGGCCGTCATGGTGGCGCAGACCGTGTGCAGGCCGCGGTCCATCGGGCCGGTGTTGCAGCAGCCGTCGCGGAAGAAGCCGGTGATCGGGGCGGTCGAGCAAGGCTCGATCGGCTGGCCAAGCACGTTGAGGGCGGGAAGTGTCATGCCGTGTCCTTCGTCGTTGGACCGGAGGGTAGCACGGATGGTCGGGGCGTCCATGCCGGATCGGGAAAGCGCGACCCGGCGATGGGCGGAAGCACGTCGCCCGACACCAGCGCAGACAGCACCGTCGGCAGCGGCCAGATCCGCGACACGGGCGCGAAGAAGTAGTCACGCAAGGCCGGCAGGATGCGGCTGTCGGACTGGTATTGCGGGGTGAAGGCCGCGCTTATCGTCTGATAAAGGCGAAGATGCCAGCGCCGGGCGCGAACGTGTGCCGCCAGGGCCTGATCAAGCGATGGATCACCCACCCGGCCGGGGCGATGGCGCAGGGCAAGGGCCAGCGACAACGCGTCAAGCAGCGCCATGTTGGCACCCTGGCCAAGCTGCGGGCTGGCGCGGTGGGCGGCGTCACCGATATGGACCAGCCGGCCGCGCACCGGATTGGCAAGCGTGCCGTGGCTGTAGCGGGCGGGGGTCAGCTGGTCCTTGTCGGTCAGCGCCGCAAGGAAAGGCTGCATCGCCGGCCAGAAGCCCGTGACCTCGGCCTGCCAGTCGGCCAGGGACCGGCCGGGCCAGGCGTCCAGCTCGGCGCGCGAAAGGGACCAGAAGACCGCGGCACGGGGACGGTCGTCGCCGGGCAGCCGACCGATCGGCAGGATCCCGGCCATGCGGCTGGCGGCGTGGTAGCGCTGGCGCAACTGGTCGCGCGGCAGGCCCGTCTCTGGCAGGCCCGTCTCTGGCAGTCCCGTCTCTGGCCAGGGCACATGGGCCCAGACTGCTCCGAACGGAAGGGGCCGGGCCTGCAACGGAGACAGGACCGACCCCGCGCCCGAGGCGTCGACGATCAGCTCGAAGGGGCCAAGGTCGCCCTCGGTCGTCCGCAGGCTGATCTCTGCCGGCCGGTCGATGATGCCGGTTGCGCCAAGGCCGGTCAGCAGTGTCACGTCCGACCGCTGCACGGCCTGCCAAAGGCAGTGGAACAGGGCGGCGCGGTGCATGGCTAGGCCGGGCTGATCAGAGCGGTAGGCGACATCCAGGGCGACGCGGCCACCGGCATGTCCCAGCATGCGCCGCAACGGCGCGCCAAGCGCGCGGGCGGCGTCGCCAGCCCCCAGCGCGTCAAGGACCGCAAGACCCACGGGCTGCACCACAAGACCCGAGCCAAGCGGGCGCGGGGCGGCAAAACGCTCGACCAGGGTGACCGCATGTCCGTCCCGGGCCAGCAGCGACGCCGCCGCAAGCCCGCCGATCCCGGCGCCGACGACAGCGATGCGGTGGCCTTCTGTCATGGCGTATGGGTGGCAGGTCCGGCCCCTGCGATCAAGGGAAGGTCCACGCCGGGGGCAGGCCTTTACGCTTGGGGATGCATCTCCTATAACGCCGGGCATGCGTTACGGGCTGATCTCGCGTCGAATTATGCGCCCGGCGGGCTGACCCCTCAGCCGCCGGTTCTTCACGCTTGCCCGATCCCTTCCTTTCCGCGAGTTCCCCCATGTCCTCCGACACGACCGTGCCCGACTACCGCGACACCGTTTTCCTGCCCGAGACCGACTTTCCGATGCGCGCGGGCTTGCCGCAGCGCGAACCCGGCTGGCTGGCCCGCTGGGAAGAGATCGGGATCTATGACCGGCTGCGGGAAAAGGCCGGGCGGACGCCGTTCGTGCTGCACGACGGCCCTCCGTACGCCAACGGACACCTGCACATCGGCCATGCGCTGAACAAGGTGCTGAAGGACATGGTGGTGCGCAGCCAGCAGATGATGGGACGTGATGCCCGCTATGTGCCGGGCTGGGACTGCCACGGCCTGCCGATCGAATGGAAGATCGAGGAGCAATACCGCGCCAAGGGGCTGAACAAGGACGATGTCGACGTGGTGGACTTCCGCCGCGAATGCCGCGCCTTCGCCGCCGGCTGGATTGATGTGCAACGCGAGGAGTTCAAGCGGCTGGGTGTGACCGGCAACTGGGCCGATTCCTACCTGACGATGGACTTCCACGCCGAGGCGGTGATCGCGCAGGAATTCATGGCCTTCCTGAT
>JANOER010000003.1:0-6292 GCA_031441285.1 Rhodobacterales bacterium
TGCACCTTTGCCGCATGACCCACGCCCACCACCGTCTTCTTCACCGCGTTCGGCGCATATTCCCCTACCGCCAGCCCGAACTGCGCCGGAACCAGAAGCGCAATCCCCCGCGCCTGACCCAGCTTGAGTGTCGCGACCGCATCCTTGTTGACAAAGGTATGCTCCACCGCTGCCGCCTCGGGCCGATGCAGGCGCAGAACCTCGGTCAATTGCACATGCAGCGCCAAAAGCCGCGTGGCCAGATCGCCATCGCCGCCGACGGAATGGCAGATGCCGTTGGCGACATGCGTGAGCCGCGAGCCCGCAACGTCGATCACGCCCCAGCCCAGGTTTCGCAACCCCGGATCGATCCCGATGACCCGCATTCCTGCCCCTTTTCCTAGTCTTGCGGCAGAACTAGCACGAAAAGGGAACATCCGCCAATCTCTTTCCAGGCCGCGCCAAGGCAGCCCGATCCTTATGCACTTGCAGAAACCGACAGGTTGGACCGCAAATCCGACGTGCAAAGCGGCAACTCTATCGAACGCGCTGAAAAAGATGAAGAAATTATGGCGCCAGCCATGCGCTGGTTGCAAGGCGGCCATGCCGGCGCCTGCCTTGCTTTGCACCTGCAGCAAGACTATTTGACCTTTCATGAAGGAACAAGCCTTCAAAACACGCAAACTGAAAACAAGGATGAAAGCCATGGCCGCTGTCGAGACGACCCGCCCGGCGCCCTTTGGCGCCATCACCACCTACCGTGCCATCAATGGCCTCGCAAGCGTCGCAGGCGTTTTCTCGGCCTGGAACGACGCCCGCGTCACGCGCAACGCGCTGAACAGGCTTTCGGACCGCGAGCTGGACGATATCGGCCTGTGCCGCGGCGACATCGTCGAGATCGCTCGCTGATCTCCCGCTCCGGCCGGTCCCTCGGGGACCGGCACAAATGACAAAGGCCGCATCGATGGATGCGGCCTTTTGCTTTGCTGTGTCCGGGATCAGCGCGGCAGCACGGCCTGCAACTGTCCCGATACTGCCATCGTCACCGGATCGGCGTGCATCAGCCAGGCCCCGATCGGGTCGAACCCTGCCCCGGCGGCCAGCGCGCTGACGCGGCTCTCATAGGTCTGGGCCCCGACGTAGTAGTGGATCACGCCTTTCAGACCAAGGCCAAGAATGACGGCAAGCGCCAACGGCTTGGCCAGCCGCATCAGGCGCGAACCACTCTGGGACGCGGCCTTGCGACCAACCGTCCCACGCGCTTCGAACCCATACCCCTTGGCATGAGATTTCTCGATCCGCGAAACGCGGCTGTAAAAGTCGTTGAGGTTTGGATCTACCCACATAATTTCCACCCAAGGTAGCAGCTGAACATTTGGCAAGGTTGGTAGGTTTTTGTGGCGGAATTTAGGCAGGTTGCCCAAACCGCTATCTCACCCCCCCGAACGGCATTGATTGTCCACGTTCTCACAACCGTTGTAGCACCAGCGTGCACCATTCCCCAAGATCGTTGCGAGACTGCAAACAAAGGCCGGCGTCAACATAGGCAGACACCACGGCCTCGGCCTGCACGACAAGCAGGCCGCTGAGAATCGTTCTTCCCCCGGTTGAAAGGCTTCCGGCAATGGCGGGCGCAAGCTCGATCAGTGGTCCCTTCAGGATATTCGCGAAAATCAGGTCGAAAGGTGCCGCGGCGCGCAGGCGGTCATGGGCCAGACCGGCAGCCTCAAGGCAGGTCACCCGGCCAGTCAGGCCGTTGATCGCGACATTGGCCTCGGCCACATCGACGGCCACCTGGTCGATGTCGCTGGCAATGACCAGCGCCTCCGGCAGGGTCGCGGCGGCGGCCATGGCCAGAACCGCCGTGCCGCAGCCGATGTCGGCCACCCGCGACGGGCGCACGCCGGCGGTCAGCAGCCGGTCGAAGGCCAGCAGGCAGCCCAGTGTCGTCCCATGGTGACCAGTGCCGAAGGCGACCGTCGCCTCGATCTGCAACGGCACGCGGTCCGCCGCTGTCGGGACGCGGTCGGCGTCATGGCTGCCGAAGACGAAGAAGCGCCCGGCCTCGACCGGGGCCAGCTCGCGCCGGACCTTGGCGACCCAGTCGATCTCCGGCAGCTCCGACAGCGCGAAGGGTCGCGCGCCGAAGGCCAGCGCCAGAACTTCCAGAATGACCTCGTCCGGCGGCTCGATGAAGTAGCCGCCGACCTCCCACAGACCGGACCCGTCCTCGATCTCGAACACTCCGACGCCGATCGGCGCTGGCGTCATCCGCTCAAGGGCTGCCGCAAGGCTCTGGGCCGGCGCCGCGCCGGGAACCGTGGTCAGGGTGGAATAGGTTGGCATGTCAGAGCGCTCCTTTGACCGGGCGCTTTACGCTCAAGGCCGGGTGCAGGCAAGTTGCCCGCCGCCGGGGGGGCCAAAATTCTTCGCAGAAGAATTTGGGCCCGGCCCTTTGCCCGGGCGTCAGGCGGTGACGCCGGTCCCGATCGGGCAGGTCACCCCGGTTCCGCCGATCCCGCAATACCCGCCGGGGTTTTTCGCCAGATACTGCTGGTGATAGTCCTCGGCAAAGTAGAACACCGAAGCCGGCAGGATCTCGGTGGTGATATCGCCCCGCCCTGCCGCCGCCAGCGCCGCGCGGTAGACCGCCTTCGAGGCCAGCGCGGCCTCGGCCTGTCCGGCGGTGTAGGTATAGATGCCCGACCGGTAGGTGGACCCGACATCATTGCCCTGCCGCATGCCCTGGGTCGGATCGTGTCCCTCCCAGAACAGCTTCAACAAGCCCGCATAGCTGATCACCGCCGGGTCAAAGATCACCCGCACCACCTCGTTATGGCCGGTCAGCTGCGTGCAGGTTTCCTTATATGTCGGGTTGGGCGAAAAGCCCGCGGCGTAGCCGACCATGGTCAGCCAGACGCCCGGCACCTGCCAGAACTTCCGCTCCACGCCCCAGAAACAGCCCATCCCGAACATCGCTTCCGCCATGCCCTCTGGCACGTCCGACTTCAGCGCGATGCCCGAGACGAAATGCGTCTCGGCGGTGGCAAGCGGCTCGGTCCGCCCCGGCAGGGCGTTTTCGGGGGAAACCATTTCCATCTTGGTCCGGCTGGCAAAGAACATCGGGCACCTCCATTGCTTGGGCGGAATATAGGCTGCCGGGCGGACAAACCCAACCTTGGTTACAGCCGCATCACCCCGGATTTACCCGGCCTGATCTGCTGGGCCGGCTTTACTCGGCCGGCTGCGGCAGCGCGCGCGAGAACACCGTCTCGTTCCCCGGCTCGGGGTGGCGCGGGATCAGACAGATCAGCCCGAAAGCCACCAGGGCCATCCCGGCGCCCAGCACAAACACATAGTCCGGCGAGGTCGCCCACAGGTAACCCAGCGCCGCCGGCAGGAACACCGCCGCGATATGGTTGATGGTGAAGGCCACGGCCTGCGTGGGTGCGATGTCGCGCGGATCGGCGATCTTCTGGAAATAGGTCTTCAGGCTGAACGACAGCGCAAAGAACAACTGATCCAGGATGTATAGCCCGCTTGCGATCATCAGCCCCCAGCCGAACCAGTAAAGCCCGCCATAGGCCAGGAACACCAGCGTGAGGCCGATGTATTCGAACCCCATGACGTTGCGCTCGCCATACCTGCCCAGCGCCCGGCCCATCACCGGGGCGACCGCCATGTTGATGAGATAGTTGATCAGCAAAAGCAGCGTCATCTCGCTGACCCGCATCCCGAACTTTTCCACCATCATGAAGCCGGCGAAGACGACAAAGATCTGCCGCCGTGCCCCGGCCATGAACTGCAAGGCATAGTAAAGCCAGTAGCGCCGGCGCAAGACCATGTGCCGGTGCTGCACATGGGGCGACTGGAACTGCGGATAGGCGACAGCCGCGAAGATCACGATGGCAATCGTCAGCCCGCCAAAGGCGAGGTAGACCGTATTGTAATCAAGGTTCAGCCGGTCCCACAGCGCCACGATCGCCCCGTATGCCGCCAGCGACGCCCCCGCCCCCACCGCCACGATCCGCCCCAGCACGACCGGAGCCCGCGCCTTGTCGATCCATTGCAGCTGCAACGACTGGTTTACCGTCTCGAAGTAGTGAAACCCGATCGACGAAAGCAGCGTCATCACCAGCAGGCCGCTGAAATTGGTGAACCACCCCGTCACCGCAGTCGCCGCCCCCAGAAGCGCCAGCATCAGCAGCGCCAGCACCTGCTCGCGCACCGCCAGCAGGATCACGATCACCACGACAGCCAAGAGCCCCGGAATCTCGCGCACCGTATGCAGCCAGCCGATCTCCTTGCCCGTGAACGAGGCCACCTCGATGACGAAGTTGTTCAACAGCGCCGACCAGGTGGCAAAGCTCAGCGGCATCGCCGCCGCCATGAGGTAGAGAAGCCCCTCCGGCCGCCGCCAGCGCGGCAGGCGGTCGGTCTCGGACAGCGGCATGAGATTGGCCATCTGCAGGACTTAGCCAAAACGGGGGGGAAGGCAAAGCCAAAGCTTGTGCCGGGCACAAAGTGTGCTGCAAGATCGCTGGCATTCCGGGCGCAACGCCCGCCACCCGCACCTCCCTCCCCCTCCGTGGGGGAGGGCCGGGGTGGGGGGGCGAGGACGGCAGTTGTTTAGTGTCTAAGGAGGGTTCGATGCCAGACAAGATCGAAGTCGAAAACGTCGGCCAGCCCGGCAAGACCACCCGCGTCGACGCCGTGAAATACACCGAGATGCGGGCCGCGATGGAAAAGGTTCTGCCGACCGAGCCCCCCGGCCTAACCCCGGCGGAAGTCATCGAGGCCGTGAAACCCCACCTCTCCGAAGCCCTCTTCCCCGGTGGGGATACCGCCGGCTGGTGGGTCAAATGCGTCCAGCTTGACCTTGAGGCGAAAGGACTGCTGAAACGTGCGCCCAAAGCGCCGGTGCGGTTGTGGCGGGAGTGAGCCCCGAGTGGTCGTGAGTCCAGAGCATGACGCAATCGACGGACCTCGTCACATCGGCCGCAAAAGCAGCTTCCTACGCCTGCGAAATCACACTAACCGGCTCGGATGAACCGTGCTTCGTTCGCGCGGTCATCGGTCGGGATGACTGGGAGATCGCCCGCCACCGTGACGGGAAGGGCCTGCATGTACTCCATTATAGCCTGCCATTCCTTGATCTCGACGGGGGCGCCATCGGCCGAGGTGCCCACCATCCCGGCAACGTCGATCGTTGTCCCGGTTTCCGGCAACAGGTCGGGTGTCTCCTGCCGCAGATCAACCACGGCCTCGACCCGGGATTGCAAGGGCTGGCCGTCCTTTTTCTTGGCCACCAACTGCAGCTTGCCGTCCGTGAACCGCGGAATTGCAATGACCTTCAGCGCCAGGAACAAGGGAGATGTCACCCCGTAAATCTGGCTGTCGGCTCCCGTAATGTCGATGGCCGTGTAACCCCGGTCAATATCGCCTAAGGCAATCTCCGTCACCAGATCGAACTGCGGACGATCTGGATCGTAGGTAAAGTGCATCCCGGACGCACGCGGAAAATAGTCGCCCGGGCGCGACGGGCTGCTGGCAAGACAGAATTCGATCAGGTTCTTGATCTCTTGTCCGGTAAAGTACCCGGTGACCAAGGTGCTGCCCGCTGTTGCATCCAGCACTCCAGCGCCCAAAGGGGCGACGGCAAACACGTCATAGACCGACTGGATCCCCGAGGTACCCTTTGTCAGGCCATTGCGCATCATCCCGTTGGTGGTCAGCGCGATCTGTGCCCCTGTCGCCTGTCGGAAGGCGTCAGTACAGAGGTTGGCCAGGACCGTGCTGGCACCAAGGTCAGCCGAGGTATTGGTCAGATCCTGTTCGATCCGCACCAGCGGCTGGTCGATCGAGAAACCTCGCGGTGCGAACACCACTTCAGTCACGGTCTTCTTGAACCCCTCGATCAGTTCCGCGATCATCGCGTCACCCGGAATGGTGTCATCGATCGGATGGGTCTGAAAGGAATCGACGGTTAGCGTATCGCCATCAAGCGTAACGGTCAGTTCTCCGAGGTTTCGGCCATTGTGACCGGCTTGCACGACAGGAGTTCGACCATTTGCCATGATCGGGCTGGTCAGCACCGTATGGCTGTGTCCGCCGACCACGACATCGATCCCGGGCACTTCCACGGCAAGACGGACGTCTGCCCCATCCGTAAAACTGCCATCCGGGTTCCGGCGCAGCCCGCCGTGGCTGAGTGCGATCACGACATCGACCTTTTCCGTCTCTCGAAGGATCGCGACGATCGCGCGTGCGGTCTCAACCGGGTCGGCAAAGGTGGCGGGCGCCGCCCCGACAT
>JANOER010000004.1:0-6723 GCA_031441285.1 Rhodobacterales bacterium
CAAAGCCGTTCTCGCGAACAACCCTGCCAAGACAGTGAAGCTGACACCTAGATCATCGGGCGATCTCTCACCCTACTAGGCCGATATGCAAACGATTAAACGCCGATGCGCCCAAACCGCCCGCATATCCCTTCATGTCCATTCAGTCTCAAAGAGCGCGGACACAAAACAATCAGCACACCAGAACCCCTGGCGTACCTGCCGTCTTGCCTCCAGATTGTCCGAACCGTTCCTTTGGCTTTCGCCAGCGCTTCGATCCGTCACCGTCGCGTCTCCGCTTCGGTGAGGCGATATTTACGGAGCCTCGCCCGAACCCGCAAGAGGGAAAAACGCGATCCCGGCAAAAAAGTTGTGGAAGACGGAAAAGGGCGCAAAATCTTGAGGTTGACGCAAGAATCCCCACAAAAGGGCGGCATCTCGGGCAACAAAATTGCCCGGGATGGTCAAACGCTCCGGGTTCCGGTTGCCATCCGCCGCTGCGCCGGAAGCTTGGGCAGGAGCCGCACGCCCAGAAGCACGCTGGCAATGACGGCATAGGTCAGAATCTCGACCGTCCAGACCTTGGACAGCAGCGCCAGATGCAGCACTCCGGCCAGGATGGCGACGTAGGCAAGCCGGTGCAGCCGCCCCCAGGCCTGCGGCCCCATGCGGCGGATCGCGGCGTTGGTCGAGGTCAGAGCCAGCGGCAGCAGGGCCAGAAACCCGACCATCCCCAGGATGACGTAGGGCCGCTTCCACAGATCCGCCAGCATCTCGCTCCAGCGCAGCCCCATGTCCAACCAGACCCAGGCGGTCAGGTGCAGGGCGACATAGGTGAAGGCCAGAAGCCCCAGCGCGCGGCGAAAGCGGATTAGGTTCAGGCCAACCCGCCGCAGCGGGGTGATCGCAAGCGAGGCTAGCAGGAGCTGCAGGCCCAGCTCTCCAAGCCGGTGCTCGATCGCCTTGACCGGGTCCACGCCAAGCCCGCCCGCGACCGCACCAAAGATCAGAAGACCCAGCGGCAAAAGCCCGAGTATATAGACGACCCAGGTGGGAACCTTGCGGGCCAGCCCGTTCAGCCGGTCCATCAGAAGTCCACCGCAAGATCCTGCCCGGCATAAAGCCCGGCGACCTCGGACTCATAGCCGTTGAACATCAGCGTGTCCTGACGTCCGCCGAACAGCCCCGCGCCCACCCGGCGTTCCGAAGCCTGGCTCCAGCGGGGATGGTCCACCGTGGGGTTCACGTTGGAATAAAAGCCATACTCGCCCGGTTGCAGCATGTTCCAAGTCGTCGGCGGCATCTTGTCCACCAAAGAGATCCGCACGATCGACTTGATCGACTTGAACCCGTACTTCCACGGCACCACCAGCCGGATCGGCGCGCCGTTCTGCTTTGGCATCGGCTCGCCATACAGCCCGGTCGCCATGATCGCCAGCGGATGCATCGCCTCGTCCAGCCGCAAGCCCTCGCGGTAGGGCCATTCGATGAACGGGCTGGACTGGCCCGGCATCTCTTCCGGGCGGACCAGAGTTTCGAATGCCACGAACTTTGCCCCCGGCTGCACGCCGACACGGTTCAGAAGACCCGCCAGCTCGAAGCCGATCCACGGGACGATCATTGACCAGGCCTCGACACAGCGGAAGCGGTAGATGCGCTCCTGCAGCGGCTGGTCCTTCACCACATCAGCGATGTCATAGGTGCCGGGCTTGTCGACAAGGCCATCAATGACGATCGACCAGGGGTCAGTGGTCAGCGCCCCGGCATAGGTCGCCGGATCCTCTTTCCCGGTGCCGAACTCGTAGAAGTTGTTGTAGGCGGTGATGTCTTCCAGCGCGTTCGGCGCATCCGCGGTCGAATACGGGCTGGGCGCGGCCTCGATCCGGGCCAGCGCAGGCCCGGTCAATGCAGGACTGGCCAGCAGGGCCGCACCTCCGGCGATGATCTGGCGCCGGTTCAGCCAGAGAGGTTTCGGCGTCACGTCCGACCAGCCGAGTTTTCGCTGCATGTCTGCCTCCGTTTTGATTGCACCAGACATGCGGTTTTCGCGATAAAAGGCAAAACAATCCGTCTCACAACCGCGGGACGGTGTTGAAACATCTCAACCGTGGATCACGGTGAATGAACTTCCTTCACATCGATTTGACTTGATCGGCGGAATGCCGCGGGCTTAGCGCGCGACTTTCGGCGGACAAGAGCAACACACGGTTTTGTATGGGTGATCCGGATGCAGCTTTGGCCCATATAAGCTTTTGCCAATCACGGCACACCGATCAAACGGGAGTGACACCACATGATCCGCAGAACCTTTCTTGCGCTGACCGCAGCCACCGCCTTCGCAATGCCCGCATTCGCCGACGGCCATTCGAAGGACATCGTTGACACCGCGGTTGCCGCCGGGTCGTTCAACACCCTGGCCGCCGCGCTGACCGCAGCCGGCTTGGTCGAGACGCTGAAGGGCGAAGGCCCGTTCACCGTTTTCGCGCCGACCGACGCCGCCTTCGCAGCCCTTCCCGCCGGCACCGTCGAGGACCTGCTGAAGCCGGAAAACAAGGACAAGCTCGTCGCGATCCTGACCTACCACGTCGTGGCCGGAAAAGTCATGTCGACCGACCTGACCGAAGGCATGAAGGCCGCCACCGTGAACGGCGCCGAAGTGACCATTACCCTTGACGGTGGCCCGAAAGTGAACGGCGCCGTGATCTCGGCTCCGGATGTCGCCGCCTCGAACGGCGTGATCCACGTCATCGACAGCGTGATCCTGCCGCCGATGTGATGACGGATTTCGGGGAGGGGACGCCCTTCCCGCCAATGTCCGCCAGAGAACCGCATCCCCCTTGGGGGTGCGGTTTTTTTTCGTTCTGCCGCAGGGCGTCTTCGGCTATCCCTGTGTCTGACACTTTCAGGAACGGGAAAAGCCGATGACCGATCGTTTGGCCCAGGCTCTTGTGCTGATTGACGCCGCAAACGGGGCGGACCCGTCGCTGGACGGCAGCCAGCCTGCGGCGTTGCTGTATGGCCAACGGATGACCGAAGAGCTGCTTCGCCTTGTCCCCGAGGCGCCTGAAATCCTGCAGATCGCCGCGCGTGGGCAGCATGTCGAACGCTGGCTTCTGCCGCGAAAGGACTATCCCGATGGCAAGGCCGGGTATCTGGACTGGCGCCGGGAACAGGCGCGACGGCACGCGGCGCGCATCGCCGGGATCATGGAGGCTGTGGGCTACGGCCCCGCAGACCGCGCCCGCGCCGGCGTCCTTTTGCGCAAGGAAGGCCTGAAACGCGATGCCGAGGTGCAGGCGCTGGAGGACGTGATCTGCTTCACCTTCCTGCGCTGGTATTTCCAGCCCTTTGCCGCCAGCCGCGACCCGGCCGAGGTGCTGGACATCGTGACCAAGACCGCACGCAAGATGTCGGCCGAGGGCCGGGCCCGCGCCCTGACAGAGTTTGCGCTTCCCGATCCGCTGGCCGCTGCCTTCCGGGCCTGAGCGCAGATCCGACACGCCGCGAACCGGTGCGACAAAACTGACAAAACCGAACCTCTGCACCGGAATCGGATGGGAATCCGGCTTCAGGGCAGCTTTGCCTCCGAAGATTCGGAAAACCTTGTGATTTTAGGCTTGACGCAGGGGCTGTTGCGTGGCGCAAGGTTGGCAAAGTTGCCCTTAACTTGAGTCTGCCAAGTGTCTGTATCCTTCGTCCGGGTCCTTGCGATCCTTGCGCTACCCATGCTTGCCGCCTGCGGCGGAACCCCCAAGGCCCCGGAAACCGTCTCCGGTTACGCAGGCATTCAGGACGGTGAGTTCTTCATCGAGCCGGTGCGCGAGCAGTATCTGTACGACAGCAACCGCCGCGCTCAGGTCGCCTATTCGGGCGGCGAGGCGCCGGGAACGATCGTGGTCGATGTCTACACGCGCAAGCTTTTCCTTGTCGAAGACGGAGGCACGGCGATGAGCTATCCGATCGCCGTCGGGCGCGAGGGCGTGTCGTTCCGCGGCAACGGCGTTGTCGGACGCAAGTCGGAATGGCCGGCCTGGCAGCCGACCAAGAACATGGTCCGCACCCGGCCCGATCTTTACGCTGCCTATGCCGGTGGCCTGCCGGGCGGGCTTTCGAACCCCTTGGGCGCGCGGGCGCTGTATCTCTATCGCGGTGGACGCGACACGATGTTCCGCATCCACGGCACCTCTGATTCTGCCTCGGTCGGCCATGCGACAAGTGCCGGCTGCATCCGGCTGTTCAATCAGGATGCGATCGACCTTTACAACCGGGTGCCCGAAGGCACGCGGGTCAAGGTCCGGACCGAAGCCGAAAGCCTGGCGATCGAAGGCCCGCAGATGAGCAATGCACTGGGCCACGTGGTCCCGGCAACGCCCGAGAACACCGCCAGGAAGGAAAAAGATCTGGTCGCCATCGAGAAGCAGGCGGAAAAGGACCGGGTGGCAGCCGAAAAGGCCGAGACCAAGCGCCTTGCCGCCTGTGAGCGTCGCGGGATCGAGCCCGACGACTGCCCGCGCCCGGATGTGCCGGACGCGGTGGTGACGGTGGGAACATCGGACACCACTACGTTCTGATCACGTAATCCTTCAGCGTGGTCTCGACCACCTCCCATTCTCCGGCGAAACCGGGGCGGATGATCAGGCTGTCCCCGGCATGCAGCTGGGTGACGCTGCCGTCTGTTCCGGTCAGGATGGAATAGCCGCTGAGAATGCGGAAATACTCCCATTCGGAATAGCTTACGCGCCACTTGCCGGGCGTGGATTGCCAGAGACCGGCGTAAAGGCCGGCAGTTTCCTCCAGGTTCCATGTCGTATGAACCGGGTCGCCCGCGACAAGCTTTGCCGCATCCGGCCGGCTGATTTCGGGCGGTGTGCCGATGCGGGTGACGCGCTGGATCAGGGTCATTGTGGTCTCCTTTAGGGGTAGTTGAGTCCATGCTCCGGGGGCAGGTCAACCCCGGGGACCATCCGGTCCCGGCAAATGCGCGGGGGTTCGCGCTGCGCTGCGGCGCAAAAATCTTGCGGCGACCGGGCGCTTGTGCCCATATGGCGGGCAAGTTGCGGACCGGCTGCGGAGACCCCTGATGAGTGCGACTTCCCCCGTCCGTCCGGTGCTGCCTCCCGATATCCGTGCCCGCAAGGGGGGGGTGCCGCTGGTGGTGCTGACCGCCTACTCGACCCCCGTGGCACGGCTGGTGGACCCGCATTGCGACGTGGTGCTGGTCGGAGACAGCGTCGGCATGGTGGTGCATGGCCTGCCCTCGACCCTCGGTGTCACGCTCGAGATGATGATCCTGCACGGCCGCGCCGTGGTCCGCGGCGCACAAAAGGCGATGCCGGTGATCGACATGCCGTTCGGAAGTTACGAGGAAGGGCCGCAGCAGGCTTTCCGAAACGCCTCCCGGCTGATGGCCGAGACCGGGGCCCCCGCGGTGAAGCTGGAGGGCGGGCAGCACATGGCCGAAACGATTGCCTTTCTGACCGCGCGCGGCGTGCCGGTGATGGCACATGTCGGCCTGACACCTCAGGCGGTCAATACGCTGGGCGGCTACAAGGTTGTCGGGCGCGACGGCGAGGCGGCGAAAGTGATGGCTGACGCCAAGGCCATCGAGGCGGCCGGGGCTTTCTCGGTCGTGCTGGAGAAGGTGCCGATGGGACTGGCGGGCAAGATCACGGCGGCGCTGTCGATCCCGACCATCGGAATTGGCGCGGGCAAGGATTGCGACGGGCAGGTGCTGGTGGTCGATGATATGCTGGGCCTCTTCACTGACTTCCGTCCGAAATTCGTCAAGCGCTACGCCGAGTTGGGCAAGGTGGCAGACGAGGCGATTGCCGCCTATGCCGCCGACGTGCGCGCGGGCAGCTTCCCGGCGGACGAGCACAGCTTCCCTGACTTGCTGCCGGTGAAATCGTGATTCTGCGGTCGGTTGCCGACCTGCGCGCGCTGGCGCGCGGCTGGCGCGGCGCAGGCGAGGTGATCGGCGTGGTTCCGACGATGGGTGCCTTGCACGACGGCCACCTGTCATTGGCCCGCCGGGCGCGGGCAGAATGCGACCGGGTCATCACCACGATCTTCGTGAACCCGAAACAGTTCAACAATCCCGACGATCTGAAGAAATATCCCCGCAGCGAAGCAGCGGATGCGGCGCTACTGGCCACGGTCCCGGTCGACGCGATCTTCGCCCCGCCGGTCGATGAGGTCTATCCCGAGGGCTTCATCACCACCGTCTCGATGACCGGGGTGGCACAACCGCTGGAAGGCTACATGCGGCCCGGTCATTTCGACGGCGTGGCGACAGTGGTGACCAAGCTTTTCGGCATGTCCCTGGCCGACCGGGGCTATTTCGGGCAGAAGGACTGGCAGCAGCTGCAAGTGGTGCTGCGGCTGGTCCGCGATCTCAACGTGCCGGTCGAGGTCATTGGTTGCGAGACGATCCGCGAACCGGACGGCCTGGCGATGAGCAGCCGCAATGTGCGGCTGACACCCGAAGGCCGCGCCAAGGCTCCGGTGCTGTACGCGGCGATCACCCGGGCCGCCGATGACATCCGCGCCGGTCATGCCGACCGAATGGCGATCCGCGAAGCAGCGGAAACCATGCGGACGGCAGGCTTCGAGCGGGTTGAATACATCGAACTGCGCGACGCCGAGACGCTGATGCCTTCGGACGACCCCCGCCGCCCGCGCCGGATGCTGGCCGCAGCCTGGGTCGACGGCGTCCGCCTGATCGACAACATCCCGGTCTGATCC
>JANOER010000005.1:0-1814 GCA_031441285.1 Rhodobacterales bacterium
TGAAACTGCTCGCTGGTGTATTGAGATCCCTGATCGGAATGGTGCAGCAGGGCGTCGGCCTTGCCGCGTCGCCAGACCGCCATCATCAGGGCGTCCATGACCAGAGATGCATCCCGGTCGGCCTTCATGGACCAGCCAACCGCGCGCCGGGAGAAGAGGTCCAGCACAACCGCGACGTAGAGCCAGCCTTCTGCCGTCCAGATATAGGTGAAGTCGGCGAGCCACTTTTGGTTGGGCCGGTCCGCCGCGAAATCCCGATCAAGGATGTTGTCGGCAATCACCGACCGTTCGCCATCGTCTTTGGGCTTTCCACGGCGCTTTGGGCGAGCTCTGAGGGTATTGAGACGCATCAGCCGTTCGATGCGGTGAAGTCCGCACGCCAAGCCTTCTTCAAGGACATCTCGCCACACGCGGCGCGCGCCATAGGTCCGGTCGCTGGCCTTGAAGCTCTTGTCGATCGCCGTGACGAGCTTCGCGTCCTGGATTGCCCGCTGGCTGGCCGGACGATTGAGCCAGGCGTGGAGGCCCGAGCGCGAAACCTCCAGCACCTCGCAGAGCCAGGCGACCGGCCAAATGTGGCGGTGCTTGGCGATGAAAGCGAACCTCATATCACCTCCCGCGCGAAAAAAGCTGCCGCCTTCTTCAGGATGTCACGCTCCGCCCGGAGCCGGGCGACCTCCTTCTTCAAGGCTGCAATCTCGGCCAGATCGGACCGCATCTGCCCGTTCCCGGGAAACGCCGCAGCAGGGGCGACGGTTAATTCCCGCATCCATCGGCGCAACACGCTCTCCACCACATCGAAGTCACGGGCAGCCTGCGCCACCGCCACACCCCTGTCGGTCACCAGTCTTACCGCCTCGATCTTGAACTCGCGGCTGAACTTCCGTCTCGTCATATCCAATCTCCAGTTCCTTGGTCACGATCCTATCTTCGTGTCCACGAAACCGGCAGCAGCTCAGATTGCCTTTGCCAACGCGCGGCTTGCGCCCCCGCGCGCGCTTGAACGGGACCTTGTGGCGCTTTCAGGGGCCTATGCGCGCGATCTGGCACCCCTGATCGACGCCATCGGCCCGACCCCGGTTCTTGCGCTGGGGTATCGGTCGCGTCTGCGGGCGGATCAGCCGCAACCCGCGCAGGCCCGCTACAGCCGGAACCTGAAGGCTGCATTGCCGGGGCTGACAACATCCGACGCGATTGTTCTGGCGGAATTCAATGTGGCCGAACTGGCCCGGCAGGCCCGTGCCATCGGATGGCAGTTCGATGATCCGGTGGCCGACATGCCGACGGATGCCGCGTATTTCGTTGACGACAGCCACTTTTCCGCAACCGGCCTTGCGTTTCTCGGTGACAGGATAGCCCAACGCATCGCACCGGCCGTGGGGCCCGGCTGCGTGATTGATTTCACCGCCGCAAACCTGAATTGAACCGGGCGGGGCGGGCGGTTCCGGGTGGTTTGCCCGCACCCGGCGCTTGGACATTGCGCCACCATACCGGGTCAGGGCCGACGGGTGCCTGACTGCAAAAGGCCGGATTGCCGAAACCGCGACAGATAGGCGTCGCACAGGGCTGCGGTGCCTTCGGTATAGGCCACGCCCATCGACCGGGCGAGGTCGGTTTCGGAATGCGAGCCGATCCATGCGACAAGGAGCAGGCGGCGCAACATCACGAAGGTCGGTATTTCTGCCGCATCCCCGGCGCTCAGCGGTGCCTGGCTGCGGTAGCCGCGCACCCAGGCGTCGATCAGTGCCGGCACTTTCGGGTCATGCTCATGGAACGACACCGGGGTCGCCGCATCATACATGAACCACGAAAAC
>JANOER010000006.1:0-2430 GCA_031441285.1 Rhodobacterales bacterium
ATCACGGGCGATGCGCAGATCGGGGTCCTGTCCGAATGACGCCGCTGCGGCTGGTGTTTCTGGCGCTGGCGGTCTGGGGCGCAGTGCATCCGATGGTCTGGTTCCTGCGCCACATGCGCGAAACCGGCACCGGACTGCCGGGCCTGATCGATGCCTGGTATGTCAATGCCTCGACCACCGGACTGACCTGGGATCTGACCATCTCCGCCATTGCGCTGACCGTCTGGATCCTGTCCGAGGTCATCGCACGCCGGGCCTGGGGTCATCTGATCGCCATCCCTGCCACATTCTGCATCGGTGTCAGCTGCGGTCTGCCGCTGTATCTGTTCCTGCGATCCGGGCGTCGATCAGATTGAGCGCGTTCCGCGCAAGCCTTTTGTCTTGCCGCTTTGCGTGAAGGACGCAAAGCGGCTTCGGCATTGGGGGCGCTTCGCCCCCCAAACCCCCTGAGGATATTTTGCGCAAAGTGAAAGTCTAGAGCGTCAGGATCGTCTGGCCGGTGGTCGCCCGGGTCTCAAGCGCGCGGTGGGCGTCGGCCACCCGTTCCAGCGGAAATCGCTGGTCGATGCGGATCCTGATCGCCCCCGAAGTGACCTTGTCAAAGAGATCGCGCGCCATCTGCTGGCAGGTGTCATGGTTGGCAATGTGGCTGAACAGCGTTTGCCGGGTCAGCTTGAGCGATCCTTTGGCCGCAAGGATCCCGATGTCGAAGGGCGGCACCTTGCCGCTGGCATTGCCGAAGGAGATCATCATCCCGAAGGGCTTGAGGCAATCGAGCGAGCCGTCGAACGTGTCCTTGCCGACCCCGTCCATCACGACATCGACGCCCTTGCCCGCCGTCAGATCCCGGACGCGGGCCACGAAATCCTCGGTCCGGTAGTTGATTGCGTGGGCGGCACCGTGGTCCAGCGCCAGGCGGCATTTGTCGTCGGACCCGGCGGTGGCGATCAGCGTGATCCCCTCGGACCGCGCCCATTGGCAGGCGATGAGGCCGACGCCCCCGGCCGCTGCGTGAAAGAGGACCGTGTCGCCGGCCTTGATCGGCGTGGTCCGGCGGAACAGGTATTGCACGGTCATGCCTTTCAGCATCATCGCCGCGCCCTCGTCGAAGCTGATCGCGTCGGGCAGGGGGCAGACCTGCGCCGCGGGCATCACGCGAGCTTCGCAGTAGGCACCGGGCGGGGCCGCCGCATAGGCCACCCGTTGCCCGGGTTTCACATGGGTGACGCCGTCGCCCACGGCCTCGACGACGCCCGAGGCTTCCATCCCCAAGGCGGCGGGCAGCAGCATCGGATACATCCCGGACCGCTGGTAGGTGTCGATGAAGTTCAGCCCGCAGGCCTTGTGCGCGATGCGGATCTCGCCCGGGCCCGGCACGCCGACCGGGCGATCCGCCAGAGTCAGGACGTCCGGCCCGCCGGTTGCTTCGATGATCACGGTCCGTGCCATGGTGTCCTCCGCTGTTCGGCCCCACCGTAGCGACGGTCTTGCGCGAACAGAAGGGCCAGGCAGGTGTGAAGGTCCGGATGATGGCCGGATTTCCCGGGTGGTGCGCAGGTTCAGTCCGGCTTGCCCTCCACCTCGTCCTGGTGCTGCCCAAGCCTTGGCGCGGGGCGGTCAAGGGCGAGATCAGCCCCCGAAAAGCGCATCGGGCTGCGCACGCCCGGCAGACCTTCCGGCGCGATCTGCATCCCGCGAGCGATTACCTGGGGGTCGGCGAAGACCTCTGCCATGTCGTTGATCGGTCCGGCAGGCACCCCCGCCGCCTCGCAGGCGGCCAAGAGGTCGGCCTTGGTCCAGGTCCTTGTCGCTTCTGTCAGGCGAACCGTAAGTGCGGCCCGGTGCGTCACGCGGTCGGCGTTGGTCAGGAACTCTGCGGCCACAGCCATCGCCTCAAGGCCAAGCAGATGGCACAGCCGCTGATACTGCCCGTCATTGCCCGTGGCCAGGATCAGCCAGCCATCCTTGCAGTCGAAAACCGCATAGGGCGCGAGGTTCGGATGCGCGTTGCCCATCAGCCCCGGAGGCTTGCCCGACGCAAGATAATTCATCGCCTGATTCGCCATCGCCTGATTCGCCATCACCGAGGTCGCGACATCGAGAAGCGCCATGTCGATGTGCTGGCCCTCGCCGGTCCGCCCGCGCTGCACCAGAGCGGCAAGGATCGCCGTCGCGGCATAGACCCCGGTGAACACGTCGGTCACCGCTACGCCAACCTTCTGCGGCTGCCCGTCCGCCGGGCCGGTGACCGACATCAGCCCGGACATGCCCTGGATGATGAAATCATACCCCGCCCGTGGTCGTACTCGAATGTGGTGATTTTGGGTGTCCCATCCGCGTAGTACGGCGCCGTCTGCGCCCCGAGATTCCCGCGTGCGTCGAAATCAACGTCCACCAGAATCGACTGTGCGCCGCTCGGGCCACGCTTCA
>JANOER010000007.1:0-14019 GCA_031441285.1 Rhodobacterales bacterium
GGTCGCGGTGCACAACCACTACAAGCGGCTGAACCATTCGTCCAAGACCGACATCGAGCTGTCGAAGTCCAACATCCTGTTGATCGGCCCGACCGGCTGCGGCAAGACCCTGCTGGCGCAGACCCTTGCCCGCATCCTGGACGTGCCCTTCACCATGGCGGACGCGACCACTCTGACCGAGGCGGGGTATGTGGGTGAGGATGTTGAGAACATCATCCTCAAGCTGCTGCAGGCCTCGGAATACAACGTGGAACGCGCGCAGCGCGGGATCGTCTATATCGACGAGGTCGACAAGATCACCCGCAAGTCCGACAACCCTTCGATCACGCGGGATGTCTCGGGAGAGGGCGTGCAGCAGGCGTTGCTGAAGATCATGGAAGGCACCGTGGCATCCGTTCCACCACAGGGCGGCCGCAAGCATCCGCAGCAGGAATTCCTGCAGGTCGACACGACAAACATCCTCTTCATCTGTGGCGGCGCTTTCTCGGGGCTTGAGAAGATCATCGCGCAGCGCAACAAGGGGTCGGGCATCGGCTTTGGCGCCGATGTGAAAGGGCCCGAGGAACGCTCGGTCGGCGAGCTTTTCAAGCAACTGGAACCCGAGGATCTGCTGAAATTCGGCCTGATCCCGGAATTCGTCGGCCGCCTGCCGGTGATCGCCACGCTGACCGATCTTGACGAGGCGGCGCTGGTCACCATCCTGACCGAACCGAAAAACGCTCTGGTCAAGCAATACCAGCGCCTGTTCGAGATCGAGGGCGTGAAGCTGACCTTCACCGGCGACGCCCTGATCGCCATCGCCAAGCGCGCGATCAAGCGCAAGACTGGCGCGAGGGGCCTGCGGTCGATCATGGAAGACATTCTTCTGGACTCGATGTTCGAGCTTCCCGGCATGGACGGGGTCGAAGAGGTCGTGGTGAAGGACGAGGCCGTGCATTCGGGCGCAAAGCCGATGCTGGTCTATACCGAGACAAAGAAGAAAGAACCGGTCAAGGCCTGATCGGCCTGCCGGATCCGGACGACAGGGGCGGGCATCTTGCCCGCCCTTCTCCATTCGGCCCGCTCATCAAGCCCTTGCGGGCTTTCTTCGCTGGGGCCGCCCCCACCTTGCCAGCGAAGAAAGCCCGCAAGGGCTTGATAAGCGCCACGTCGCCGCGCGGCGCCTGCTTGGCCCTAGACCTTGCCTGCCGTTTCGGCCATACGAAAGCTGCAAGACCGGAGGCCCGACCATGTATTTCCTGAAGCGCCTGCTGACCTGGTGGAACAGCCAGACCCTGGGCACCCAGCTGTTCACGGCCCGCAAGGGTGTCGAGGTTGGGAAAGACGGGGCCGGCAATATCTTCTACCAGACCCGCGACGGCAAGCGGCGCTGGGTGATCTTCAATGGCGAGATGGAAGCCTCGCGCGTGGCGCCGGGCTGGCATGGCTGGTTGCACCACACCGTCGATACGCCGCCGACCGAAGCGCCGCTTGCGCGCAAGGCCTGGGAAAAGCCGCATCAGGAAAACCTGACCGGCACCGACGCCGCCTATGCGCCGCCGGGGTCGATCCGCCGCGCCGATCCGGTCGCAAGGGCCGACTACGAGGCGTGGCAGCCCGAGTGATGGCGCATGAACGGGCAGAGGTTCTGACGGGTGCCGCCATTCTTGCCGTAGCGATCGGCTTTGTTGTCTACGCAGCGCAGGGTGCCGGGCTGATGCGGACTCCCGACAGCTACCGCCTGACCGCAAGCTTCCGGTCGGTCGAGGGGATCAGTGTCGGCTCGGACGTGCGGCTTGCGGGGGTAAAGGTCGGAACGATTGCCGACCTGTCTCTGAATCCGAAGACCTTTTTCGCCGATGCAACGGTCCTCGTGCGGTCGGATATTCTTCTGCCGACGGACAGCACGATCCTGATTTCCAGCGAAGGACTGCTGGGCGGCAATTTTGTCGAGCTTCTGCCCGGTGGTGCGCTGGAAAACCTGGGCCCCGGCGACGAGATCGAAGACACCCAAGGCGCTGTCAGCCTGATTTCGCTGCTTATGAAGTTTGTCGGCGGCGGGGACGAAGGCGAGACGGCCTCGCCATGAAGACCCTGGCCCTGGCCCTGGCCCAAACCCTGGCCCAAACCCTGGCTCTGGCCCTGGCGCTTGCCGGTCCCGGATTGGCGCAGCAGTTCTCTGAAGCCGAGGGCGGGTCGCTGCGCTTTCTGGACAAGCTGACCAGCGAAACCGGCGATGTTACGCTGACCCGCGGCCAATCGGCCAAGTTCGGGCGGCTTATGGTGCGTCTGGACAGTTGCCGCTACCCGGAAGACGATCCGGCGTCCGACAGCGAGGCGTTTCTGACCATCGTCGAGCAAACCTCCGGCCTTGGGCTTTTCAGCGGCTGGATGCTGGCCTCGTCGCCGGCACTGTCGGCTCTGGACCATCCGCGCTATGACGTATGGGTGTTGTCCTGCACCCTTCCCGAAGCACCGGCCGAACCGGCAACCTCGGAAGCCGAGGGCGAATAACCCGGGGGATCGAAGCTGGCCCGGTCCGGCAGAGCCTTGGACAACAGCCGGTGATAGGCTGCGCGCGGGATCTCGATCCCGCCAAGACTTGCCAGATGCGGGGTCAGGAACTGGGTGTCGAACAGGCCGAACCCCCCGGCGCGCAGCCGGTGCACCAGATGGGCAAGCGCCAGCTTTGACGCGTCGGTCCGGCGCGAGAACATGCTTTCCCCGAAGAACGCCCCGCCAAGCGCCACGCCATAGACGCCGCCGACAAGCTGGCCGCCGTGCCAAACCTCGACGCTGTGCGCCCGCGACCGGTCATGCAAGGCCAGATACAGCCGCTGGATCCGGTGGCTGATCCAGGTCTCGCCCCGGTCGGCGCAAGCGGTCACCACATCATCAAAGGCCCGGTCGACCGTCACCTCGAAAGCCTTTGACCGGATCTTTGCGGCCAGAGAGCGCGACAGGTGAAGCCCGTCCAGCGGCAGGATGCCGCGTTGGCGCGGGTCGATCCAGTGAATGTCAGGATCATCACGGCCTTCGGCCATCGGAAAGATGCCCATGGCATAGGCCCGCAGAAGGCTATCCGGCGTGATCTCGTCGAAAGGCGGGTCTTTGGGCACCTACAAAACCCTTCGAAGGATCTTGCAAATTTCTTCGAAGAAATTTGCGACGGGCGGCCGGTCAGGCCGCGCGGGTCGGTCAGCCAAACTGGCGTTCCAGCCATTTCTCCAGCCAGTGGATGTTGTAATCCCCGTTCTGGATGTCCGGTTCCGCCAGCAGCATGTGAAAGAGCGGCACCGAACTGTCGATCCCGTCGATGATCAACTCTCCCAGCGCGCGTTTCAGGCGGGCGAGTGCCTCGGGCCGGTCGCGACCGTGGACGATCAGCTTGCCGATCAGGCTGTCGTAGTAGGGCGGGATCGTATAGCCGGAATACAGCGCCGAATCCATCCGGACCCCGAAGCCGCCCGGAGCATGGAACATGCGGACCCGGCCGGGGCAGGGGACGAAGTTCGGCAGCTTTTCGGCATTGATCCGGACCTCGATCGAATGGCCGTTGATTTCAAGGTCATCCTGTCCAAAGGACATCGGCAGCCCGGCGGCCACGCGAATCTGCTCGCGCACGAGGTCGACACCGAAGATGTATTCGGTGACCGGATGTTCCACCTGCAACCGGGTGTTCATCTCGATGAAGTAGAACTTGCCGTCCTCGTAGAGAAACTCGATCGTGCCGGCGCCGATGTAGTTGATCGCGGCCACCGCATCGGCGCAGACCTTGCCGATTTCGGCGCGCATCTTCGGGGTGATCGACGGGCCGGGGGCTTCTTCGAACACCTTCTGGTGGCGGCGCTGCAACGAGCAGTCCCGCTCGCCCAGATGGACGGCTTTGCCCTTGCCGTCACCGAAGACCTGAATCTCGATGTGGCGCGGCTTCTGGAGGTATTTCTCCATGTAGACTTCGTCGTTGCCGAAGGCGTTCTTCGCTTCCGAGCGGGCGGTGCGGAACGCCACTTCCAACTCTTCGACCGACTTCGCGACCTTCATCCCGCGCCCGCCGCCACCGGCCGTGGCCTTGATGATGATCGGATAGCCGATCTCGTCGGCCACGCGCCGGGCGGTCTCGAAATCCGGCACGCCGCCGTCTGAACCGGGAACCACCGGAATGCCAAGCTGCTTGGCGGTTTCCTTGGCGGTGATCTTGTCGCCCATGATGCGGATGTGTTCCGCCGAGGGGCCGATGAAGGTGATGTCGTGATCTTCCAGCGCCTGTGCGAAGCTGGCGTTCTCGGACAGGAAGCCGTAGCCCGGATGCACGGCCTGCGCCCCGGTGATCTCGCAGGCCGAGATGATCGCGGCCTTCGACAGATAGCTTTCGGAACTGGGGGCCGGGCCGATGCAGACGGATTCGTCGGCCATCCGCACATGCATGGCGTCGCTGTCGGCGGTGGAGTGGACCGCAACCGACTTGATCCCCATTTCACGGGCGGCACGGATCACGCGCAGCGCGATCTCACCCCGGTTGGCGATCAGGATTTTCTCGAACATGCGCAGCCCTTACTCGATGATCAGAAGCGGGGCGCCGTATTCGACGGGTGCGCCGTCGTCGACCAGAATGCGCTTCACCGTGCCCGACCGGGTGGCCGGGATCTGGTTCATCGTCTTCATCGCCTCGATGATCAGGACGGTCTGACCCTCGGTGACCTGGGCGCCAATGGTCACGAAGGGCGTGGCACCGGGTTCGGACGACAGATAGACTGTGCCGACCATCGGCGAGGTCACGGCGCCCGGATGCTGGGCCGGGTCTTCCGGTGGGGCAGCTGCCGCAACGGCGCCGGACGCGGCCGCGTGGTGGACGACCTGCGTCGGGGCAGGGGCGACCATCGTCACGACGGTGGCCTGCTTGACCACGCGGACCTCAAGGCTGTCATCCTCGCCATACTCGCGCTTGACCGACAGTTCGGTCAGGTCGTTCTTGTTCAGAAGCTCGGCAAGTGCCGAGATGAAGGCCACATCCGTGTCGGTCGTCTGCTTGCTCATGCCGTCCTCTGTTGGCTGTTCAGCCTTCTTGGGTCCGCGCGGACTTGGGGCGCCGCGCCGTGTAGCGTTCAGGGGTTATACGCGACAGGGTGGGGGCTGAAAAGCCGCGAAAGTCTGATGTCGCGCTGGAAAGGGTTCGGTCGGTCTGGAAATACCTGCGCCATCCGAAAATTTACCATTTGATAAAAAAATCAACCTGTGCCAGCCTTTCGGCAATACATAAGCCAGGGGAGGATCCCAGCCTCATGTCGAACAGCCCGCTTACCCCCGGAATAGCCCCGGCACGCCTGCCGGCCGCCGCCTATGCCGTGAACTTTGGTGACCATGCCCCGGCGCTGGACGGACACGAGGCAAGGGTTGCATCCGATCGCTGTTACTTCTGCCATGACGCCCCCTGCATCACCGCCTGTCCCACCTCGATCGACATCCCGCTGTTCATCCGGCAGATCGCGACCGGCACGCCCGAGGCGGCGGCCAAGACGATCTGGGATCAGAACATCCTTGGCGGCATGTGCGCGCGGGTCTGCCCGACGGAAACCCTGTGTGAAGAGGCCTGCGTGCGCGAGGCGGCCGAGGGCAAGCCGGTCGAGATCGGCCAGCTTCAGCGCTTTGCGACTGATGTGGCGATGGGCAAGGGGCTGCATCCGTTCACCCGCGCCGCGCCGACCGGCAAGCGCGTAGCCGTCGTCGGTGCGGGGCCTGCGGGCCTTGCCTGCGCGCACCGTCTGGCGCTGCACGGCCATGATGTCGTGGTGCTGGAACGCCGCCCCAAGGCCGGGGGGCTGAACGAATACGGCATCGCTAGCTACAAGGCGACGGGCGGCTTTGCGCAAGCCGAGGTCGACTGGCTGTTGTCGATCGGCGGGATCGAGATCCGCACCGGCGTCGCCCTGGGCCGGGATGTCAGCCTGGACCAGTTGCAGTCCGACTATGACGCGGTTTTCCTTGGCTTCGGACTGGCCGGGGTCAACGCGCTGCGCACCGAGGGCGAGGACAAGGCCTTCGTCCGCGACGCGGTGGACTTCATCGCAGAGCTGCGCCAGTCCCCCGACCTTTCTACCCTGCCGGTCGGCCGCGACGTTGTGGTGATCGGCGGCGGCATGACGGCGGTGGACGCCGCCGTGCAATCAAAGCTTCTGGGCGCGCAGAACGTCACCATCGTCTACCGGCGCGGGCAGGAGAAGATGAGCGCCTCGCGCTACGAGCAGGACCATGCGGTGCAGGCGGGTGTGCGGATCATCCACAATGCCGCCCCGGTCAGGGTGACCGGGAACGGCCAGGTGGACGGGGTGGAGTTCGCTTACACCGAGGACGCGCCAGGCGGGCTGAAACTTCTGGAGGAGACCTTCACGCTGAAGGCCGATCAGGTGTTCAAGGCCATCGGGCAGACGCTTTCCGGGGCGCCGCCGGGGCTGGCTGTTGAAGCGGGCAAGATCGTCGGGCCCTCGGGCAGGGTCTGGGTCGGCGGCGACTGCGCGGCCGGGGGCGAGGATCTGACCGTGACCGCAGTGGCCGAAGGGCGCGACGCTGCCGAGGCGATCCATGCCCGGCTTTCGGAGGCCTGATGTCCCCGGTTTTCCCTTGCCTTCAAGGGCTTCCCGCGCCACTAGGGGACAGGGCAGGAATTGTTCATGGCCGCTTGGACCGACAGCTTCATCGCCTTCATCGCGCGCAACCAGGACTGGCTGCCGCTGATCATGGTTGTCTTTGCCGCGGCCGAGACAACCGCCTTTCTGTCGATCCTGATCCCCTCGACCGCGGTTCTTGTGGCCGTAGGCGCGCTGGCAGCAACCGGCGCGGTGCCGTTCTGGCCGCTTTGGGCCGGGGCGACGGCCGGCGCGATGATCGGGTCGTCGTTCAGCTTCTGGCTGGGATGGCGCTACGGTGCCGCCGTGCTGGCCATGCGCCCGCTGAAGGACCATCCCGAGATGGTCGAACAGGCGCAGGCCGCCTTCACCAGATACGGCCCGGTCACGATCCTGATCGGCCATTTCACCACGATCTTCCGGCCCGTGGTCTTTCTGATGGCCGGGATAGGCGGCATGACCCTGCCGCGCTTTGCCTTCTGGAACACGCTTGGCTGCGTCGCCTGGGCGTTCCTGATCCCGAAACTTGGCCAGTTTGGTGGCGATCTCATCGGTCTGATCTGGTCGCAGTTCTAGGCGACGCTGGGGTTGGACCCCACCCTGCCCATTCCCCCATCGACCCCGCCAAGGAGGTTTCCCATGGCTAACCTGTCCGCCAGTTTCGCCGGCATCAAGTCACCGAACCCGTTCTGGCTGGCGTCTGCCCCGCCAACCGACAAGAAGTACAACGTCGAGCGCGCGTTTGAGGCGGGCTGGGGCGGAGTCGTCTGGAAGACCCTGGGCTCGGAAGGGCCGCCGGTCGTCAACGTCAACGGGCCGCGCTACGGGGCGATCTGGGGGGCGGACCGCCGGCTTCTGGGACTGAACAACATCGAGCTGATCACCGACCGACCGCTGGAGGTGAACCTGGCGGAGATCAAGGAGGTCAAGCGCAAGTGGCGCGACCGGGCGATGATCATCAGCCTGATGGTGCCTTGTGACGAGGACTCGTGGAAGGACATTTTGCACCGGATTGAAGACACCGAAGCGGATGGGGTCGAACTGAATTTCGGCTGCCCGCACGGCATGGCCGAACGCGGCATGGGATCGGCCGTGGGCCAGGTGCCGGAATACATCGAGATGGTGACGCGCTGGGTGAAGAAACACTCTCGCATGCCCTGCATCGTCAAGCTGACGCCGAACATCACCAACATCCTCGGCCCGGCCGGGGCGGCAAAGAGGGGCGGGGCGGATGCGGTCAGCCTCATCAACACGATCAACTCGATCACGTCCGTGAACCTCGACAGCTTTTCGCCTGAGCCGATGATCGACGGCAAGGGCACGCATGGCGGCTATTGCGGCCCGGCGGTGAAGCCGATCGCGATGAACATGGTGGCCGAGATCGCGCGGTCGACGGAAACGCGGGGGCTGCCGATCAGCGGGATCGGTGGCATCACCACCTGGCGCGATGCGGCCGAGTTCATGGCGCTTGGCGCGGGCAACGTGCAGGTCTGCACGGCGGTGATGACCTACGGGTTCAAGATCGTGGAGGAAATGATCTCGGGCCTGTCGCAATACCTGGACGAAAAGCAGCTTGGCCTGCCGGATCTGGTGGGCCGCGCGGTGCCGAATGTCACCGACTGGCAGTATCTGAACCTGAACTATGTGGCCAAAGCTCGTATCGACCAGGACGCCTGCATCAAGTGCGGGCGCTGCTATGCCGCGTGCGAAGACACCAGCCATCAGGCGATTTCCATGTCGCCCGAACGGGTGTTTCAGGTGATGGACGACGAATGCGTCGCCTGCAACCTGTGCGTCAACGTCTGCCCGGTGGAGGACTGCATCACCATGGTCGAATTGCCGAAGGGTGCGATCGATCCGCGCACGGGTGTCAAGGTCGGCGATTATGCCAACTGGACGACGCATCCGAACAACCCGAGTGTCAAAGCGGCGGAATGATCTGGCAGGGCTAAAAATTTTCTAGAAAATTTTTAGCCTGGTCACTGGCTTAGCAGATGATCTGCAACTGTCCGGGGTTGCAGATCACAATGAACTGCCCGCCACATTCAAAGAGGTGGAACCCCCTGCGGCGGACCTCGCTGACAAGGGCAGCGCGACCGATCTCGCGCTCCACGTCACGCACGGCGCGGCGGACGATGCCGGCCTTGCCGACGGCCTTGGCGGCGAAGAGGTCATCCAGCCAGGCCTGAGCCAGAATCGGTGGGGGGCGGAGCATCTGCATCCCGACAGGATCGGAAATCGAGATGAACAAACTGCTAACCTGATCATTCAGGGCATCGGCAGCGGGCTGACCCCGGCGGCGATGCTGGCCTTGATATAGGCCTTGCGCGCGGCTTCGGCGGCAATGCGCGCTTCGGCGGCGGGGTGGCGGCTTTCGTCGCGTTCCGCCAGCCGCGCCGCGACCGAGGCCGTGCTGGCGGCGGCCTGCGCAGGGGCATCCACGCGGATCGGGGCAGACACCGGGCGCGCGGTTGCAGCCACCGGCGAGCGCGCGACGGGTTCAGGTCTTGCGGGCTGTGTCGGTGCCAGAGCCGGGGCTTGTGTCCGGACGACCGTGATCAAACTCATCCTGGCCCCCCATTTTGCGGACCCTCAACTGTTAACATAGCGCAAACGCAGGTTGGTTTCGCGCGAAAGATGCACGGCATTCTAGGGATTGCTGTGGCTAGGATGCGCTCGCCGGCAAGGGGGCAAGAAGCCGGGTGAACAGCGTTTCCAGAAACCCTCTCGCCTCGGCGAAAGGATCATGCCCCGGACCAAGCACCGCCCGCACCTGCACATCGAAATCGGCGTAGTGCTGGGTCAGCGCCCAGATCGAGAAGATCAGATGCACCGGATCGACCGGGGCGATCTTCCCCTCGTCCATCCAGCGGGTCAGGACCGCCGCCTTTTCGGCCACCAGGCTGCGAAGGTCGCCTTCGATCGCCGTGCGCATCCGGGGGGCGCCTTGCAGGATTTCGCCCGCGAAAAGCCGGCTTTCGCGCGGAAAGTCGCGCGCAAGGTCCAGCTTGCGCCGGACATAGCCAAGGATTTCCGCCACCGGCGCCCCTTTCGGGTCCATCGCGCGCAGCGGATCAAGCCAGGTGTCCAGAAGCCCGGTCAGCAGCGCGGTGTGCACCTCTTCCTTGGACGGGAAATAGTAAAGCAGGTTCGGTTTCGACAGACCCGCCACCTCGGCGATCTGGTCCAGGGTCGCCCCCCGGAACCCGTGCAGCGAGAACACCTCAAGTGCTGCGTCAAGGATCACCTCGCGGTTCTTCTGCTGGATGCGGGACCGGGGGCGGGCGTTGGGGGACATGGCGGACCTTGACCAGAGGGACCTCTTGGATAGCGCGGGGGCAAGTGCTAGGTCAAATCATTCGCCTTTCCCTCCAGGAGCACGCCATGGCGCTCGACCGCAAAGCCCCGAACGACCTGAACGCGTTCTGGATGCCCTTTACCGCGAACCGGCAGTTCAAGAAGAACCCGCGGATGTTCGTGGCCGCCAAGGACATGCACTATACCACCAGTGACGGGCGGCAGGTGCTGGACGGGACGGCGGGCCTTTGGTGCTGCAACGCAGGGCATTGCCGGCCGAAGATCACCGAAGCGATCCAGCGTCAGGCGGCCGAACTGGACTATGCCCCCGCCTTCCAGATGGGACACCCGGTGGCGTTCGAGCTTGCCAACCGGATCATCGACATCGCCCCCAAGGGGATCGAACATGTGTTTTACACGAACTCCGGGTCAGAAAGCGTTGAAACGGCGCTGAAACTGGCAATTGCTTACCACCGGGCAAGGGGCGAGGGGGCGCGGACGCGGCTGATCGGACGCGAACGCGGCTATCACGGGGTGAACTTCGGCGGCATCTCGGTCGGCGGGATCGTCAACAACCGCAAATTCTTTGGCACGCTTCTGGCCGGGGTGGACCACCTGCCGCACACCCACCTGCCGCAGCTGAACGCTTTCACCAGGGGCCAGCCCGAACACGGCGCGAACCTCGCCGATGATCTGGAACGGATCGTGGCGCTGCACGGGGCCGAGACCATCGCCGCGGTGATCGTCGAGCCGATGGCGGGATCGACCGGCGTCCTGATGCCGCCGAAGGGCTATCTGGAAAAGCTGCGGGCGATCACGCAAAAGCACGGCATACTGCTGATCTTCGACGAGGTTATCACCGGCTTTGGCCGCCTTGGATCGGCCTTCGCGGCCCAGCATTTCGACGTGCTCCCCGACATGATGACGACCGCCAAGGGCCTGACCAACGGCGTGATCCCGATGGGCGCGGTCCTGACCACGGCCGAAGTGCATGACGCGTTCATGCAGGGCCCCGAGCACATGATCGAGCTTTTCCACGGCTACACCTACTCGGGCAACCCGATTGCGGCCGCCTGCGGCATTGCCACGCTGGACACCTACCGCGAGGAGGGCCTCTTCGACCGCGCCCGCGATCTGGAGGGCTACTGGCAGGAGGCGATCCATTCCCTGCGCGACCATCCCCATGTGATCGACATCCGCAACATGGGCCTGATCGGCGCGGTGGAACTGGAAGGCATTCCGGGCGAGCCGACGAAGCGGGCGTTCAGCGCCTTCCTGAAAGCCTATGAGAAGGGCATCCTGATCCGCACCACCGGCGACATCATCGCGATGAGCCCACCGCTGATCATCTCGAAGTCCGAGATCGACCAGCTGATCGGCACGCTGGGCGATGTGCTGAAAGCGCTGGAATGACGCGCCCGGCTTGCACAGCGACCACGCTTGTGGACGACGAGAGGGTGCGCGTCACCCGGTTCGATTTCGCCCCGGGGGCCGAGACCGGGTGGCACCGGCACGGGCATGACTATGTGATAACCGCGGTCACTGATTGCCACATGCTGCTGGAAGACCCTGGCGGGGCCGAACGGCGGGTGTTGGTCCCGGCGGGCACGGCCTATCGTCGCCACGAAGGGGTCGAACACAACGTGGTCAATGACGGCGATCGGCCGATGATCTTTGTCGAAGTTGAGTTGAAACCATAGTCGAGACAGACCCCGCGCCCGTCGCCAAGCCCGTCGCCAAGCCCGTCTCCAGTCCCGTCGCGTCCAGGCGCCAATGCGATCGTGCAAGGCGCGAGTGCCGTGAGGGCGTTCCGGACAAAGTCGTTGGTCAGGCTCTAGATGCGTGCGATAATTGGGTGCCCGCGCTTGATTGCAAACCGAGTCGAGGGCACAGGTCGAGCAGCTTTGGGAGGAAGTGGCATGGTGTTCTCCAGACGCAGAGTTTTGTTCTTTCTGTCCGGTGCCCTGCCAGCGGCGGTTCTTGGTCGCGCCGCCCATGCGGGAACCGAGGTAAAGGTTTCACTTTGGGACAAGGGCGCGACAGCGATGGACATGCCCGAGGGCATGATGCCGATGGGCATGGCGATGTCCGGGGCCGGGATGGGGGCGCCGACCATGGGGATCACGGTGGACATTGCCGAGATCCCAGCAGGCGAAACCACCTTCAAGGTGATCAACGAATCCCAGGAATTCTATCATGCCCTCGTGATCTCACCGGTCGAGGACCAGTCCAGCGAGTTGCCGTATATTGTCGACAAGATGATGGTGGACGAAGATGCCGCCGGGCGCACCGCCGTTTTAAAGGAATTGCGGCCTCGTGATTTCGGGTCGGTGACGGTGGACCTGCAGCCGGGGGATTACATCCTCTACTGCAATATCTCCGGTCACTATGCGATGGGCATGTGGACCTTGATCAAGGTTACCGGATAGGGGTTAACCGTCAGCGGCGGCGCAGGGTTTTTCCACATCGGCGCTTTGCCGGTCCTGTTTCCGGTTCGCGCTGCGCCGCGACCTATCCTGCCATGAGCGCCTTGATCCCCCGGACGACCAGCCGATGATCCTCGACCTGCGGCAGGCCCGAGACGGTGGCGACCGCCACCACTCCCACACCCCGAACCCGGATCGGCACAGCGCCCCCGTGATCGGCATGGGTGGCCGGATCCAGCCCTTCATCTTCCAGCGTCTTGCCCTTGGCCCGGTTCTTCAGACCGACCTGCATTGAAGACAGCTGAAACATCAGCGCGCTGTTCGACTTCCGCCGCGCCCAAAGCGCGTTCAGCGGGGCCGAGCCGGGCAGGGCTGCGTGAAACAGCGTCCGGTCGGGCGTGCGGATGTCGATCACGACCGGCAGCCGCTCGGCCACCGCCAGACCGACCAGAATGCTGCCCAGCCGCAGGGCCTCGGTCTCGTCGAACGCGGGCAGCACCAGTGCCGCCGCTTCGGTTTCAAGCTCTGCGATCTCCATCGGTCTTCCTCAAATCGCTCCGATCCCGCGCAGGACCATGTCCTTGACGCTGGCCTTGGCCTCGGCCCACTGCCGGTCCGACAGGGGTGCCCCGTCGTTCAGCGTCTGGATCTGGTGGCCGAAGTCGGCATAGTGCTGAGTCGTGGCCCAAAGCAGGTAAAGCAGGTGGCGCGGATTGACCGGCCGCATTTTTCCGTCGTCGATCCAAGCCTGGATCACCGCGATCCGGCCATCTGTCCAGTCGCGCAGCGTGGTTTCCAGATAGTCCTGAATCACCGGCGCGCCGTGCATCACTTCGGACGCCCACACCTTGGAGCCGGAGGGATGGGTGCGGCTGATATCCATCTTGGCGTCGATGTAGCCACCGATGCCTTCCACCGGCCCCGGAGCCGCGTCAAACAGCATCGCCGCGTTCAGCCAGATCTCGAAGATCTGTTGCACGACCCGGCGGTAAAGATCTTCCTTGGTCGCGAAGTAGTAATGCAGGTTGGCTTTTGGCAGCCCCGCCATGTCGGCGATCAACTGCATTGTGGCCCCGCCGAATCCGGCCTCGGCAAAGACCTTTTCGGCCGCGTCCAGAATGACCCGCTCGTTCTCGCGCCGGATATCCGTGCGACGGCCGGGTTTAAGTTGCGAGATCCGGGCGTCGCCGGTCATATGGCCCCTGTTTTTTTCGTTGACCGTCTGGTCAGGTTGTGGTGCGCTTCACCTTGACCATACGGTCAGGAAACGAGTCGCGGCAAGGGGCAGGATGGCACCGCTGTGAACGGGGAGCGCGCGAGATGCCAGTAACCGGGGACAACCTGCGGATCAATTCTGAACGGCTGTGGTCCAGCCTTGAGGAAATGGCTCTGATCGGCCCCGGCATTGCGGGCGGCTGCAACCGGCAGACCCTGACCGATGCGGACTCTGAGGGGCGGCATCTGTTCGCAGGCTGGTGCAAGGCCGCGGGCATGACCATGGGCGTTGACACGGTGGGCAACATGTTTGCCACGCGCGCCGGGACGGACCCTGCGGCACTGCCGGTCTATATGGGCAGTCATCTGGATACGCAGCCTACGGGCGGGCGCTATGACGGCGTTCTTGGGGTTCTCGGCGCGCTGGAGGTGGTGCGGACGCTGAACGACATGGGGGTTCGCACGAAGCATCCGATCGT
>JANOER010000008.1:0-15977 GCA_031441285.1 Rhodobacterales bacterium
GCAAGCCCTCGTCTCCGAGCCGATCAAGCCCTGCATGGATGTGGTCGTGATGGCCAACACCGTCCACGGCTACATGTCGCAATCCGACAAGGGCGAGATGGTGATCGGCGGCGGCACCGACGGCTTCAACAACTACACCCAGCGCGGGTCGTTCCACCACATCGAGGAGACGCTCCGCGCGCTGGTGGAAACCTTCCCGATCATCAGCCGGTTGAAGATGCTGCGCCAATGGGGCGGGATCGTCGACATGACGGGCGATCGCTCGCCGCTGATCTCGAAGACGCCCTTGGCCAACTGCTTCATCAACTGCGGCTGGGGGACGGGCGGCTTCAAGGCGATCCCTGGGTCAGGCTGGGCGATGGCGGACCTGATGGCCAAGGGCGAACCCGGGCCACTGGCCGAAGCCTTCAACATGTGGCGCTTCAAGGAAGGCCGGTTCATCGACGAGTCGGTGGCGGCCGGGGTGGCGCATTGAAGCAAATCCACAATTTTTCTGCGAAAAATTCCAACCGAGTTTTCGCAGAAAACTCGTGTCACGCACCTGTAGGGAGCCCAACCCATGCTGACCCTTGAATGCCCCTGCTGCGGCGTGATGGCCGACGAGACCGAGCTTTCCCCCGGCTATGAAGCACACCTGAAACGCTTCGGTCCGGGCAGCAGCCCCGAGGAATTCGAGGCCTACATGTTCGCCCGCAAGAACCCCAAGGGCGTCCACTTCGAACGCTGGCGCCATGCCTATGGCTGCGGCAAATGGTTCCTCGCCGCCCGCTGCACCGCCACGCTCGAGGTGTTCGGCACCTACCCCGCACAGGTCAGCGAACCCCCGCCCGAGATCATCGCGAAGATCAAGGCCCGCCGCCCCGACTGGAGCCCGACATGAGCACGCGTCTCGCCAAGGGTGGCCGTCTGATCGACCGCAGCGCCCCCGCCGAATTCACCTTCAACGGCAAGCGCCTGCGCGGCTATCAGGGCGATACCCTCGCCTCGGCCCTGCTGGCCAATGACCAAATGCTGGTCGGGCGCAGCTTCAAGTATCACCGCCCGCGCGGCATCGTCGCCTCGGGACCGGAAGAGCCGAACGCGCTGGTGAACCTCGGGCAAGGCGCCCGGCTGGAGCCGAACCAGCGCGCCACCACGACCGAGCTTTTCGACGGCCTTCAAGCGACCAGCCAGAACCACTGGCCCAGCCTCGAATTCGACGTGGGCATCGTGAACAACTACGCCGCCCGCTTCCTGCCCGCCGGTTTTTACTACAAGACCTTCATCCACCCGCGCCCGTTCTGGAAACATGTGTTCGAGCCGATCATCCGCCGCTCGGCCGGGCTTGGCAAAGCGCCCACGCAAGGCGACGCCGACCGCTACGAACAGGCCTATGCCTTCTGCGATGTCCTCGTGGTCGGGGGCGGGGTCGCGGGGCTTCTGGCCGCCGAGGCTGCCGCTGCCAGCGGGGGCCGGGTGATCCTCCTGGAACAGGCCCCGCAGCTTGGCGGTCGCAGCCCGGTTGATGAGACAGAGGTGCAGGGCAAGCCGGTCGAGGCCTGGATTGCAGCCATGGAAGCCGGCCTTGCCGCCCGCGACACCGTGACGATCCGCACCCGTACTTGTGCCTTCGGCGTCTATGACCACGGCTATGTGCTGGCAGATGAGCGCGTCGCCGACCACACCCCCGGCGACGGGCGCCCCAAACACCGGCTCTGGCGCATCCGGGCGGGCAGGATCATCACCGCGACGGGAGCCATCGAACGCCCACTGTCCTTCGCGGGCAACGACATTCCCGGCGTGATGCTGGCCGGGGCGGTGCGCGACTATGTGGTCAACCATGCCGTCTCGCCCGGTGACCGGACCGTGGTCGTCACCAACAACGACTCTGCCTACCAGACCGCCTTGGCGCTCAAGGCCGCCGGACTGGATGTTCCCGTCATTCTCGACGCCCGCGACACCGCGAACGGGGCGTTGCCCGAAGCCGCCCGCGCCGCCGGAATCCGGGTCCTGACCGGAAAGGCAATTGCGAAGGTGAAAGGCGGCAAGCGCGTCACCGGCGTGTCGATCTGCGCACAGGCTGGCGAGGGTGCCGTGCAGGAAGAGATCGAGTGCGAGGCCGTCGCCATGTCCGGCGGCTGGTCGCCCGTGGTGCATCTTTACAGCCATTGCGGCGGCAAGCTTCTCTGGGACGAGGCCATCTCTGCCTTCATCCCCGATCCCGCCCGCCCGCCCCTGAACCATGACGGAAGCGCCATGGTCACGGTTGCCGGCGCCGCTGCCGGGCTGCTCGATCTTGGGTCGATCCTGCAGGGTGTTGCGTCCGAAGCTGCCTCTGCGCGCGTAGAGACAAAAGGAAGACGCAAGCAAGACGCGAAAAAGACGGTGCCAAGCGCCGTCGAAATCCCTCCGGTCTGGGTCATGCCGCAGGGCGCGCCGATCGCACTTCGCTCGAAGATGTGGCTGGACTACCAGAACGACGTGAAGGTTTCCGACGTCCAGCTTGCCGCGCGCGAAGGCTATCAGTCGGTGGAACATACCAAACGCTACACCACGCTTGGCATGGCTACGGATCAGGGAAAACTTAGCAATATCAACGGACTCGGCGTGCTTGCTGATGCTTTGGGTCAAGAGATTCCGCAAGTGGGCACCACCACCTTCCGCCCGCCCTACACGCCGGTGACCATCGGCGCGCTGGCAGGCGAGTCGCGGGGCGAGATCTTCCAGCCGCTCCGTCGCACGCCGATGCACGAAAGCCATGAAAAATCAGGGGCTTACTTCGAACCCGTCGGCCTCTGGCGCCGCCCTTACTGCTTCCCCCGCGCCGGTGAGACCCACGAACAGGCGGTGCACCGCGAGGTCACGAATACTCGCACGAACCTTGGGCTTCTGGATGCCTCGACCCTTGGCAAGATCATCGTCAAGGGGCCGGATGCGGGCCGATTCCTCGACATGTTGTATACGGGCGTCATGAGCACGCTACCCGTGGGCAAATGCCGCTATGGCCTGATGTGCAACGAACAGGGATTCCTGTCGGATGACGGCGTGGTGGCGCGGATCGACGACGACACCTGGCTTTGCCACACCACCTCTGGCGGCGCCGACCGCATCCACGGCTGGATGGAGGACTGGCTGCAATGCGAGTGGTGGGACTGGAAGGTCTATACCGCCAACGTCACCGAGCAATACGCCCAGGTGGCCGTGGTCGGCCCGAACGCAAGGAAACTTCTGCAAGCCCTTGGTGGAATAGATGTTTCCAAGGAAGCACTTCCCTTCATGCAATGGGCGGATGGCACGCTTGGCGGGTTTGCGGCGCGGATCTACCGGATCAGTTTCTCGGGTGAGTTGTCCTATGAAATCGCCATCCCGGCCAGCCAGGGTGCCGCGTTCTGGGCCGCGGCTGTTGATGCCGGAAAGGCTTTGGGCGCAATGCCGTACGGGACAGAGTGCCTGCATGTGATGCGCGCCGAGAAGGGCTTCATCATGATCGGTGACGAGACTGACGGCACAGTCATCCCGCAAGACCTGGGTCTTGACTGGGCGATCTCGAAGAAGAAGGCCGATTATCTGGGCAAGCGCGGGCAGGAACGGTCCTTCCTGTCCGACCCAGACCGCTGGAAACTTGTGGGATTTGAAACACTTGATGGGTCTGTCGTCCCCGATGGCAGCTATGTCGTCGCCGACGGCGTGAACGCAAACGGCCAGCGCAACACCCAGGGGCGCGTGACCTCGACCTACCATTCGCCCACGCTGGGGCGCGGCATTGCGATGGGGCTTTTGCTGCACGGGCCGGATCGGATGGGCGACGTGGTAGAGTTCAACACCGTCGCGGGTGGTACCGTCCAGGCGCGGGTGCGCGACACGATGTTCTATGATGCGCAAGGGGAGAAGCAGAATGTCTGACCCGGTTTCCGCGCTGAAAGGCGCCCGCTTCGCAGGCTTTGCCGACATCCGCGAAATCGGACCGGTGGGTATGGTAAGTTTGCGCGCCAAAGGATTGAAGTCGCTTGACAAGGCGATCAAGGCGGGGGTCGGGACCAAGGTGCCGAAACCCCGCCGGATCGAAGTCTTCGGCGATCGCGCCTGTGGCTGGATGAGTCCTGACGAGTATCTTCTGCTGATGCCCTACGCCGAGGTCGCCAAGGCGCTTGCAGCCATCGCGAAGGCCCTGGGCAAAGAGCATCACCTGGCCGTGGACGTGTCAGATGCCCGTGCGATCTTCCGCATCGAGGGCGCTGCTGCGGCGGATGTCCTGCGCAAGCTTTCCCCCGTCGACATCGACCGTCTGGAGCCGGGAGAGCTGCGCCGGAGCCGTGCCGCCCAGGTGGCGGTTGCCTTCTGGCAGCAGGACGGCGGCTTCACGCTGATCTCGTTCCGGTCGGTGGCGGGCTATGTCATGGGGCTTCTGACTCATTCGGCCCAGCCGGGCAGCGCGCTTTCCTGACGCAAGGTCAGGGTCTTGGCCCGCGCGGCGGCCGAACCGCAGTCAGTCCCGGCATGCTGACGGACCTTGCCAAGCAACGTATCCACCCTTCGCCCAGCCACCGGTCGCCATTTTTCGCCGCAGCCAAGCTGGCGATTTGGCGTCCGAAGGCTTGACCTTGCCGGCACAAGCCCCCTTATTCGGCTCTGACCCCGTCGCTGCAACAGGAGCACTTCCGATGGCCTTCACCCTTCCCGATCTTCCCTATTCGCATGACGCGCTGGCATCCCTTGGCATGTCCCGGGAAACGCTGGAGTATCATCACGATCTGCACCACAAGGCCTATGTCGACAACGGCAACAAGCTGGTCGCCGGGACCGAGTGGGAAGCCAGGTCGCTTGAAGATGTCGTCCGCGGCACCTATCAGGCCGGCGCTGTAGCGCAGAACGGCATCTTCAACAACGCAAGCCAGCACTGGAACCACAACCTGTTCTGGGAGGTGATGGGGCCGACCGGCAAGACGATGCCGGGCGCGCTGGAAAAGGCGCTCACCGAGGCTTTCGGGTCGGTTGCCAAGTTCAAGGAAGATTTCGCGGCGGCCGGTGCCGGGCAATTCGGGTCAGGCTGGGCCTGGCTGGTCAAGGACGCCTCGGGTGCCCTGAAGATCACCAAGACGGAAAACGGCGTGAACCCGTTGTGCTTTGGCCAGACCGCCCTTCTGGGTTGCGACGTGTGGGAGCACAGCTACTACATCGACTTCCGCAACAAGCGCCCGGCCTATCTGGCCAACTTCCTGGAAAAGCTGGTGAACTGGGAAGCCGTCGCCGCGCGGATGTAGATGCCGCAGACCAACCGACTGAAGTGATCGAAAGGCCGCGGCGTCCTGCTGCGGCCTTTTCGTCAGGCAAGGGCGGCTTTCAGGGCCGAGGTCAGGTCTTCCGTCGTGGCGACAGTCTGAACAAGGCCAAGCATCGACCGATCGGCAAACCCTTCCGCGACGATATGGGCAAGAAGCGCGGTCAGCGGCTGCCAGTAGGCGTCCACGTCCAGAAGGAAGATCGGCTTTGCGTGCAGCCCGATCTGCGCCCAGGTCAGAACCTCGAAGAATTCGTCCAGCGACCCCGCACCGCCCGGAAGCACCACCACGGCGTCCGAGTTCATGAACATGACCTTCTTGCGCTCGTGCATGTCCTCGGTCACCACGGTCCGCGACATGTCGCGGTCCGCGCGCTCACGCCCCAGAAGATGGACCGGGATCACGCCCAGCGTCGAGGCCCCGGCCTGGATCGCGGCGGTGGCGACCTCGCCCATCAGGCCGACGTCGCCCGCGCCATAGACCAGCCGCCAGCCGTTCGCGGCGATGGCAGCACCCGTTGCGCGCGCGGCTTCCACATAGGCCGGACGGCCCCCGCTGCGCGCACCACAGAAGACGCAGATCGATGGCTTGGTCATGGCGGCTCCTGAAAACGGTTGCTTTGTCCTGCGATATAAAGATTCCTGAAGCCAAGAAAAGCGGCGCGGGGACAAATCGCGCGGCCGGGGAGGCGTGTCATGTCGGCTTGGGGGGCCTTGGGCCCGGGAACACGGATGATTGTCCTGACCCTTGGCGGGGTGGCGACGGCGGGTGTCGGCTATCTTGGCTGGCAGGCGTTGTGGCCGGACGACGCTTCGGTTGCGGTCCAGGACGCGGGTGAAGTGGTGGCACCGGCAGCGTCGGCACCCGAAGCCGCTCCGGCGGCCGATACGGTCAAGCCCGCGGCCGACCCCTTGCCCGAAGCGGTCGCTGCGCCGGACCCGGACCTGCCGAAGATCGACACCTGGCGCGTTGCCCCGGACGGTGAGGCGCTGGTGGCGGGCCATGCGGCGCCCGGAGCGAAAATCGAGGTCGTCGTCGATGATGTTCCGGTGGCCGAGGGCATCACGCTGGCCTCGGGCGAGTTCGTGTTGCAGTTCACCCTGCCGCCGAACCCGGACCCAAGCCTTCTGTGGTTGTCGATGACTTCGCCGGACGGAGTTGCGGTCGCCTCGCCCGAGATGGTCGCCCTTGGCCCGATCGCCGGGACGAAGCTTGCCGAGGTTTCTGCAGACTCCGCGCCAGATTCCGCGGAAGCAAAGGTCGCAGGGACCGGGGACACCACCGCCCCGGCGGCCTTGCTGCTGACCGACGACGGCGCGGTCGTGCTGCAAGACGCTGCCCCGGCCGATCCGGCCTTTGCAGCGCAGGTGATGATCGACACGATTTCCTATGCTCCCACCGGCGAGGTGCAGGTCGGCGGGCGCGGCGCGCGGGGGGCGCTTTTGCGCCTGTATCTCGACAATGCCGAGGTGGCCTCGGCGGACATTCCCGACGACGGGCGCTGGCTGGTTACGCTGAGTGACACCGCGCCGGGCATCTACACCTTGCGGGTGGACCAGTTGGACAAGGCCGGCCTGGTCACGTCACGCTTCGAAACTCCGTTCCAGCGCGAAACGCTGGATGCGCTGGCCGAAGCGGTCAAGGCCGACCCGGCGCCTGCTGTCGAGCCGGTGGCGGCAGCTGCGCCGGCAGCGACCGAAGACCCCGCCGTGTCAGGTTCCGAACCTGCGCCCAAGCCGCCCGCCGGGGCCGCGACCGTGGAGGTGGCTGCTGCCGATCCGGCCCCCGCAGCCGGCCCGGCCCCCGAGGCACCCACATCCGTGACCATCACCGTCCAGCCCGGATTTACGCTGTGGGGCATCGCGCAGGACCGGCTTGGCGACGGCGTCCTCTACGTCAAGGTCTTCGAGGCGAACCGGGACACGATCAAGGATCCCGACCTGATCTATCCCGGTCAGGTCGTCTCGATCCCTGCCGCGACAACACCCTGATCCTGCGGCTGCCGGCGGCTGCAGGCGGCCAGCACCTCGGGGTGGTCGGCACAGCAATCGTTCAGAAGATACGAAATGGTGCGCCCAAGCCCGCCGGCATCGACCGAGTAGATCACGTTGCGCGCAACGCGGCGCGACCGGATCAGCCCGGCGTCGTGCAGCGCCGAAAGGTGGAACGACAGCCGCGGTGCCGCCAGCCCCAGGGCTTGCGCAATCTGCCCGGCAGGCATACCTGCCTCACCCTGCGGCATGAGAAGCCGAATGAGGTCAAGACGCGTCTCGTGCGCCAGGGCCGACAGGGCGGCAAGGACTTTACTTCGATCCATCGTTCAACTATTCAAGAACGGTTGAAATGATACTAGCCGAGCCTGGACCTTTCCGCAAGGACCAGAAGCCAAGGGACAGACGATGCGCCGAACAACTGCCAAAGCCACTTCCGCCGACATGCCGACCGTGCCCGCCTCGGGCTTGCAGACTCTGCGCCGGGTCGCGCCGTACCTCTGGCCCGAGGGGCAGACCTGGATCAAACGCCGGGTCGTGGCGGCCCTGGGGTTCCTTCTGCTGGCCAAGCTGGTGTCGGTCACGACCCCCTGGATTTACAAACTGGCGGTGGACAGCCTGGCGGGGCAGGCCCCGGACACCGGCATGATCCTTGGCCTTGGGGCAGTCGGTCTGGTGGTGGCCTACGGTCTGGCTCGGCTGGGCGCGATCATCTTCGGCGAGCTTCGTGACGCGGTCTTCGTCCGGGTCGGCCAGCGCGCGATCCGGCGGCTGGCGATCGAGACCTTCACCCATATCCACCGTCTGAGCCTGCGCTATCACATCACCCGCAAGACCGGGGGTCTGAGCCGGATCATCGAACGCGGGGTGAAGGGCGTCGATTTCCTGCTGCGTTTCATGCTATTTTCGATCGGGCCGCTGATCCTGGAACTGACCATGGTCGCGGTGATCTTCGCGCTGGTCTTCGGCTGGCAGTATTCGGCGGTCGTGATCGTCACCATCGGGCTTTACGTCTGGTTCACCTTCACCGTGACCGAATGGCGGGTGAAGCTGCGGCGCGAGATGAACAACCAGGACACCGACGCCAACCAGAAGGCGATCGACAGCCTGCTGAACTTCGAAACCGTCAAGTATTTCAACGCTGAGGCGCGTGAGGCCGACCGCTATGATAGCGCAATGCGGCAGTATGAGGCGGCCGCGGTCAAGACCGGCCTGTCGCTGTCGTTCCTGAACGTGGGCCAGGCCACGCTGATCACCACCGGCCTTGTCATCGTCATGGGCATGAGTGCCCTCGGCGTGCAGTCCGGCACCCTGACCGTCGGCGACTTCGTCATGGTCAATGCCTACATGATCCAGATCACGCTGCCTCTGAACTTCCTTGGCACCGTCTACCGCGAGATCCGGCAGGCGCTGGTCGACATGGGCGAGATGTTCGGCCTTCTTGGCCAACCCGCCGAAGTGAACGACGCACCGGATGCGAAACCGCTGGTTGTTCGCGCCGGGAACATCGTCTTTGACCACGTCAAGTTTTCCTACGAACCGGCGCGTGAGATTCTCAAGGGCGTCTCCTTTACCCTTGCACCGGGGCAGAAGCTGGCGCTGGTCGGCCACTCAGGCAGTGGCAAGTCCACCATCGGGCGGCTGCTTTTTCGCTTCTACGACGTCTCGCAAGGCTCGATCCGGATTGATGGTCAGGACATCCGCGATGTCACCCAGTCTTCGCTGCACGCACAGATCGGGGTCGTGCCGCAGGACACGGTGCTGTTCAACGACACGATCCGCTACAACATCGGCTATGGCCGCGACAACGCGACGGACGAAGAGATCTTCGCTGCTGCGCGGGCAGCGCGAATCCATGATTTCGTGACCAGCTTGCCAGAGGGTTATGATACCACGGTGGGAGAGCGGGGGCTGAAGCTTTCGGGCGGTGAAAAGCAGCGCGTCGGCATCGCCCGCACGCTTCTGAAGAACCCGCCGATCCTTATTCTGGACGAGGCAACCAGCGCGCTGGACACCCAGACCGAGCGGTCGATCCAGGAGTCTCTTGGCGAAATGGGGCAGGGCAGAAGCGTCATTGCCATTGCGCACCGGCTGTCGACCATTGCCGACGCAGACCAGATTCTTGTGCTTGAAGAAGGTCAGGTGGTCGAAAGCGGCGACCATGAGACGCTGTTGCAGAAAAACGGGGTCTATGCCGGCATGTGGATGCGTCAGGTCATGGAGGGCGAGGACTTCGCCAGCCCGATCGTGGAACTGGAAGGCGCAAAGCGCAGCTATGTTTCCACCGACCTGCCGCCGGACGGCAACTGGCGTTTCGCTCCGAAGGTCTGACAGTGCCGTGAAGCCGCGCGGGTGACAGGCTTTTTCCTTTGACCATCCGGTCAGGGTTCAGCATTCTTTCTGCGTTGCAAACGGGTTGGATGATGCTGCGGCGTGTCGGTCTGGGACTGCTGATCTGGCTGGGGCTGGGGACGGCCGCGCTTGCGGACAAGCGCGTGGCGCTGGTGCTTGCGGCCGAGGATTACGCGCTGATCCGCCCGCTGTCCAACCCGGCCAATGACGCGCGGGCGATGGAAGACCTGCTCGAAACGCTGGATTTCGAGGTCTTTGTCGAGACCAACCGCGACCTGCGCCGGATGCGCCGGGCGCTGGAGGATTTTCAGGCCGATGCGGCGGGCGCAGATGTGGCGCTGCTGTTCTTCGCCGGCCATGGCGTGGCGCTGGACGGGGTGAATTACCTGTTGCCCACCGATACAGATGCCTCGACGACGGAAAAGCTGACCGCCACCGCTTTGCCGCTTTCCGAAGCGCAGGCGGCGTTGCAGGCGGTGGCTCCGGTCGTCATCGTCTTGCTGGACGCGTGCCGCGACGATCCCTTTGCCGGCGGGGCTGGCGATGGCCGAAGTGCCGCGGCACTGGAAAGCGATCCGCCGGTGACCGCCGCACTCCCGGCGGCGAAACCCGGCCTTGGCCGGATCGGGCGCGCCGACGGAGTGCTTTTTGCCTTTGCCGCCGCCCCGAACGAAACCGCCTCGGACGGCGAGGGTGGAAATTCGCCCTTCACCGCGGCGCTGATGCGGCACTTCGGGACGGCGGGGGTGGAACTGCGCACCGCGCTGACGCTGGTGCAGCAGGATGTCTATGACCGCAGCCGCGGCAAGCAACTGCCCTACATCGAAAGCGGCCTGCCCGAACTGGTGTTCATCACCGGCGAAGGGGTGCTGCCCGAACGCGACCAGCTTCTGATCGCGATGGCCGATCTTACCCCTGACCTGCGAGCCGAGATCGAAGCACTTGCCGCCGAACGGAACATGCCGCTGGCCCCGCTTTACGCGGCCCTGTTGTCGGGGGATCTGGCCAACCAGGCTCCGGCTGACCGCGCCCGGCTGCTGCAAGAGGCGGCCCAGTCCTACGAGGCGTTCCAGACCGAACTGCAACGTTTCCAGTCCGATGATCCGCGCGTGGCCGATCTGCGCGCCAAGGCCGACGAACAGCTGTCGCTGGGCGCCTTCGACACCGCGCGCGCGCTTCTGACCGAAGCGGCCGGGATCGACGCGGCCGCCCGCACATCGATCCGCGCGACCTACCTGTCGCGCACCGTGTCCGAAGCGGGGACGCATCTTCTGAACGCGAACGCCGCGCAGACCGACCTGCGCTATGACCTTGCGATCCAGGATCTTGGCAAGGCTGTGGCGCTTTACGCCGAGATCGAGGACGAAGAGATCGACCGCGAGACCCGGTTCACCTATGTCGGGGCGCTGTTCACCCTGGGCGAGCTGCACCTTGTCGCCGGCAACTCTCAGGCCGCCCTTGCCGCCTTCATGCAGCGCAGCAAGTTTGCCCAGGGGCAGGTCGAGGCCGATCCGACCGATGTCGGCTGGGTGCACGAACTTGTCTGGTCGCTGACCAGCGTCGGCAATGTCCTGCAACAGCAGGGGTATCTGGATCAGGCCGAAACAGCCTTCGCCAGCGCACTGGAGTTCTCGCAGTGGCAAGCAGAACAGATGCCCGACAATGCCGACCTGATGCGCGATCGCCAGATGGCGCGCAACAAGCTGGGCGAGGTCCGGTTTTCGCGCAACGATTTCCCCGGGGCCCTTGCCGCGCATCAGGAAGCGATGGCGCTGAACGAAGCCCTTCTGGCGCTGGATCCGGCCAGCGTCACCTACCGCCGCGACATGTCCTACACTCAAGAGCGTCTGGGGGATGTCTATCTGGCCACGGGAGACAAGCCGCGCGCCGAGGCAGCCTATGCGATCTCGTTGAAAATGACCGAAGACCTGGTGGCCGAATTCCCCGGCGACGAAAGCATGATCCGTGATCTTTCGGTCAGCCATGAACGCAATGGAGACACGCGCGCCGCCAACGGCGACCTTTCGGGTGCTCTGGAAAGCTACGGCAAGGCTCTGGCGATCCGTGAGGAACTTGCGGCCCTCGACCCCGACAACACGCTGCGGCAACGCGACCTGTCCGTGACTTTCGAGCGGATCGGAGACACCAACACCCTGCTGGGTGACCGCGAATCCGCTTTGCTGGCCCAGCAGGCCGCAGCCACTGTCCGCGAAAGGCTGGCGTTGCTCGATCCGACCAACATGCTTTGGCAACGCGACCTTTCGGTCAGTCACGAACGCCTTGGCGACCTCTATCTTGCCGAGAACGACTTTGTTGCCGCGCTGGACCAGCAAGAGCGCGCCCGTGTCCTGCGGGAAGGGATCGTGGCCCTTGATCCGCAGAACCTGCCTCGCCAGCGCGACCTGGGCGTCACACTGGAAAAAATCGCGCAGATCAAGCTGGCGATGGGCGACCAGGCCGGCGCCGAAACGATCTACGCCGACGTGCAGCACCTTCGGCAGTCGCTGGTGACCGCCGATCCGGTGGTGGCGCAATACCGGACGGACCTTGCCTATTCGCTTGGCCAGGTATCCAGCCTCTATGTCTCGCAAGCACGCTTTGCCGAGGCCGAACCGCTTCAGGCCCAGGCCGTGCAGCTGCGGGCTGATCTGGTCGGGGCAGCGCCCGATGACCTGCCCGCCTTGCGCGAATTTTCCATCGCACAGAACCTGTGGTCCAGCACCTTGCTCAGTCTGGGCCGCAGCGACGACGCGCTGTCGGTCGGCGAGCAGTCGCTTGCGACGGTTGACCGGCTTGTTCAGCTTGCACCGGACGACCCCGAACACCTGCACGACCGGCTGGTTACCCTGAACCGCCTTGGCGATGCGCAGGTGGCCCTGGGCGACCAACCCGCAGCCGTCGCCAGCTATCGCGAGATGGTGGCCATGGGCAGCCGGCTTCTGGAGATCGATGCCTTCAGCACCGCATGGGCCAACGACCTTTCGATCGCACTGGAACGGATGGGCGACGCGCAGCTTGCGGCAGGCGACATCGCCGGAGCCGTGAAAAGCCATCAGGACTGCCTGGCCCTGCGCGACTGGCTGGTCCAGCAAGACAGCAGCAACCTGACCTGGTATCGCAATCTTGCGGTGAGTCATGAACGTGTCTCGGCAGCGCTGGTCCAGCAGGGTGACATGACTGCGGCTTTGGACCAGCAGGACCAGAGCCTGACCCTGATGCGCAATCTGGCGGCCGCCTATCCGGACGATTCCTTCTACAAGATTGACGTCGTCAGGGCGCTTGACCTCAAGGCGACACTTCTTCAGGACCCGGCACCGGAAAACCGGGAGGCTCTGGCGATCCTTGAGCAGATGCAGGCAGAAGGAACCCTGCCGCCGGCCTATGTCGAATGGATACCGGCGTTTCGGCGTGTTCTGGGCCTGCCTTCGGATTTCTGACCGCGCTTGTCGGCCGGGCAGGGCTTGGCAACCCGGCGGCTTTGCCTGTAAGACGATGAAAACCGAACCAGAGGCTTGGGCGTGAGCAATCCCGACAGTTTCATTGAAGAAGTCACCGAAGAGGTGCGCCGTGACCGGTTGTTTGCGATTTTCCGCAAGTATGGCTGGATCGCGGGGGTTGCCGTTCTTGGTCTTGTCGGCGGCACGGCCTGGACCGAATGGTCCAAGGCGCGCGACGCGGCACGGGCCGAAGCCTTCGGCGATGCGCTGATCGACGCGCTGGACAATGGCACGCCTGCGGAACGGCGCGGCGCATTGGACGCGATCCCGACCGACGGTGCCCAGACCGCACTTTTGCAGCTGATTCTGGCATCGGACCCCGAGGAGGATCGTGCGGCCACCCTTGCAGCACTTGAAAAAGTGGGGGCCGATGCAGCGTTGACGCCGGTCTATCGCGATCTGGCGGTCCTGCGCCGGGTTCTGGTCGGCGGCGGCGACATCCCTCTCGCCGACCGGCGCAGCGCCTTGCAGGGGATTGCCGTGGCCGGGCGCCCCTACCGGACCCTGGCCGAAGAACTTCTGGCCTACCTTCTGATCGAAGAAGGCAAGACGGACGAAGCGATCGCTGCCATGGTGACACTTGTGCAGGATCAGGAAGCCTCGGGGCCTTTGAAGGCGCGGCTTGGTCAGATGGTCACGGCACTGGGCGGAACACTGCCCGAAGCGCCGGCGGGCTGAGGCATGGGCCTTGTGCGCACGAACAGGGCGCATGTCGGCGCAAGGGAAGGATCCGGTCAAGTGGCACGCATGTCGATCAGGCTGATGTTGGGCGCCGTCCTGCTTTTGCTGGTGGCGTCTTGCGCCAAGCGCGAAGTCCTGCTTGAGGGCGAGCGGTTTCCGGTCCGCGAGGACCTTGCCGCAAGCGTGCCGGTCGAAGGCAAGCCCGCCCCGACCGCAGCCCCCGAAGCCGCGAACCAAAGCGTGGCGATTTCCCTTGGCGGACAGACCAATTCCGGCGAATGGACCCACCGCGGCAGCAACGCCCGGCACCTGATGCCGCATTCGGCGCTAAGCCCGTCGCCAAGGCTGGCCTGGAGCGCCGAGATCGGGGCGGGCTCCAGCCGCAAGAACCGGATCGCGGCGGCCCCCGTTGTCTCGGGCGGGCGGGTCTTCACGATCGACGCGGCGGCAACGGTCACCGCAACCTCGACCGGAGGGGCGACGCTGTGGTCCGTGGACCTGACGGCGGATTTTGACGCAGGCGGCGGCCAGTCAGGCGGCGGACTTGCGGTGGCGGGTGATACGCTTTTTGCCGCCACCACCGGCTATGGCGAGGTTGTCGCGCTGAACACGGCAACCGGCGCGGTTCTGTGGCGCGAAGAGCTTGACACTCCGGTCAGTGGCGCTCCGGCAACGGATGGCACGGCGGTCTATGTCAGCGGGCGCGACGGGTCGGCCTGGGCGCTTTCGGCAAGCGACGGCAAGGTGATCTGGCAGGTGGTCGGCACCCCCGGCAGCACCGCCTATGTCGGCTCGGCGGCGCCGACGATCAGTGACCGTCTGGTGATCTTCCCCTCCAGCGGGGGCGAGTTGATGGCCGTGCTGAAGATCGGCAACGGCACCCGGGTCTGGCGCACCTCGATGGCCGGAAAGCGGCTGGGTCGGGCCTATGCCCAGACTCCGGACGTCACTGGTGATGCGGTGATCACCGGCAGCATGCTGGTCGCCGGGACCGCCTCGGGGCGGACGGTCGCGATGGAGGCCGCCTCGGGCGAGCGGATCTGGTCGGCGGGTGAAGGCGCGCTTGCACCGGTCGCGGTCGGGGGCGGCTCGCTGTTCCTGGTGAACGACCAGTCCGAGCTTGTCCGGCTCGATGCCGCGACCGGCGAGGTGATCTGGGCCGTGGCGATGCCCTATTACGACACCGACAAGGTCAAGCGCCGCAAGGGGATCTACGCGCATTACGGGCCGGTCCTTGCGGGGGGGCGTGTTATGGTCGTGTCGTCGGACGGGCTTTTGCGCGCTTTCGATCCGACGGATGGCAGCCTGACCCACACAGCCGAGATCCCGGGCGGCGCTTCTACCCAACCGGCGGTGGCGGGTGGCGTGCTGTATGTCGTCAGCGGCGACGGGCAACTTCACGCTTTCCGCTGAGGGCCTTCCCGTGTATGGCAGGCGCTTCGCCTAGCCTGGACGCATGACATGAGCTTTACCCTCGCCATAGTGGGCCGCCCCAATGTGGGCAAATCCACGCTTTTTAACCGCCTTGTCGGGCGCAAACTGGCGCTGGTCGATGACCAGCCCGGCGTGACCCGCGACCTGCGCGAGGGCGACGCCCGGCTTTTCGACATGCGCTTTACCGTGATCGACACCGCAGGGCTGGAAGAAGTGACCGACGACAGCCTGCAAGGCCGGATGCGCCGGCTGACCGAACGCGCGGTCGAAATGGCCGACGCCTGTCTTTTCGTCATCGACGGGCGCGTGGGTGTGACGCCCACGGACGAGGTTTTTGCCGACATCCTGCGCAAGAAGAACGCGCGGGTGTTTCTTGCCGTCAACAAGGCCGAAGGCAAGGCCGGCGATGCGGGCGCGCTTGAGGCCTACTCGCTGGGTCTGGGCGAGCCGATCCGCATTTCCGCCGAACATGGCGAAGGGATGGACGACCTCTACCGCGAGCTGAAGCCGTTGGAAGGCGAGTTTGCCGAGCGTGAGGCCGAGAACGCGCCCGAGGTGGACATCGACCTGTCCGAGGAAGACGCCGAGCTTGACGGCGACGAAACCGCGCATTTCCCGACCGCGAAAAAGCCAATTAGCTATTGCGTGCAAAACCATCCTGAATTGATCAAGGGGCACCTAAAAAAAATGATTGACTTTGCCGACCAGTCAGGAGTACATAATGCCGTGAAAAGAAATACGATCAGATTGTTGCAGTTTGTTAC
>JANOER010000009.1:0-19947 GCA_031441285.1 Rhodobacterales bacterium
ACCGCAGGGCTGGAAGAAGTGACCGACGACAGCCTGCAAGGCCGGATGCGCCGGCTGACCGAACGTGCGGTCGAAATGGCCGACGCCTGTCTTTTCGTCATCGACGGGCGCGTGGGTGTCACCCCGACCGACGAGGTTTTCGCCGACATCCTGCGCAAGAAGAACGCGCGGGTGTTTCTTGCCGTCAACAAAGCCGAAGGCAAGGCCGGCGATGCGGGCGCGCTTGAGGCCTACTCGCTGGGTCTGGGCGAGCCGATCCGCATTTCCGCCGAACATGGCGAAGGGATGGACGACCTTTACCGCGAGCTGAAGCCGTTGGAAGGCGAGTTTGCCGAGCGTGAGGCCGAGAACGCGCCCGAGGTGGACATCGACCTGTCCGAGGAAGACGCCGAGCTTGACGGGGACGAAACCGCGCATTTCCCGACGCCGAAAAAGCCGCTGCAAATCGCGGTGATCGGTCGGCCAAATGCCGGAAAATCCACACTGATCAACAAGATCCTGGGCTATGACCGCCTGCTGACCGGACCCGAGGCGGGCATCACCCGCGACGCGATCTCGGTCCGGGCCGAATGGCAGGGCACGCCGATCCGCATCTTTGATACAGCGGGCATGCGCAAGAAGGCCCGGATCACCGAAAAACTGGAAAAGCTTTCCGTTTCGGACGGCATCCGCGCGGTGCGCTTTGCCGAGGTCGTGGTCGTCCTGCTGGACGTGGAAATCCCCTTCGAGGTGCAGGACCTGCGCATCGCCGACTTCGCCGAGACCGAGGGCCGGGCGGTTGTCGTCGCGGTCAACAAGTGGGATCTCGAGGACGAAAAACAGGAAAAGCTGGCCGAGCTGAAAGAGATGTTCGACCGCCTGCTGCCGCAGTTGCGGGGCGCTCCCCTGGTTACGGTCAGCGCCAAGACCGGCCGGGGGCTGGACCGGCTGCACGACGCGATCCGCCAGGCGCACAACGTCTGGAACCGCCGGATCAGCACCGCGCGGCTGAACACCTGGCTTGGGGCGATGACCGAGGCGCATCCGCCGCCAGCACCCGGCGGCCACCGGATCAAGCTGCGCTACATGACGCAGGCCAAGACCCGGCCGCCAGGGTTCATGATCAAGTGCTCACGCCCGGACGAGCTGCCGGAAAGCTACAAACGCTATCTGGTCAACGGCTTGCGCGATCATTTCGACATGCCGGGGACGCCGATCCGGCTGTTCCTGCGAAGCCAGGGCAATGAAAACCCGTGGAAAGACCGCAAGTTCCACACGCCCTCGCGCTTGCGCAAGCACATGGACGGCAAGGCCGGGACCAGCCCGAAGCGCTAGGCCCGAAGCTTGGCCCGGCGCGCGGCCCAAAGTGTTGCGGCCATGACCACAACACCCGCGCCGGCCAGCCCGGCGACGGTCAGGTTGTCGCTGCGGTTCACGACGATGATCCCGATCAGCGCCCAGATGACGGTCAGCCCGTAGACCGGCATCGACGGCCGGCGCATCTGCACGGTCACGGCAATTGCCAGCACAAGCGCCAGCATCGCGGCGGCGGCTGCGGTGTCGCCCAGCCAGCCGTAGCCCGCGACCAGGACGCCGGTTGACACGGCCGAGGCCGCCGACAACCACCCCGCGAAGATCGCGGTGGGTGCGGACAGCATCCAGCGGTCCCGGTCCGGATCGGCGCGCAGGAACGCCAGGATCGCCGCCCCGGCCATGATCCAGATCGTCACCGTCCCCCAGATCGCAGTTTGCCCGGCGATCCAGAGCCAGACCGCGCCCACCACCAGCGCCACGGTCAACGGCACGCGAACCGTCGCCCAGGCCGGGTCTTCCGACCGCTTCCACAGGCCGAAGACGGCATGGGCCGCAAGCCAGAGATAGATCACGCTCCAGATCGAGAAGGCATAGCCCGCCGGCTGGATCGAGGGACGCTCGATCCGGACCGGAAACAGCGCCGGATCATAGCCGGTGAAGGGGGGCGTCACGAAAGGGGCGACGCCGAAGGCAACGGTGGCGACGAGAAGGATCAGCGCTTTGGTGTTCATCATGCTCTTTCTAGGCAGCCGGGCAGCAGTCAGACCAGTTGGCCCGCGTTGGTGATCCGGGTCTTACCGCCAAGATAGGGCACCAGCGCCGCCGGAAGGTCAACCGACCCGACCGCCTGCTGGCCGTTTTCCAGCACCGCGATCAGGCAGCGCCCGACGGCAAGGCCCGACCCGTTCAGCGTCGCCACGAACTCGGGCTTGCCGCCCCCATTTTCAGAACGGGCCGGTCGGTAGCGCGCGTTCATCCGCCGTGCCTGGAACTGGCCACAGGTCGAGACCGAGGATATCTCGCGGTAGGTGTTCTGCCCTGGCAGCCACACCTCCAGATCATGCGTCTTTTGCGCGCCGAACCCCATGTCGCCGGTGCACAACACGATGGTGCGGTAGGGCAGGCCCAGCCGCTCCAGCACGCTTTCCGCGCATTTCGTCATCCGGTCATGTTCGGCGAGGGCGGTCTCGGGGGTGCAGATCGTCACCATCTCGACCTTCTCGAACTGATGCTGGCGCAGCATGCCCGTCGTGTCCTTGCCCGCCGACCCGGCCTCGGAGCGGAAGCAATGGGTGTGTGCGGTCAGGCGGATCGGCAGGGTCGCCTCGTCCAGAATGTCGCCCGCGACCGAGTTGGTCAGGGTGACTTCGGCGGTGGGGATCAGCCACCAGCCGTTGGTGGTCTGATAGCTGTCCTCGGCGAATTTCGGCAGCTGGTTGGTGCCAAACATCGCCTCTTCCTTCACCAGAACCGGGGTCCAGGTCTCGGACAGGTCATGCTCAGAGGTGTGCAGGTCCAGCATGAACTGCGCCAGCGCGCGGTGGACGCGGGCCACGGCGCCGCGCAGGACGACAAAGCGGCTGCCTGAAAGCTTGGCGGCGGTGGCGAAGTCCAGCCCGTCCCTCGCCGCCGGAATGTCGAAATGTTCCAATGGCTTGAACGCCAGATCGCGCGGGGTTCCCCAGCGGCGGACCTCGACGTTGGCGGTCTCGTCCGGGCCTTCGGGAACCTCGGTCAGCGGCAGGTTCGGGATCCGCGACAGCGCATCCTTCAGCCGCGCGTCCTCGCCGGCGGCTTCTTCGGTCAGCCGCGCCCCTTCGGCTTTCTTGTCGGCCACCAGCGCGCGCAGGCGCTGAAACTCGGCGTCATCGCCACGGGCCTTGGCAGCGCCCGCGTCCTTCGAGGCCGCATTCTGCGCCGCTGCTGCGGTTTCGGCCGCAAGAATCTTCGCCCGCCGCGCTTCGTCTTTGGCCAGAAGCCCGGACGACATCCCCGCCAACCCGCGGCGCGACAGGGACGCGTCGAACGCGGCGGGGTTTTCACGGATGAAGCGGATGTCGTGCATGGGTCTGGCCTCGATCGGATGCGTTGGCGCTGTATGCCGCATTCCGCGACGCTGGGAAAGCACTCCGCAAACCGAACCCACGCGCGCCCTCTGCGCGCCCCCTCTGGCGCTGCGCCGCGAAAGGCCTTACATCACCCCGCAACCGCCGGCGACCTCCGGCACCGACCACATGCGCCGGCACCGTCCGGCCCGCCGGAAAGGAAGCCCATGTTCGTCTCCCCTGCTTTCGCCCAGACTGCCGCGCCTTCGGCTGGGGCCGCCTTCGCGCAGTTCCTGCCGATCATCCTGATCTTCGTGATCTTCTACTTCCTCCTGATCCGTCCGCAGCAACGCAAGATGAAGGAACACAAGGCCATGGTGGAAGCCCTGCGCCGGGGGGATCAGGTGGTGACCTCGGGCGGGATCGTCGGCAAGGTCTTCAAGGTGAACGAAGATGGCATGGTCGAGGTCGAGATCGCCGACGGCGTCAAGGTCAAGGTGATCAAGCACACGATCACTCAGGTCCTGAACAAGACCGAACCGGCCGCAAGCTAAGGCACGACCTATGCAGTCCATGGCGCTGTGGAAGCGAATCCTGATCCTTCTTGTCTGCGCCTGGGGCATCCTCGGGGCGGTTCCGAACCTGTTTTACGGCCAGGTTGAACGTCACAACGACGCCGTGGCCGCCATCGAGGTCGCGGGCGGCACGGCAACCCTTGACCAGGATACTGACCGCGCGCTTTGGCCGGATTTCCTGCCGTCTGCGCTGATGAACCTGGGGCTTGACCTGCGGGGCGGGGCGCATCTTCTGGCCGAAGTCCGGGTCGAGGACGTCTACAAAAGCCGCATGGACGCGCTTTGGCCCGAAGTGCGCGACGTGCTGCGCGATCTGCGCGACCAGGTCGGCAGCGTCCGTGAAGTGCCCGCTGCCGATCCCGCCACGCTGCGGGTGACGATCGAAAACCCGGCCGGCATGGCCGCGGCCATCGAGGCGGTCAAGGCGCTGGCGGCCCCCGTCTCGGGCGTGACGGCGGTCGGGCAAAGCACGCTTGACGTGACATCGGACGGCAATGACATCCTCATTCAGTTGTCCGAGGCGGAAAAGCTGGCAACGGACGGGCGCACGCTGGACCAGTCGCTGGAAATCATCCGCCGCCGGGTGGACGAGGTTGGCACCCGCGAGCCGACGATCCAGCGCCAGGGCGAACGCCGCATCCTGATCCAGGTTCCGGGCATCGGCTCGGCGGACGAGCTGATCGGCATCATCGGTACCACCGCCAAGCTGACCTTCAACGCAGTGGTTCCGGGCGGACGCACCACCGATGCCGGCGCAGAACCCGGCCCGCGCCGGCTGCTCTTGCCGTCCATGGACGAAGAGGGCGTGTATTACATCGTCGAAGAAACCCCGGTCGTTACCGGGGAAGAGCTGGTCGATGCCCAGCCCTCGTTCGACCAGAACGGCCGGCCGGCGGTCAGCTTCCGCTTCGACACCTCGGGCGCGCGCAAGTTCGGCGATTACACGCTGGCGAACATCGGCGCCCCCTTCGCCATCGTGCTGGACAGCGAAGTGATCTCGGCCCCGGTGATCCAGGCGCATATTGCCGGTGGGTCCGGCATCATCACCGGCAACTTCTCGGTGGAGGAATCGACCAGGCTTGCGGTCCTTCTGCGCGCCGGAGCCCTGCCGGCCGAGATGGATTTTCTGGAACAGCGCACGATCGGCCCCGAACTGGGCGCCGACTCCATCGCCGCGGGGCGCACGGCGGCACTGATCGGCATGGTCTGCGTCGCGGCCTACATGATCGCGTCCTATGGCATCTTCGGCGTGATGGCCAACCTGGCGCTGGCGCTTAACATCGCCCTTCTGATGGCGCTTTTGTCGGTCATCGGGGCCACGCTGACGTTGCCCGGCATCGCCGGGATCGTGCTGACCATGGGGATGGCGGTTGATGCGAACGTGCTGATCTACGAACGGATCCGCGAGGAATTGCGCGCCGGGGCTAACCCGCGCCGCGCGGTCGAGCTTGGCTTCGACCGGGCCTTCTCGGCGATCATGGATTCGAACGTGACCGGGCTGCTGACCGCTCTGATCATGTTCTGGCTTGGCTCGGGGCCGGTGCGCGGCTTTGCGGTGACGCTGGGGCTTGGCATTCTGACCTCGATGTTCACCGCCGTCTATGTGACCCGCCTGATCGTCGAGTCCTGGCTTGACTGGAAACGCCCGAAGACCATCGTGGTCTGACCGGAGGAGAATGCGAAATGGCCTGGCGTCTTCGGCTTGTCCCCGTAAAGACCAACATCGACTTCTTCCGCATCCAGTGGGTGACCTTCGGCGCGTCGATCGCGGCGATGCTTGGCTCGCTGGTGCTGATCTTCACGGTTGGGCTGAATTACGGCATCGATTTCCAGGGCGGCACCACGATCCGCACCGAATCCACGCTTGCCGTCGATATCGGCACCTACCGCGAGGCGCTTGGCGCGCTGGACCTTGGCGATGTTTCGATCTCGGAGGTCTTCGACCCGTCGTTCCGCGCCGACCAGCATGTCGCGATGATCCGCATTTCGGCGCGCGAGGGCGAGGAATCGGTGACCCCCGAACTGATTGCCGAAGTCGAGGCGGCGTTGCAGGCCATTGACCCGGCGATCAGCTTTCCGGCGGTCGAATCGGTCGGGCCCAAGGTCAGCCAGGAGCTGGTGACTTCGGCGCTTCTGGCAGTTCTGGCCGGGGCGGTGGGTATCCTGTTCTATGTCTGGGTCCGGTTCGAGTGGCAATTTGCTATCGGCACGGTCGCGGCGCTTGTGCATGATGTCCTGGTGACCGTCGGGATATTCTCGCTTTTCCAGCTGCGGTTCGATCTGACCATTGTCGCGGCGCTGCTGACGATCCTTGGCTATTCGGTCAACGACACCGTGGTGATCTTCGACCGGCTGCGCGAGAACCTGGCCAAATACAAGCAGATGCCGCTGCGCGAGATGATGAACCTGACCGCGAACGAAACGCTGTCGCGCACGATCATGACCGCGTCGACCACGCTGATCTCTTTGATCGTGCTGATGATCTTTGGCGGCGACGTGATCCGGGGCTTCGTCTTTGCGATGCTTCTGGGGGTGATCCTTGGCACCTATTCCACGCTCTACATGGCCAAGAACATCGTGCTGATGATCGGGATCGACCGCAGCGAAAAGCCGAAAGCTTCGGGCGGGTCCGGCGAGTTTGCCAACATCGACGCCTGACCGATGCGCCTGACCGAGATCACCTATGGCACCGCCAAGGCCGTCGAAGGCTACGGGCCGGGGTTCTTTCGCGTCGCGGGGCATGTCCTGCGCGGGCCCTGCCTGATCACCCCCTGGGACGCCGGGCCCTGGGGTGGCTTTGACGATACTGCGGCACCTTTAAGTCTGGCAGGCCGGATCGACGTGTTGTTCGTCGGCACCGGCGCGGCGGTGGCGCATGTTCCTGCCAGCTTCCGCGATGCGCTTGAGGCGCAGGGGATCGGGGTCGAGCCGATGGCGTCGCCCACCGCCTGCCGGACCTACAACGTGCTTCTGGGCGAAGGTCGCCGGGTGGCCGTGGCGCTGCTGCCGGTGGGTTGAGGCGCAAGAGTTTTCGAAAACTCTTGCAAATTCCTTCGAAGGAATTTGGCCCGGTTTACCAAAGTCTGTGGACATGCGGGGCCACCAGCCGGTCATAGACGTCGCGCGCGGCGGCCATCACCTCGTCCGACAGCGGTGCGAGGTCCGCAGCTGCCGCATTCGCCCGGGCCTGTTCAGGCGTCTTCGCGCCGGGAATGACCACCGTCACTGCAGCGTCCATCAGGATCCAGCGCAGGGCGAAGGCCGCCATGGTTGCCCCGTCCGGCACCAGTGACCGCAGTTCCTCCACCGCCTCCAGCGCCACGTCGAAGGGCACGCCGGAAAAGGTCTCGCCCTTGTCGAACGCCTCGCCGTTGCGGTTGAAGCTGCGGTGGTCATCGGCTGCGAACTGGCTGTCACGGGTCATCTTGCCGGTCAGAAGGCCCGAGGCCAGCGGCACGCGGGCGATGATCGCGATCCCTTTCGCGCGGGCTTCTGGGAAGAACAGCTCGGCCGGCTTCATCCGGAAAAGATTGGCGATGATCTGGACCGACACGACGCCGGGCTGGCGAAGGGCCGCCCGCGCCTCGGCGACGGTTTCGACCGAAACGCCGTAGTCGGCGATCTTGCCCTTGGCCTTGATCGCATCAAGGGCGGCAAAGACCTGCGGATCTGAATAGACCGGGGTTGGCGGGCAATGCAGCTGCACCAGGTCCAGCCGCTCGACCCCGAGGTTGGCAAGCGACCGGTCGATGAACTCTTCCAGCGCCGCCCCGGTGTAGGCTTCGGCGACATGCGGGCTTAGCCTGCGGCCCGCCTTGGTGGCGACAAAAGGCGTCTCGCCCGGCCTTTCGGCCAGCACGTCGCGGATGATCCGTTCCGAGCGCCCGTCGCCATAGACGTCGGCGGTGTCGATGAAGGACATGCCCGCGTCCAGGGCTGCATGAAGGGCTGCCTTGGCGTCATCGAGGCTGACCTCGCCCCAGGTGCCGCCGATCGCCCAGGCGCCAAAGCCGATCCGGGTCGTCAGGCGGCCGGTCCGGCCGAAGGGAATCGTCTGCATTGCGGGTCTCCTGCTGCGCCGCGACAGGGATAGGCGGGCACGCAGCACTTGACCATGGCCCTTTTCGCGCGAGGCGGCATGGGTTACGGCTTCACCCATGGTGATCGGAGTGCGCAATCTTTCCGTTGCACGGGGCGGGGTGACCGTCCTGCAAGGCCTTGGCTTCTCCGTCGCCGCAGGTCAGGCGCTGATCCTGCGCGGGCCGAACGGATCGGGCAAGACCACGCTTCTGCGCACGCTTGCCGGATTGCAGCCGCCGGCTGCCGGCGAGATCGAGGTCGCATCCGATGCGGTCGCCTATGCCGCCCATGCCGACGGGTTGAAATCGACCCTGACGGTGGCCGAGAATCTGGGCTTCTGGGCGGCGATCTACGGCGGACCGCCAATTGTGGGTGCCTTGCTTGCCCTTGACATTGCCGCCCTGGCCCACCGCCGGGCAGCAGAGCTTTCGGCCGGGCAGAAGCGCCGACTTGGATTGGCCCGGCTTCTGGTCAGCGGTCGGCCGCTTTGGCTTCTCGACGAACCGACCGTCAGTCTGGACGCGGGCTCGGTCGCGGGCTTTGCCGGCGTCGTCCGGCAGCATCTGGCGCAAGGCGGGGCCGCGATCCTTGCCACCCATGCCGACCTTGGCCTGCCCGAGGCTGCGGTTCTTGATCTGGATCCGCACCGCATCCGCATCCTGGCGCGCGACGGTTTCGACGAGGCTTTCGCATGAGCCGTTGCGGATTTGGGCGGCGGCGGAGCCTCCGGCGGGAGTATTTTGGGAAAGAGCAACCGCATAGGGGAAGAGGATGAGGGCGCTTCTCTTGCGGGACCTGCGCCTTGCCATCCGCAGTGGCGGCGGCTTCGGGCTGGGTCTGGCGTTCTTCCTGATTCTGGCCGTCCTGGTGCCGCTGGGTGTCGGGGCCGAGGGCGGCACCCTGGGCCGGATCGCGCCCGGCATCCTGTGGGTCGGCGCGCTTCTGGCCTGCCTGCTGTCACTGGACCGGATCTTTGCGCTGGATCACGAGGACGGCTCGCTGGACCTTCTGGTCACCTCGCCGATCCCGCTGGAAGGGGTGGTTGCGGTCAAGGCTGCCGCGCACTGGCTGGTCACCGGCCTGCCGCTGACCCTGGCAGCGCCCGGACTTGGTGTCCTATTGAACCTTGCCCCGGCGGGGTATGGCTGGCTGGTCGTCAGCCTGCTCCTTGGCACGCCGGCGCTGTCGATGATCGGAACCTTCGGCGCGGCCCTGACCGTGGGCCTGCGGCGCGGCGGGCTGCTTCTCAGCCTTCTTGTCCTGCCGCTTTACATGCCCACCCTGATTTTCGGGGCCGAAATGGTGCGACGCGGGGCCGATGGGACGGCACTTGGCACGCCGCTTGCCCTTCTGGCAGCGATCAGCCTTGGTGCGACCGCCCTTCTGCCCTTCGCGGCGGCGGCGGCGCTGCGCGTCAACCTGCGCTAAGCTGTCGCAAGATGGTGAGTTGAGCCGGGCCGCAGGACAGGATAGCCAAAGAGCATGTCGATCTGGGAATACGCCAATCCGAAACGGTTCATGCAGACCTCGGCCCGGGCCTTGCCCTGGGCGATCGGTCTGACGGCCATTTGCCTGAGTGTCGGGCTGGTCTGGGGGTTCTTCTTCACGCCAGACGATTTCCGGCAGGGTGCTACGGTCAAGATCATCTACATCCATGTGCCCGCCGCGATGATGGCGATCAACGCCTGGGGGATGATGCTGGTGACCTCGCTGATCTGGATCGTGCGGCGGCATCATGTTTCTGCGCTGGCCGCCAAGGCTGCGGCGCCAGTCGGTCTGACCTTCACGCTGATCGCCCTTGTCACCGGCGCGCTTTGGGGCCAGCCGATGTGGGGGACATGGTGGGCCTGGGATCCGCGGCTGACCTCGTTCCTGATCCTTACGCTGTTCTACTTCGGCTACATTGCGCTGTGGGAGGCGGTGGAGAACCCCGATACCGCGGCCGACCTGACCGCGATTCTGTGCCTTGTCGGGTCGGTGTTCGCGCTTCTCAGCCGCTATGCGGTGAACTTCTGGAACCAGGGGCTGCACCAGGGGGCGACACTTTCCCTCGACAAGGAAGAGAACATCTCGAACGTGTTCTGGCTGCCTTTGTTGATCTGCATTGCCGGGTTCGTCCTTCTGTTCGTGACGCTGGTTCTGGTGCGCACCCGGACCGAGATCCGGCGCCGGCGGTTGCAGGCGCTGCTGGCGCGGGAAAGGGTGGCGTGATGCCGGATCTGGGGACGTATGCCGCCGCAGTGCTGGGATCCTACCTGATCAGCGCGCTTTTGCTTGCCGCGGTGGCGGGCTTCAGCCTGTGGCAGGCGGCGCGGGTCAAGCGGGCGCTGGCCGACGTCGAAGCGCGGCAGGAGAGCCCGGATGCCTAGGCTGCTGATTGCCTTGCCGCTGGTGCTGTTCGCGGGGCTTGCGGTGATGTTCTATGTCGGCATGCAGCGCGACAACCGGGGCCAGTTGCCGTCGGTCCTGATCGGGCAGGCCGCGCCGGTGCTGCCTGCGACCGCTTTGCCGGGTCTTCCGGCGCTGACCGACGCCGACCTGCGAAGCGGAGAGGTGACGGTGGTCAACTTCTGGGCCACCTGGTGCCCGCCGTGCCGGGCCGAGCATCCGGTATTGATGAAGCTGGCAGAACGCGGAATCCGGGTGGCCGGCGTCAACATCATGGATGATGACGCAAGGGCCGTCGCCTACCTGGCCGAGGAAGGCAACCCGTTCCTTGGCGTCGCGACCGATCCGCAAGGGCGCAACCGGGTGGAATGGGGGGTGACGGCCCCGCCCGAGACCTTCATCATCGCCGGTGACGGGACGGTGCTGTTCCGCTTTGTCGGACCGCTGGTCGGAACCGACTACGAGACCCGCTTCGTGCCGGAACTGGAGCGGGCGCTGGCTGCGGGCGGCTGACCCGGCCGCATTGGCGCGCCATGCCGATGACCCCGTGCCAACCTCCCCGAGCATGTCTGGCCACGTCAGGCCAGCGCCAGAAAGCAGCCGAAAGCGATGATCACCAGCGCCTCGCCGAAAGGCAGGCTTTGATGCCAGGGACGGTCTCGATGCGTCGGACGAAAGGGTCGGGGCAGGGCGGCAAGCGTCGGCTTCATCGGCAAGACCTTTCTGGTCACAGCGGCATGGACCCCAGCTTTGCAGAGGAACTCCTAAGAAAGAGCGAAGGCCCGGATTTTCCGGGCCCTCGCATTCCCCGACCGGCGACTGAGGTGCTCAGGACGCCGCAAGATCGCGCAGCACATAGTGCAGCACGCCGCCGTTCCGGACATAGTCGATCTCGATCGCGGTATCGATCCGGCACTTGATCTGGATCGTCTGCACGGTCCCGTCCGACCGGGTGATGTGGCAGGCAACCTGCGAAAGCGGCTTCAGGTCGCCCTCCAGCCCGTCGATCGAGATCACCTCGGCGCCCGTCAGGCCCAGCGTCTTGCGGGTCTCGCCGGGCAGGAACTCGAACGGGATCACGCCCATGCCGACAAGGTTCGACCGGTGGATCCGCTCGAAGCTTTCGGCGATCACGGCCTTCACGCCCAGAAGGGCGGTGCCCTTGGCCGCCCAGTCGCGGCTGGACCCCGCGCCGTATTCGATGCCGCCGATCACTACCAGCGGCGTGCCCTGCGCCTGCCAGGCCATGGACGCATCGAAGATCGAGGTCTGCTGGCCATCCGGTCCCATGGAGTAGCCGCCTTCGACCCCATCCAGCATCTCGTTCCTGATGCGGATGTTGGCGAAGGTGCCGCGCATCATCACCTCGTGGTTGCCGCGCCGCGCCCCGTAGCTGTTGAACTCGGACACCGGAACTTGCCGTTCGGTCAGATACTTGCCGGCCGGAGTTGAGGCTTTGAATGAACCTGCGGGGCTGATGTGGTCGGTGGTGATCATGTCGCCCAGAAGAGCCAGAATCCGCGCGCCCGCGACATTCCGGATGACGCCCGGAGTCTTCGACATGCCCTGGAAATAGGGCGGGTTCTGGATGTAGGTGCTGGTCGGCGGCCAGTCGTAGGTCTCGCTGTCGGTCACCTCGACCGCCTGCCATTTCGCGTCGCCCTTGAAGACGTCGGCGTATTTCTTCTGGAAGGCGGCGCGGGTGACGGTGCGTTCCACCAGCTCGGCAATCTCGGCGGTCGTGGGCCAGATGTCCTTCAGGTAAACCGGCTTGCCATCCTTCGAGGTGCCCAAGGGTTCAGTCGTAAGGTCGATGTTCATGTCACCGGCCAGCGCATAGGCGACCACCAGCGGCGGCGAGGCAAGGTAGTTGGCCCGCACGTCCGGGGAAATCCGGCCTTCGAAGTTGCGGTTGCCGGACAGGACCGCCGCCGCCACCAGATCACCCTCGGCGATGGCGGCTGAAATCTCGGGCTGCAAGGGACCGGAGTTGCCGATGCAGGTGGTGCAGCCGTAGCCGACAAGGTTGAAGCCGATGGCGTCAAGGTCGTCCTGCAACCCGGCGGCGTTCAGGTATTCCGAGACGACCTGGCTTCCGGGGGCAAGCGAGGTCTTGACCCAGGGCTTGCGGTTCAGACCCAAGGCCCGCGCTTTCCGCGCCACGAGGCCGGCGCCGATCATCACGTAAGGGTTCGATGTGTTGGTGCAGGAGGTGATCGAGGCGATCACAACCTTGCCCGAGGACATGGCGTATTCCTCGCCTTTCACCGCGATTTCAACGCCTTGCGGGCGATTGAAGCTGGACTCCATCTCCTTCGCAAACGAGGCTTTGGCATCGGTCAGCGGCAGGAAGTCCTGCGGCCGTTTCGGGCCCGAGATGGCCGGAACGATGGTTCCCATGTCCAGATGCAGGGTCGAGGTGTAGATCGGGTCATACCCTTCATCCCGCCACATGCCGTTCGCGCGGGCATAGGCCTCGACCAGCGCAATGCGGCCTTCATCCCGGCCGGACATGTGCAGATAGCGCAACGTCTCGGCGTCGATCGGGAAGAAACCGCAGGTGGCGCCGTATTCAGGGGCCATGTTGGCGATGGTCGCGCGGTCGGCCAGCGGCAGGCGGTCCAGGCCGTCGCCGTAGAACTCGACGAACTTGTTCACCACGCCATGCTTGCGCAGCATCTGCACGACCTTGAGCACCAGATCGGTCGCCGTGGTGCCTTCCATCATCGTGCCGGTCAGCTTGAAGCCCACGACTTCGGGGATCAGCATGGACACCGGCTGACCCAGCATCGCGGCCTCGGCCTCGATCCCGCCGACGCCCCAGCCGAGGACGGCAAGGCCATTCACCATCGTGGTGTGGCTGTCGGTGCCAACCAGGGTGTCGGGGTACGCGACAAGGTTTCCGTCCTGATCAGTGTCGGTCCAGACGGTCTGGGCCAGATATTCCAGGTTCACCTGATGGCAGATGCCGGTGCCGGGCGGCACGACGCGGAAGTTGCGGAAGGCCTTCTGACCCCATTTCAGGAACACATAGCGTTCCATGTTCCGCTCGTATTCGCGATCGACGTTCAGCTGAAAGGCGCGGGGGTGGCCGAATTCGTCGATCATCACCGAATGGTCGATGACCAGATCGACGGGGGCGAGCGGGTTGATCTTCTGCGCGTCACCGCCTAGCCCCTTGATTCCGTCGCGCATCGCGGCAAGGTCGACCACCGCCGGAACCCCGGTGAAATCCTGCATCAGCACGCGGGCCGGGCGATAGGCGATCTCGCGCGGGTTCTTGCCGCCTGCCTTGCCCCAGTCCGAGAAGGCCTTGATGTCATCGACCGTGACTGTCTTGCCATCCTCGAACCGTAGCATGTTTTCCAGCACCACCTTCAGGCTTGCGGGAAGCTTTGCAAACTGGCCCAGGCCCGCTGCCTCGGCGGCGGGAATGGAATAGAAGCTGACGGTCTGCCCGCCCGCGCTTAGCGTCGTGCGGGTGCGGGTCTGGTCATGTCCAACGGTTACGGTCATCGGGTGGCTCCTGAAGGGCGGCTGCTGATGTCATTGTATGCAATTGTATGCCGAATATCCAGCCCCGACCGAAGGGTATTTGCGGCGGATCATGACAGGCCTCTCGCAAAACCTTGATTGGCGGGTGATGGCTGGGTTCCCTATAACACGCCAGGGGATCAAGGGATCAGGAAACGCGTTATGCGACATTTCGTCAGTGCCGCCTGCGGTCTGTGGCTGGCCGTTGCGGGTCAGGTTGCGGCCGAAGAAGTGGTGGTCATCGAGCTTTACACCTCGCAAGGCTGTTCATCCTGCCCGCCGGCTGATGAGTTCCTGGCGATGCTGGCCTCGAATCCGCGTATTCTGCCGCTGGCGCTGCATGTCGACTATTGGGATTACATCGGCTGGGCCGACAAGTTCGCGCAAGGAAAGTTCACCGACCGCCAGCGTGCCTATGCAAGGGCAGTCGGCAGCCGCACGATCTACACGCCGCAGCTGATCATTGGCGGGCAGGACCGAATCGAAGGTTTTGCGCCGGAAGAAACTGCGAGGCAGTTGCAAAAGCATCTGTCGGTGGCCCCGACGGTTCAGCTGACGGTCCGGCGCGAGGGCGACCAGCTGGTGATCCGGGCCGAGGCAGCTACCCTGCTGGACGGGCCGATGCGGGTGCAACTGGTGCGCTACACGCCAGCCGAGACGGTGGCGATCAAGCGCGGCGAGAATGCGGGCAAAACCATCACCTACCACAATATCGTGACCTCGTGGGAAGGCGTCGGCAAATGGTCGGGGCAAGAGCCGCTGGAAATCGCGGTGCCTTACAGCGGCAGCCAGCCCGGTGCGGTGATCGTGCAGTCCGATGGCCCCGCAGCAATCCTGGCCGCGGCGCGGGTGGACTGACCGCAGGCCTTACGGGCGGGGCGGCACTTTCCAGCGCCGATGGATCCAGAACCACTGGTCCAGGTGCTTGCGGACCAGTGCCTCAAGGCTGTCGTTCAGCGCCTGGGTCATGACCTCCGGTGTGCCGGGGGGGATAGGCGGTTCCACGATGATCTCGAAGGACAGGCCGTCAGCCTTGCGGATCGCATAGGTCGGCACCAGCAGCGCGTCGTATTTCAGCGCCAGTTCCGCGGCGGAAAGCGCGGTCAGCGCCGGGCGGCCGAAGAAGGTCAGCTCATCGCCATGGCGCATGTGCTGGTCAACCAGCATCCCCAACATGCCCCCAGAGCGCAGGTGGCGCACCATGTCCGCAAGCCCGGCCCGTCCGCGCGGGAACAGCGGCCTGCCGATCCCGGAAATTGCCTTGACGTAGTGTTCGTTGAAATACCGGTTCGCCATCGGCATATACAGCGCGCCAACCCGGTAGCCGCGCGCGATCAGCGCCGCCCGGCTGGCGTCGTAGTTGCCGAAATGGCCGGTCACCAGGATCACCGGGCGCTTTGCAAGATGCGCTTGCTCCAGCGCCGCCACGCCGGCTCCGGTCAGGGGCTGGGCAACGGCGCGGGCGATGAACTCGTCCCCCGAATAGATCTCGATCACCGTGCGGCCGACGTTGTCGGGAACGGCGCGGGCGATGCGGGCCACCTCTGCCTTCGGCAGGCCGGGCAGCACCAGCGCCAGATTCTGCCGCACCCGCCGCCGATAGCCCGCAACCGGCGCGATCAGCCGCGCCAGCACCCAGCCGCACAGCGGCACCCGCCAGCGGTAGGGCAGCCGCAACAAAAGCCAGATCAGACCGCGAAAGACGCGGTCCTGCAGCCAGTGACGCAGGATGAAGGAAGGCGTTTCGGCCATGATCTCAGCTTGGGCGGGCAGCGCGGGTTTCGCGGTGCCAGACATAAAGCCCGGCAACCACGATCACAAGCGCGCCAATCACGGTCCAGCGGTCGGGCCACTGGTCGTAAAGCACGATCCCCCAGCCGGTGGCGAAGACGATCCCCAGATAGGCGAAGGGTGCCACGACCGAAGCCTCGGTGGTTGAAAAGCTGCGGATGATGCACAGCTGCGCGCCGGTGCCCAGCAGGCCAACCAGCCCGAAGAGCAGCAGGTCCGGCGGGGAAACCGGAACCCAGACCAAGGGCAGCGCCAGCGCCGCCACCACGGTCCCGAAGATCGAGGCATGCAGAAGCGAGGTCCAGACCGGTTCCTTCGGGCCGATGTAGCGGGTCAGAAGCGCATTGCCGGTGTAGCAGACTGCTGCCCCAAGCGGCAGCAAGGCCCAGATGCTGAACACTCCGCTGCCCGGTCGCAGGATGATCAGCGCGCCGATCAGGGCCACGGCCACCCCCGCGATCCGGCGCGGGCCAAGGCGTTCGCCCAGGAAGGCCGCCGCCCCCAGCGTGATCAGGACCGGATTGATGTCGGTCAGCGCCGTCGCCTCGGCCAGCCCGATATGGCCCAGCGACAAGAAGAACAGCCCGGTTGCCCCGAACTGGCATGCCGAGCGCGCGAGATGAAGCAGGGGATAGCGGGTGCGCAGAAGCGGCCCGGTGCGCCGGTTCAGGATCACCAGCACGATAAGCAACTGGCCGGCAAACCGCGCCCAGACCACCTGCGGTGCCGGGTAGCGCGCGATCAGCCCCTTGGCGGTCGCATCCATTGCGGTGAACAGTAGAATTGCCAGAATCATCAGCAGGATGCCGCGCGTGACGGTCGGATCGGAGGCGGGGGATGAGGAGGCTTGCATCGCGCGCGACGCTAGTGGGGTGGGACAGGGGCGGCAAGGGGGAAAGCCGGCGCCCCGATATGGTGGCGGCATGCCCAAGTTTGGCAGGATCGTCTGAGGCCTGACCCCTGACGGCCGGTTGCAGGTCGCTTTGGGCATGGTCTCGCAGGGAGGGAGGGCAGATCGGGCGTCCGGCCATCGTCCCGGTGACACAGGACACCGCCTGCCTCAGCGGCCCAGCCGCACGGATACATCCGCCCATGCCCGGCCCCCGACGGCCCGACTGCGACGGCCCGGCTGCGGCGGCCTGGCCCGACTAAGACGCACGGCCCGCCAAGCCGGGTTCCGGACGCCCGGCTCAAGACGAACGCACCCCGTGTCCAGGCCCTGCACGTAGCACCCGGGACCTTCCGGCGTTCGGTGCCTTGCCGCGCGGACCATGGTCTGTGTGTCCTTGGGCCATGTCCTGCTGTCCCCGCACCAGCGGACATCGCTTGCTGCCGCGCTGCGAAAGCCGGTCAAGGACAGTCCCGCAGGGACTTTGCGGGAAACGCGGTTTGCCGGTCGTTTCGGCCCCGATCACTCCTCCTCCGGCTGGATCAGGGTGATTTCCCCGCTGGCCTCAAGCGCGCGGATTGCGGCGATGATTGCGGTCATCGCCTCTTCCGCATCCTTGTCCTTCACCTTGCCGCGCTGGGCGATCTCCTCGCGCAGGCCTTGCGCCAGGCGCTGCGAGATGTTGGCCAGGATGAACTCTGCCGCGTCTTCCAGCCCGGGCCGGGCAAGGGCTGCGGCCAATGCGGTGACCAGAAGCGGCTGGTCGACCAGGCGGGTGATCTTCGGAGCGTCGCGCGCGGCAAGCCGCGTCGGGATGTGGATGAAGGTGAAGATCGCCCGTCGCACCTCGGCGGCGAAGCCTGCATCTTCGGCCTCAAGCCCGATCAGCACGTCTTCGCGCGTCACGGCGGGCGAGACGTTCAGGATTGCCCCCACCCGTTCGACCGGGCCGGTGTCAAAGGCGCGGGCAGGCTGGTTGTCGAGGTCAGCCAGAAGGGCGGCCCCGATGCGGCGCACCGTTTCGGGATCGACCTTCCCGGTCATCGACACCGCCCAGGCAACGCGACGCGCCCGGTCGCCGGGCAGCCGGCCCAGGATTTCCGCAGCCTTGGCGACAGGAAGCTTTGACAGCATCACCGCCCCCACCTCGACCGCCTCATCCGCGAGGATCGGCAGCAGGCGGTCGACCGGCAACGCGGTGATCCGCTCCCACGGGTCGATCTTGGACGAGGTCGAGGTCATCCGCCGCAGCCGCGACGCGGCGGACTGCGAGATGTGCCCGTCCATCATGGTCAGCGCCCCCTCGATCCCGCCGGGGAAGGACAGGCCGACGGCCTCAAGCTCGTTCAGGAATTCAGTCACGACCGTATCAAGCGTGACCCGGTCGATCAGCCGCATCTGTCCCATCTGTTCGGCCAGGGCCGCCTGCATGTGTTCGGGCAGCGACGCCAGTGGCAGGGTCGTGCCTTCGGTCAGAAGGTAGCGCACGATGACGGCGGCTTTTTGCCGGGGATTGAGCACCCGCCGCATCGACGCGGCACCTTGCGCCGAAGCGACGCGACGGTCGGGGAAAATCCGCGCAAGCGGCACGATGTCCTTGGTCAAGCGAAGCCCCTCCGCGAATCTATCGCCAGAAGCTTGGCCGTGCCGGGTTAACGCGGGCTTAGCCGCATTGCGGTCAGCTGGACGGAGTCGCGGTGCAGGCCCCTTTCACCGGGTCCCATGTCGAACCGGCCATGCAGGACGAAGCGGATTCGTCCTTCATCTTGTCGCTGCAGCCAGCAGCCATTGCCGGGACAGCGAAGAGGGCAAGCGCCGCGAGGGTCAGTGCGATCTTCATGTGTGGTCCTCCTTCGGTGGATGTCGGATCAGTAGGTGTAGGTCACGCCCGTGGTGATCGCGTCGGACAGCGCGCGTTCCGCCCAGCTGCCGTCACCACCATGCAGGCGGATCGCGGCCAACTGAAACCGGGCAAGGTCGGTCTCGTTCATCTGCACCAGAAGCTGGCCGTAATAGCTGCGTGCAAGGATGTTGCCCGCGTCAAGCGCGATGGCGCGTTCATAGGCGGCGATGCCGTCCTCGATCTGGCCGGTCTGGCGCAGAAGGAAGCCCCGGTAGGTCAGAACCCGCGAGGTTTCGCCTTCGGTCATCAACGCAAGGATCACCATCGCCTCGTCGGGGCGTCCGGCATAGGCCAGCTCTCGCACCGCGCCGAAGCGTTGGTCGTCGTTCAGGCTTGAATCCTCGGCCTTGATGCAGGCCGCGGTCTTTTCATCCCAGACCTCGCCCTTGGCGCATTCGGTCGTGGTTTCGGTCGGGGTGGGCGGTGCGCTGTCGTCGCTGCCGGCGGCGAAAGCGAACTGCGGCACGACGGCAAGGGCGGCGGCGAGGATCAGACGCATGCGGAAACCTCCTGATAACTTCACCATAAGGTAGCACGAAAGCGGCGGCTTCAAGCGCGGAAAGTTGCGGCAGCGCATCGTCCGGAGTTCACGCTTGCGTCAACCGAACCGGCCAAGGGACCGCCTGCAAGGCTGTGCCGGGATCCAGTGTACCCCGGCACGAGAAAAACGCCTCCGGTCATCAGGAGACGCTATGCGGACTCTTTCCCGTCGTCTTCATCAAGATCTTCGTCTTCATCTTCGTCCCCCTCGTCATCCATCGACCAGGTCACCTGGAATTCCAGCTCGACCTCGCCATCATCGCGCTCATGCGCGACGGAAAAGAGGGCACCTTGCGGGATGGTGACGTCTTCACCGTCAATGCTGATCGTGTAGGCTTCGCTGCTTTCCAGCGCGTCGGCCAGGCGCCGAAGCTCGGCTACGAAGCTGGAAACGTCGTGAGAGACTTCAATATCGCGATCTTCGAACATGGCGCGCTCCTGTGGCGGGGTGGGACGTCGTGCCACCACACCTGATGCGCGCAACGCTGCCATGACGCGCCGATGGCGCTGCGGTTGCAATCTGGCGACAGCATTGGCTGCGCGGTTCCGGCGGGCCACTCATCAAGCCGTTGCCGGCTTTCTTCGTTGCCACAAAGCGAAGAAAGCCGGCAACGGCTTGATGAGCGGGCGGTCCGGAAACGGCGCAGAGCGTTTCAGCTGCCGAAGACCCGGGCGAAGATCGTGTCGACATGCTTGGTGTGGTAGCCAAGGTCGAACTTTTCTTCGATCTCGGCCGGGGTCAGCGCCGCCGTCACTTCGGGGTCGGCCAGAAGCTCTGTCCTGAAATCCGCGCCACGGTCCCAGACCTTCATCGCGTTGCGCTGGACCAGCCGGTAGGCATCCTCGCGGCTGACGCCGGCCTGGGTCAGGGCCATAAGCACCCGCTGCGACATGACCAGACCCTTGAAC
>JANOER010000010.1:0-3243 GCA_031441285.1 Rhodobacterales bacterium
GCGGCGGTTGCCAGCAGATTTCTCCGTTTCATTCTTCTTCTCCCCGTGGTGGCAAGGCACATTGTGGCCCTGCGGTTTTGTGCCTCAACGTGAGGCATGAAAGTTTTGGCCCAACGCGGCCGGAGCGCCGTTCGACTTCCGCCCCGCCGACATGATGACCAGCACGATGATCGTTATCAGATAGGGGGCCATGGACAAGTACTCGACCGGGATGACGGAACCCGCGACCTGCAGGTTCAGCTGCAGAACGGTAATGCCGCCGAAAAGATAGGCACCGATCAGGACGCGCCACGGCTTCCAGCTGGCGAAGACCACGATGGCCAGCGCGATCCAGCCTGCCCCGGCGGTGATCCCGTCCACCCATTGCGGGACGCGGACAAGGCTGAGGTAGGCCCCGCCGATCCCCGCCATCGCGCCGCCAAAGGCGATGCACAAAAGGCGGATACGGTTGACCTTGTAGCCCAGCGCATGGGCCGCCTCGTGGCTTTCGCCGACTGCCCGGATGATCAGGCCGATGCGGGTGGCCTTCAGCACCCACCATAGGACCGCAACCATCACGAGGCTGAAATAGACCATCCAGTCGTGGCCGAACAGGATTGGCCCGACCACCGGCAAGTCGGCCAGCGTATCCGGCAGAAGCTGCCCGGTGGCCGGCGGCTTGATCCCGTTGTAGCCCTGCCCGCCAAGGCTGGAGAGGCCGAGGCCGAAGAGCGTGAGCGCAAGGCCTGTCGCCACCTGATTGGCCAGGAACACCTGCGTCAAGGCCGCGAAGACGAGGCTGAGAAGCGCGCCCGCCACCGCGCCGCCGACAAAGCCGAGCATCGGGCTTTGCGTCTCGACCGCGATGACGAAGCCGCCCAGCGCGCCGACGACCATCATCCCCTCGACGCCAAGGTTCAGCACACCCGCGCGCTCGACCACCGTCTCGCCCAATGCGGCAAGGAGGATGGGCACGGCCGAGGCCATGAGGGTTGCGATCAGGATGACCGGGTTGATGCCACCAATGTCCATCATAGCGCCCCCAAGGAAAGCCGGAACCGGTAATTCGTCAGCACATCCACGGCCAACAGGAAGAACAACAGCATCCCCTGGAACACCTGAATCGCCGCGTCGGGAAGGCCAAGGCTGGTCGAGGCCATCTCGCCCCCCACATAGGTCAGCGCCATGATGAACCCCGCCAGCACGATCCCGAGGGGGTTCAGCCGGCCAAGGAAGGCGACAATGATCGCGGTAAAGCCGTAGCCGGTGTTGAAGTCGATGGTGATCTGGCCTGCCGGGCCGGTGACCTCGAACAGCCCCGCCATTCCGGCGAGTGCTCCGGATATCCCCATGCACAGAACCACAAGCCGCGCGGGGTTCACGCCATGGAACCGCGCCGCCCGGGGGGCTTGCCCGGCCAGCCGGATCTGGAACCCGGCCTGATGCCGCGTCAGAAGGATATAGGCCAGCACCGCCGTCACCAGCGCCGCCACGCCGCCCCAGTGCAGGCCGAGGGGCTCATACAGAAACCCGTTCTGCGCGGCCGGAAAGCTGGAGAAGTTGCGGCTTCCGGGAAAGCCCATGCCGTCGGGATTCTTGAGGAACCCGGTCGCGGCCTTGGCAAGGATCGTCTCGGCCACATACACCAGCATGAGGGAAACGAGGATCTCGTTGGTGTTGAAGCGCGTCTTCAGGATCGCCGGGATCATCGCCCAGGCCCAGCCGCCGAAGGCCCCTGCGATGACCATGACCGGAAAGATCCAGCGGCTTTCGGTCGGAAAGACCGCAAGGCCGACCGAGGCCCCGATGACCGCGCCCATGATGTATTGCCCCTCGGCCCCGATGTTCCAGATCCCGGCGCGGAACCCTAGGGCAAGGCCGATGGCGATCAGGATCAGCGGACCTGCCTTCACCAGAAGCTGGCCGCGCAGGTAGAAGGCAAACTCGCCGAAGATCGGGTCCCAGAAGATCGTCCGGATCACTTCGAACGGATTCTTTCCCATGGCGGCAAAGAGGACTCCCCCCATGATCATCGTCAGCGCAACGGCGACCGGGGGTGTGGCGTAAAGCCAGAACCGGCTGGGGGTCGGGCGTCGTTCAAGTCTCAACATGACCGGCCCTCCGCTGAACGATCCTTCTGCGAAGGATCACAGGACGCTAGCCACGGTCTGGCGATCCGCGATTTTTCGCAGAAAAATCGTGCCCCCTCACCCCACATGATGCGCGACCTCCATGCCATGGGCACCGCCCATCATCAGTCCGATCTCGTCCATCGTCAGCCCTTCCGTGGGACGCGGCTTGGTCAGCCGACCCTCGTTCAGCACCGCAAAGCTGTCTGAAACTTCAAGAAGTTCATCCAGATCCTGGCTGATCACCACCACGGCGGCCCCTTCGCCGGCCCGGTCGAGGATGCTTTGCCGGATCGCCGCCGCCGCCGCCGCATCGACGCCCCAGGTCGGCTGGTTGATCACGATCACACTTGCTCCTTGCATCAATTCGCGTCCCATCAGGAACTTCTGCAAATTTCCGCCCGAAAGCGCCCGCGCCGCCACGTCGGGTCCCGGAGTGCGCACGTCATAGGCCGCGATGATCTCTTCGGCGAAGGCCCGCGTCCCCGCCCAGTCGACAAACCCGTTTCTGGTCAGACCCTTGCGCACCCCTGCCGTCAGGAACGCGTTTTCCACCAGGGTCATGTCCGGTGCGGCCGCATGGCCGTAGCGGTCTTCCGGGGCCGCCACCAGCCCCAGCCGTCGCCGGTCCGTCGGGCCAAGATCGCCAACCGCCTGACCCAGGATCCGCACCAGGTCGGGGGCCGAGCGCTGCTCGCCGGACAGCGCAAGCAACAGCTCGTCCTGTCCGTTCCCCGCGACCCCCGCGATTCCCAGGACCTCGCCCTTTGCCACGGTGAAACTGACCCCTTTCAACGATGTCCCGAACGGAATGGGCGAGGCCGCCGACAGGTTGCTGACCCCCAGCGCCACCTCGCCTTTCGCGCCGATGCGCCGTTCCAGGGTCTTCAGCGCGGCGCCGACCATCAGTTCGGCCATCTCGCGCGCCGTCCGGTCGCGCGGGATGCAGGTCGCCACCACCTTTCCCCGCCGAAGGATCGTCGCCGCATCGCATAGGCTGCGGATTTCCTCAAGCTTGTGGCTGATATAAAGGATCGCGGTGCCCTCGGACGCCAGTTGGCGCAGGGTGCGGAACAGGATCTGCACCTCTTGCGGCGTCAGCACCGAGGTCGGTTCGTCCATGATCAGCAGCTTC
>JANOER010000011.1:0-9346 GCA_031441285.1 Rhodobacterales bacterium
GGCGCTTGCGCTTATGGCCATGAACGCCCCGGCCTGGGCGGACATCGAGGCGGCGAAAGCCTTCCTTGATGCCGAAATCGGCGACCAGTCCACGCTGGACCGCGCCGGCCAGGAAGCGGAACTGCAGTGGTTCATCGACGCCGCCGCACCCTATGCCGGCATGGAAATCAAGGTGGTGTCGGAAACGATTGACACCCACAGCTACGAATCCAAGGTGCTGGCCCCGGCGTTCGAGGCGATCACCGGCATCAAGGTCACCCATGACCTGATCGGCGATGGCGACGTCGTCGAAATGCTGCAGACGCAGATGCAGACCGGCGAGAACATCTATGACGCCTACATCAACGACTCTGACCTGATCGGCACCCACTGGCGCTATCAGCAGGCCCGCAACCTGACCGAATGGATGGCAGGCGAGGGTGCTGCGGTGACCAACCCCGGTCTCGACCTTGCCGACTTCATCGGGCTGAAGTTCACCACTGCCCCGAACGGCAATCTCTACCAGCTGCCCGACCAGCAGTTCGCGAACCTTTACTGGTTCCGCTATGACTGGTTCAACGATCAGAAGACCAAGGACGATTTCAAGGCCGCCTTTGGCTATGATCTTGGCGTTCCGGTCAACTGGTCGGCCTATGAGGACATCGCCGAGTTCTTCACCGGCCGCGACATGTCCTACATGGGCGGGCCGACCTCGGCCTGGGGCAACATGGACTACGGCAAGAAGGACCCCTCGCTGGGCTGGCGCTACACCGACGCGTGGATGTCGATGGCCGGCATGGGCGACGTGGGCGAGCCGAACGGCCTGCCGGTCGACGAATGGGGCGTCCGCGTGGACGAAAACTCGCGTCCGGTCGGTTCCTGCGTCGCACGCGGTGGTGCCACGAACGACGCGGCGGCGGTCTATGCCGTGACCAAGGCGATCGAGTGGCTGCAGAAGTACGCACCTCCGGAAGCCCAGGGCATGACCTTTGGCGAAGCCGGCCCGGTTCCTGCCCAGGGTGCGATTGCCCAGCAGATGTTCTGGTACACCGCCTTCACCGCGGCTTCGGTCGTCGAAGGCACCCCGGTGATGAACGAGGATGGCACGCCGAAGTGGCGCATGGCCCCCTCGCCGCACGGGGTCTACTGGCAGAATGGCCAGAAGATCGGCTACCAGGACGTGGGCTCGTGGACGCTGATGACGTCCACCCCGGTGGACCGCGCGCAGGCTGCATGGCTTTACGCGCAGTTCGTCACCTCGAAGACCGTGGACGTGAAGAAGGCCCATGTCGGCCTGACCTTCGTCCGCGAAAGCACGATCCAGCACGCAAGCTTTACCGACCGCGCTCCGAAGCTTGGCGGCCTGATCGAATTCTACCGCTCGCCCGCCCGTCTGCAATGGTCGCCCACCGGCACCAACATCCCGGACTATCCGAAGATGGCGCAGCTGTGGTGGCAGAACATCGGCGATGCCATGTCGGGGGCCAAGACCCCGCAGGAAGCGCTGGATTCCCTGTGCGAAGAGCAGGAAAAAGTTCTGGAGCGGATCGAGAAGTCGGGCATCCAGGGCGACATCGGCCCGAAGATGAACGACCCGCAAGACCCGCAGGTCTGGCTTGACGCTCCCGGCGCGCCGGTGGCGAAGCTTGAGAACGAGGACGAGACCCCCCAGACCATCAGCTACGACGAGCTGATCAAGTCCTGGCAGTAAGCGTCTGAAACCCCGGGCGGCGCGCAACATGTGCCGCCCGGGACTAAATTTCTTGAGCAAGAAATTTGACAAGAATTTTGCGTAAAATTCTTGCCTTCTCCCTGCCGGCGAAGCGCCAGGCGTCCCAGACCGAACAGTTCGCCGCCGCACATGTCTGACTCTGCATGATCTTGACTGAACATCCTCTGTCCAACCCGGACACCCGTTTCGCAGGCCCGACCCCATGACCCATATCCTTGCCATCGACCAGGGCACCACCTCGACCCGCGCGATCCTGTTTGACGCAGCGCTGCGCCCGGTTGCGTCGTCCCAAAAAGAGTTTCCCCAGTTCTACCCCCGGCCCGGCTGGGTCGAACATGACCCCTCCGACCTGTGGTCCAGTGTTGCCGCCACCGCCCGCGCGGCGATCGAGAAAGCCGGGATCGCCGCCACCTCGATCGCCGCCATCGGCATCACCAACCAGCGCGAGACGACGCTGATCTGGGATCGCGCGACCGGGCAGCCGATCCACCCCGCCATCGTCTGGCAGGACCGCCGCACCGCCGATACCTGTGCCGACCTCAAGGCCGCCGGGCACGAGCCGATGATCACCGCGCGCACCGGCCTGCTTCTTGACCCCTACTTTTCCGGCACCAAGATCAAGTGGCTTCTCGACCACGTCGACGGCGCCCGCGCCCGCGCCGCGCGGGGCGAGCTTGCCTTCGGCACGGTCGACACCTGGCTGATCTGGAACCTGACCGGCGGCAAGGTTCATGCCACCGACGCGACCAACGCCTCGCGCACGCTGATCTACGACATCGGCAAGGGCGCCTGGGACGCTGACATCTGCCGGCTTCTGGACATTCCGATGTCGCTTCTGCCGCAGGTCAAGGACTGCGCCGCCCCGTTCGGCGTGACCCGCCCCGATCTTTTCGGCCGCGAGATTCCGATCCTTGGCGTCGCCGGTGACCAGCAGGCAGCGACGGTCGGGCAGGCCTGCTTCCAGCCCGGCATGATGAAATCCACTTACGGCACCGGCTGTTTTGCCCTTCTCAACACCGGGGCCGACCGGGTTCCGTCGAAGAACCGGCTTCTGACCACCATCGCCTATCAGCTGGACGGAAAACCGACCTACGCGCTTGAAGGGTCGATCTTCATCGCGGGCGCTGTGGTGCAGTGGCTGCGCGACGGGCTGAAGATCATCCGCGAAGCGGGCGAGACCCAGCCCCTTGCCGAGGCGGCCGAAGAAGCGCAGGCCGTGATCCTTGTTCCCGCCTTCACCGGCCTTGGCGCGCCCTACTGGCGGCCCGATTGCCGTGGCGCGGTCTACGGGCTGACCCGCAACTCCGGCCCGGCCGAGTTCGCCCGCGCCGCCTTGGAAAGTGTCGGTTACCAGACCCGCGATCTTCTGATGGCGATGCGCGCCGACTGGGGCGCGGCTGCAGATGGCGTCCTGCGGGTGGACGGCGGCATGACCGCCAGCGACTGGACGATGCAGTTTCTGGCCGACATCCTGGGCGCGCCGGTGGATCGCCCGAAGGTGACCGAGACGACGGCGCTGGGGGCGGCCTATCTGGCCGCGATGCAGGCGGGGATCGTCGGCGGTCCGGCAGAGTTCGCGCAAAGCTGGGCGCTTGACCGCCGCTTTACCCCGGTGATGGACGAGGCCACGCGCGACACGAAATATGCCCGCTGGACCAAGGCGGTCGCCGCGACGATGAGCCTGTGACGCCATTCGCGATCACCGCCCCGCCGCGCATCCTGTTCGGGCGGGGCGAGGCTGCAAAGGCCCCCGGACTGATCCGGGCTTTCGGCGGTCGCGGGCTGATCGTCCACGGTTCGGACCGCGGTCGGGCGGACTGGTTGATCGACGCACTTGGCCCCGACGTGCTTGCGGTCAGGTGCCCGGGCGAGCCGACGCTGCCGGACCTTCTCGCCGCGCTGGGGCAATCCCGCGACTGGCGGCCCGACTGGGTGGCAGCCCTTGGCGGTGGGGCGGTGCTGGACCTTGGCAAGGCGCTGGCCGCGCTGATCCCCGCGCCTGGTGACCCGGCGGAGCATCTGGAGCTGGTCGGAAGCGGGCAGCCCCTGACGGCCGATCCTTTGCCCTTCATCGCCCTTCCCACCACGGCGGGGACCGGGGCCGAAGTGACGCGCAACGCGGTGATCGGCCTGCCCGCGCTTGGCCGGAAGGTCAGCCTGCGGGACGACAGGATGATCGCGCGGCTGGCCATCGTCGATCCGGGCCTGACCGACCATTGTCCGCGCGGGGTGACGCTTGCCTCGGGCCTTGATGCGGTGACGCAGGTGATCGAGCCCTACGTCTCGGTCAAGGCCACGCCCTACACCGACGCCCTGGCGCGGCCGGCGATCGGAATCGGTCTGCAGGCGTTGCAGGCGCTGATGGCGGGCGAGGACCCCATGGCCCGGGACCGGATGGCCTGGGTCAGCTTTTGCGGCGGGTTGGCGCTGTCCAACGCGGGGCTGGGGGCGGTGCATGGGCTTGCCGGGGTGATCGGCGGGATGACCGGGGCTGCCCACGGAGCGATCTGCGGAGCACTACTGGGCCCGGTGCTGGCGGTGAACCGGGCGGCCGCTACGGGTGCGGCGCGCGAACGGCTGGATGATGTCTGCACCATTCTGGCCGAAAGCCTGGGCTGCACTGCCGGGGAGGCTCCAGTGGCCTTGCAGACATGGGCCCGCGAAGCCGGACTGCCGGGTCTTGCGGCCATGGGTGTCAGGCCCGACCTGCATGAGGAGATCGCCCATGCATCACGCGTCGCTTCGTCGATGAAGGGCAATCCTGTGGCTCTGGACCTGACGACACTGCGCGAGGTTCTGCAGACAGCGTGACCTTTGCCTCGACCGGTTGCTGCCGGGCCTAGGCCTCGAGAAAGACCCGGACGGTCTCTTCGAAAGCGCGGGGGTTTTCGGCGTGCAGCCAATGACCCGCATCCGGGATCTTCGCGAAGCGCGCCTTGGGAAACAGCGCGCGGATCGTGTCGCGATGTTCAGGCAGGACATACTGCGACAAGGCCCCGGACAGAAAAAGCGCCGGCCTTTCGAAGCGCCCTTCGGTTCCGGGCCAGCCGACGATGCCCGGCATCCCGGCCTCGAGCACCGGAAGGTTCAGCTTCCAGCGCGGGGGGGACTGCCGCAGGTCAAGCGATTGCAGGAAGAAGGCCCGCAGCGCCGCGTCCTCGACCGTTTCCGCAAGCGCAGCGTCGGCCTCGGCCCGGGTCGTGAGGGCTGAGAGGTCCAGCGCCGCCATGGCGCGCACATGGCGGGTCTGGTCGTGCGAATAGGCAACCGGCGCGATATCGGCGACGATCAGGCGGCGCAGCAGGTCCGGTTCGGTCAGCGCAAGCTGCATCGCGGCCTTGCCACCCATGGAATGACCCAGAAGATCGACGGGCGCACCCAGCGATCTGATGACCTCGGCAAGGTCGGCGGCCATGTCGGGGTAGGACTGCGTCGGCATCCGCGGGCTGTCGCCGTGATTGCGCATGTCAACCGCCACGACAGCGCGCCTGTCGGCCAGCCGCCGGGCGATGACGCCCCAGTTCCGGCCCGACCCGTAAAGCCCGTGCGCGATCACGAGGGTCGGTTCCGACGGGTTGGCCGCAGCGTGGTGGATCGTGGCAAGCATCCGGCCTGTCTACAGGGCCGGGCCCGCTGAAACCAGAGCGGTTGAACCCAGCCGGGTTCGCCTTTAGGTTCAGAACGAACAGGGGAGAACGGGCATGAGTTCGGTAGCGATCCAGCAGATGGCGGATCGGGTGGCACAGCTTCTGGAAGAACGGCTGGGCATCAAGGCAAGTGACCTTGCGTCGGGCCTTCGCAAAGGTGGACGCGCGTTGCCCCGGCGGGTCCGCGAGGCCGGCGAACTTCTGGCGGTGTCGGCAGCGAAAGCAAAGCACCCGAAGCTTCTTGGGCAGATCGACATGGGCGCCGTGACCGAGGCCTATGACGCCTGCGTCCGGCACCTGATGACGATCGACCCGGCCGGGCGGCGCCGCGACACGTTTTCAGGCATGGTCCGCTTTGTCGGCGGCGGCATCCTGCTGCTGGCCATCGGGATCATTGCCGTTCTGGTGTGGCGCGGATTCATCTAGGGGCAGTGACGACAGCGCCCGGCGTGTGACAAGCGTGACCGTGACGAAGGCAACAAAAAGCAGAAGATACCACGATCCCAGCTTGGCAAAGCTGACGATGTGGCCCGGCATCTGGCCCGAGTAGAGCCAGGTGCCGGTTGCGGTCCCGATGTTTTCGGCTACCCAAAGTGCTGCGGCTGCAAGGATGGCCGCCAGCGGCATCGGCATCCACCAATGCCGGTCATGGATGCGGAACCAGACCCGGGTGCGGGCGTAAAGCATTATGGTTGCTGCGAAAAGTGCGATGCGGATGTCCGGCAGAAAATGGTGGGCGAAGAAGTTCACGTAGATCGCCAGCGCCAGCAGGACGGTCAGCGGAAACGGCGGATAGGGCGCGAAGCGCATCTCGAACACCCGGATCACCCGCGCGATGTAGCTGCCGACGGCGGCATACATGAACCCCGAAAACAGCGGCACGCCCATCAGCTTGAACAGCGCCGGCTCGGGGTAGGCCCAGGAGCCGGCGTGGACCTTGAACCACTCCATCGCCGTGCCGGTGAGGTGAAAAAGCAGGATGACGCGGGCTTCCTCCCAGGTTTCCAGCTTCGTCCAGAGGAAGATCGCCTGGGTCGCGACGGCGAAAAGGAACAGGAAATCATAGCGTTGCAGGGGCCATTCGGGTTGCCAGACCAGTTTGGTGCTGATGATCGCCGCAAGGAGGAGTCCGCCGAATAGGCAGGCCCAGCCCTGTTTCAGGACAAACATCGCAAACTCGGCAAGCGCGAAGGGGAGGCGGGCACGGGCCCAGTCGCCCAGGCGGCGTTCGAGGGAGCGGGTGTCGGGCGTGGTCATGCGGGTCCTGCCGTTCGGGGCCGGCGGATGTGACCGGGGGGATGGGTTGGCGTCAAGGTGGGGATGGCGGAGGGGGATGGTTAGCGAAAAATGAACGGGGATTTCCTTGAGGGTGGCGCAACGGGGGTGCTTGGGCGGGGCAAGTGCTTGGGAACGCTGTGGTAATCCGGGACGATTGAGAAGAAGACGGGGTCTTCTTTCCGTCTTCCTTGCGTCTTCTTTCCGTCTCTACGCGCGTCTGGCGAAAGTGTGGTTAACCATGTGGGGCGAATCGGGGCGATGGTGGGTTGGCACCCACCCTACGGTTTGCTTCAATCGCTTCAATGTCGGCTTTGGCGGGAAAACGATCCCACAAAGCCCATCTGTTTTCCGGCAGTAGTGCCGTCGGATCTCGATACAAGGCGATTGACGGAGCGCATCAGTTAAGGAAATACTGAAAGAGTGAGCAATCTTCCAAAAGTTTCTACCGCGTTTTCTGAGGGAACCTGCGAGAGACAGGAGTTGCGAATTGATAAATATGAATTATCAGGACATGTTGGCGGGCCGTCTGTACAGCGGTGCTGACCCATTTTTGAACAGTCTCAAGGTCAAGGCGAGCGTTGCAAAGGCGCGGCTGGATGCTCTTTCAAACGAAGATATTCCGGCGCGCATCGAGGCTGCAAAGGATTTGTTTGCCGATGGCAGCGGTCCGGCAATTGTTCTTTCTCCATTCAACATCCAGTACGGGCGGCACGTCAAACTTGGCAGTTGGACATTTGTGAACTATGGCGCCACATTCCTTGACGCAAACATGATCACATTGGGCGATTTTGTTGCGGTCGCCCCCAACGTCCAATTCATCACCGATACCCACCCGGTGCGACCGGAAGAACGGATCATGCCGCCGCGCGAAGGAGACACGCTGCCGTTCAGGGTCGGCGGCTATGCCTTGCCCATCACGGTTGGAAATTATGCCTGGATTGGGGCCGGCGCCATTATTCTTCCCGGAGTAACAATCGGGGACGGCGCAGTCGTCGGTGCCGGATCGGTTGTCACGAAAGATGTCGCACCAAGAATGATTGTAGCAGGAAATCCGGCACGTGAATTGCGATCCGTGGACGATTGATTGCAGCGGGTTTTGATTAACTCGGCTACTGCAATCATTTCATGTGCGCTCTCGGCTTGAAGCCGACGTCCCTGGCTTTCGCAACTTCATTCACCCAAACTGCGATGGCAAGGGACGTGCCATGAAGCGCCTTCATTGACCGTTGCGGCGCGAACCCGAGGGAGGGCGCGGCCCTTTGTTGTGCACGGTCGGGGGGGTGGACGGGCAGTTGCAGAGGGGACGGGATGGTGGGCAAATTGCCCACCCTACGCCACCATTGCGTCGGGGCAGTTCAACGGCGTGGCTTGCCACCCAAGGCGCTATTTCGTCAAGCGTCCGCTGGCCAAGGCACGCGGATCGGCGCATCCGAGGATCACAAATTCCCCCCGCGAAAGGCCCATTCGGGTGCAGATGGCTTCTGATGGCGCATTCCCCGGCTCGACGCCTGTCATGAAATCGCCAAATCCGAAGCGTGCCTCCATCTCAAGCAAGGCATGTGCCCCAAGGACCAGAGACAACCGTTGACCACGCCGCGCGGGGTCTGTGGCAAGCATGCCCCACCAGGCCTGCCTGCCGTATCTGGGATGATCTTCATGGGCGTTGGCCGAGGACGCAGCGCAGGAAACCACCTTTGCGGCGCGGTCGACGGCCACCAGACAGACAGCAGGCTGCAAGAGGCCGCGCAACACCTCGCCGCACGGCGGCAGGACACCGCAGCCCAGGGCCATCTCGGCCAGTGACGCCAATTGACCATCCGTGCTGGACGCATCCAGACGCTGCATCGTCACGTCCTCGGGCAGGGAACAAGTGGCGACAACCTGTCTGGCCGCCGCGATGGCGGTGCGGGAACCCTGCCACTTGTCATACGCCATGGGCACCAGACCGCGCGCCAGCATCGACGTCCTGATGGCTTCGACCTGACTTGGCGGGACGGCAAAGTAGGTCGCGTAGCCCTGGACGATGGCCAGGGCGGCTAGGTGGTCGATGTCGCCGTCCTCGGGTTCGAGCAAGCCGACCGCACGCCCGTAGTAGCTGTAGCGCCTGTCCTGACCCAGCAAGGCTGCCAACCCCCGGCCCCGCCGCATCAGCGCGCGTTGATCATCGCTTCCAAAGAACTCGTCTTTCATCTGGCGGGACCCTTCACGGTGAAGAATGCCAAGTCTGTCGGGTTAAGGATCATGGGTCAAAACAATACGCAGACCGGGGTGGTCAATCCGGGTTGGCCCTGCGCGGGCGGGACAGGCGAGTGCCGAGGCGCGACCGAGCTTCAGGGCCGACCTTCAACCCGAAGCGCATCCTGGCCGCGCCCGCCCGAGGGAGGGCGCGGCCTTTTCGGTGCGCGTGGCACGCTGCGCTGTAGCGCACCCTACGCTGGTGTCACAGGTCCGGGTAAATCGGGAAACGGTGGCAGAGGGTCTCGACCTCGGCCTTCACCTTGGCCTCGACCGCGGCGTTGCCGTCCTCGCCGTTGGCTGCAAGACCTTCGGTTACCTCGATGATCCAGCGGCCGATCTGGCGGAACTCGGGCTCGCCGAAGCCGCGTGTCGTCCCGGCGGGAGTGCCAAGGCGGACGCCGGAGGTGATCGTCGGTTTTTCGGTGTCGAAGGGGATGCCGTTCTTGTTGCAGGTGATGTGGGCGCGGCCAAG
>JANOER010000012.1:0-11687 GCA_031441285.1 Rhodobacterales bacterium
CAAAGCCGTTCTCGCGAACAACCCTGCCAAGACAGTGAAGCTGACACCTAGATCATCGGGCGATCTCTCACCCTACTAGGCCGATATGCAAACGATTAAACGCCGATGCGCCCAAACCGCCCGCATATCCCTTCATGTCCAATCAGTCTCAAAGAGCGCGGACACAAAACAATCAGCACACCAGAACCCCTGGCGTACCTGCCGTCTTGCCTCCAGATTGTCGTCGCGGTGGTCTTCGCCGCCGCTTCCGTTCCTTCCGTTCCGCGTTTCCGCTTCCCTTCCGCTTCGGTGAGGGGGTTTTTACGTCCGGTGCTCCAAGGCCGCAAGCAGAAAATGACGGAGAGATGACGATTTTTAGCGTGAGGCTGTCTTAGTATTTATAATCAACACGTTAGGCAGGTAATCCCCTTGCGGAACCGGTCAAGTCGGCCGGGTCGTGGGTCACCCTTCCCCCGACTATTGTCAGGGCTATTGCGGTCTCGCCCAGCCGGTCAGCTGGAATCGCCTCGATATCACCGTCGATCAGCACCAGATCAGCGGCAAGACCGGGCCGAAGGGTCCCGGTCAGCATATCAAGATGGGCGGTCCGGGCACCGCCGGCAGTGTAGGCGCGCAGGGCAGTCCGCAGGTCTACCCGTTCATCCCCCGTTCCCGCGTAGGGCACCCGGCTGCGCACGGCCTGCAGGATGCGCATCACGCTGACATCGGTGACCGGCCAATCGCTGGCAAAGGCCAGCGGCGCGCCGTGATCGGCCAGCGTCTTCCACAGGTAGGCATCCGGCCAGCGGTGACGGTTGATGACCTGCTCCATCGTGTCGATCGGGAAGTCCATTGCCCCTGGCGCGTGCGGCGGCTGGACCGATGCCGTGATGCCAAGCGCCCCAAGGCGCGGGATGTCGGCCCTTGTGATCAGCTCGATATGCTCGATCCGGTGCCGCATGTCGCGAAAGCCGTTCGCAAGGCCTGCCGCCTCATAGCCGTCGATGGTGACATGCACCGCGCCATCGCCCACGGCATGGACGGCGATCTGCAACCCGCGGCGGTCGGTCTCGGTGCAGATTGCCTTGAACCGCTCGGGGTCGAACAGCGGGATCGCCCTGTGACCCGGAACGCCCGGATAGTCTTCGGTCATGAAGGCGGTGCGGCTGTCGACCACACCGTCCATGAACATCTTCACCGTCCCCGACCGCACCCAATCGCCGGTGAACTCCGCCGCCATTGCGCTTGCCCGGTCAAGCTCGGCAAGCTTCATCTCGGGCTTGAAGTGGAACGGCACCTTCACCCGTTGCAGAAGGCTGCCCTCGGCCTCCATTTCGGCCAGAAGTTCCAGCGTGTAGCGGTTGCCGTCCATCGTGATCAGCGTGGTGAACCCGAACGCAGCGCAATGCCGCATGCCGCGTTCGATATGCGCCTTGTCAACCTCACGTTCGGCGGCAGAGACTGGACCTGCGGGCTCGGCCCCGGTCGAGATGCCGACATACATCCGCGCCACCCCGGCGAGGGCAAGCACCGGATCGAAGGCCGCGAATTCCCGCAACTCGCCCGTCGCCAGCCCGTCACCCCCCATCACCACTTCATGTCCGGCCGGCATGTCCGCTCCGTGCAGAAGTCCGGCCCGTTCAAGACACAGCGTGTTGGCCCAGACCGTATGGTGATCAGCCGCCCGGATCGCAATCGGTCGGTCGGACATGACCGCATCCATGTCGCCCCGCGTCAGGGGTCGCCCGATGATCCCGTAGTCTGCCCCTTCCGCCATCAGGACCGGGGCCGTTGGGTTCGCGGCGGCGAAGCCGGCGAAGGCATCGGTCAGCGCGCCCATCCCCTGCACGCCGGTCAGTTGCAGATGCTGCAGCTCGGCCCCGCCGAACAGATGCATGTGGCTTTCGACGAAGCCCGGCAGAAGCGACCGGCCACCAGCATCGACCACCTTCGTTTCCGGCCCCGCATGCGCCTCGACCTCGGCCCGCGTCCCCACGGCCAGGATCCGCCCGCTGCCCAAAGCAACCGCCTCGGCGGTCGGGCGGTCCTCGTCCATCGTCAGGACTTTTGCGTTGGCAATGATCAACTCGGCGACCATGGTCATCCTTTCTGCATAAATATCCCGGGGGTGCGGGGGCTGGCCCCCGCTCCGCCTTCAGCCCGGCGCGACCCGTTCGGCCATCACGCACAACATTTCGAACATCAGGCTTGCCCCCAGCCAGGCCGTCCCGCCCGAGGCGTCAAAGGGAGGTGACACTTCGACCAGATCGGCCCCGACCACGTCAAGACCCCGCAGCCCTCGCGCCACCTGCAGCGCCTGCCACGAGGTCGGCCCGCCGACCTCGGGCGTGCCGGTGCCGGGGGCGAAGGTCGGATCGACAAAATCGATGTCGTAGGTCACATAGACCGGCCCGGCGCCGACGATCTCGCGCGCCTCGCGCATCACATCTTCCGGGCCGCGCGCGTGGAACTCGGCTACGGGCACGATCCGGATCCCGTTCGCCGCCGCGAAGTCCCAATCCTCGCGCCCGTAGGCCGTGCCGCGGATGCCGATGATGACATAGCGCCTCGGGTCGATCAGCCCCTCTTCCACCGCCCGCCGGAACGGGGTTCCGTGGGTATAGCGCGAGGTGCCGAAATAGACGTCGTTCAGATCGGTATGGCTGTCGAACTGGATCATTCCGACCGGGCGGTGTTTCGCAACCGCCCGCAGGATCGGCAGGGTGCACAGATGGTCGCCGCCCCCGGTCAGGGGCAGGATCCCCGCTTGCACCACCCGGTCAAAAAACGCCTCCATCCGCGCCATCGTGTCCATAAGGTCGCCCGGATTGGGCGCGACATCGCCAAGGTCGGCGCAGGCTGCCAGGTCGAACGGCGCCACCCAGGTCGCCCCGTTCACCGCACGGATCATCGTGGACTGGTCGCGCAACTGCCGGGGCCCATGGCGCGGGCCGGGACTGTTCGTCGTGCCCCCGTCCCAGGGCGCGCCGATCAGGCCGATCCTGACCTCGGCAAAGCGGGGGTGATCGAAGGGTACATGCGGCAGGCGCATGAAGGTCGGCACACCTGCAAAGCGTGGCAGGTCGAACCCCGAAACCGGCGCAAAGAAGTCGTCCGTCATGCACGTCTCCAGCTGAGTCTTGTGCATCTGACCACCTCTGCGCCGCCATTTCAGGCCCGGATGCGACATCTGGCCGGGGGGAAAGCCGCCCGCCTGTCACGCGGCCTCTTGACCGGGATGCCCCGATCCCGCCTTATCAGGGCATTCGTGCAAGGATATGCCCATGTTCTCCAAGACCGCCGACCCGACCGTCCCGCCGCCGGTGCCACGCCCGCAGGCCCCCGGCTCCAACGCCGGCCGCTCGGTCCTTGGCGCCGATCTTCGGATCACCGGCGAAGTGACCACCACCGGCTCGGTCGAGGTCCTGGGCGAGATCGAGGGCAACATCACCGCCCATGGTCTGATCATCGGGCAAGAGGGCCGGGTCAAGGGCTCGGTCACCGCCGACACGGTCGAAGTGAAGGGCCGTCTGGACGGGAAGGTCACCTGCCAGAGCTTCACCCTGCGCTCGACGGCACAGGTCAAGGCCGACGTGTCCACGCAGAGCATTGTCATCGAAAGCGGCGCCGCGATGGAAGGCCGCTTCCTGAAATCCAAGGGCTGACCGCGCCATGGCATCGCCGGTCGAACGGCGCGAGGCCGAGGGGATCGCGACCCTCACCCTTGCCGCGCCTGAGACACTGAATGCGCTGTCGTCGGCGATGCTGCAGGCGCTTGCCGATACCTTTGCCGACATCGCCGCCGACGACAGCCTGCGCGTGGTGATCCTGCGCGCCGAGGGCAAAGCGTTTTCGGCCGGGCATGACCTGAAGGAAGTGCAGGCCTGCCGCAGCGCCGCCGATGGCGGCCGGGCCGAGCTGACATCCCTTTTTGACCGGTGCTCGGCGCTGATGCAGGCGGTCACCGCCCTGCCCCAGCCGGTCATCGCCGCCGTGCAGGGCGTCGCCACCGCCGCCGGTTGCCAGCTGGCCTGCTCTTGTGACCTGATCGTCGCCTCGGACACCGCCCGCTTCGGGGTGAACGGGATCAGCCTAGGGCTCTTCTGCTCGACCCCGATGGTCGCCCTGACCCGGCGGATCGCCCCCTCGGCCGCGTTCGAGCTGCTGACGACCGGCGATTTCCTGTCCGCCCCCCGCGCCCATGCGCTTGGTCTGGTGAACCGGCTTGCCGACCCGCAGTCGCTTGACGCCGAGGCCCTGACCCTCGCCCGGGCCATAGCGGCCAAAGACCCGGCCGCGATCCGGCTTGGCAAACGCGCCTTTCAGGCGCAGATGGGGCTGCCGCTGAACCAGGCCTATGCGCTTGCCGGTCGGGTGATGGTGGACAACGCGCTGTTGCCCGACACCGATGCCGGCATCCAGGCTTTCCTCGACCGACGGTCCAGGAAGCACTGACCACCGGGGCCGCTTGTCCCTCCCGGACGGGCGGTCCTCGCTTGGGTCGGAGGCGTGCGCCTATCGCCCACGCAGCAGCAGCACCGCGATACCCAAACCTGTCACCGCCATGGCAAGGCAACTGGCATAGACCAGCCCCGGACCGCCCGCTGTCAGCATCACCGCGCCCAGCGCGGGGGCTGCGGCGCTGGCCAGGATCGGTGCCATCGCCACCGCGCCCGAAATCGAGCCGAACCCGCTTCGTCCCAGGATGTCGGCAATCAGCAACGGCCGCAGGATCGACATCAGGCCCATCCCCGCGCCCTGCCCCAGCGCGAACAGAAAGATCAGTCCCGGCGCGGCCCCGGCCAGCCAAAGGACAATCCCTGCCGCAACCACGCTGCCAAGCGCCAGAAGCGTCGCGCGCGCATTGCCGACCCGCGCCTCGCCCGCCATGAACAAAAGCCTCCCGATCACCTGGGCCGGCCCGATGCAGGCCGCGGCGGTGACGGCCATCCCCGCAGACGCCCCCCTGTCAGCGAAAAGCACCAGCACATAGGTCAGAAGGATGCCGTGGTTCAGCCCGAACAGCCCGAAGCAGGCCGCGATCGCCCAGAACGCCGGCCGCCGCAGCGCGGCTTTCAGCCGGCCGGGCGGGGCCGGAGCCAGCGTGAGGCCCGCCCGTTCGCGCCGCCGAAGGGCGCGCACCGACCAAAGATTGCACGGCACGGCCAGAAGTGTAACTGCGGCGAAAACCAGCATCCCGCCTTGCCCGCCAAAAGCCTCTCCCGCTTGGTGACCAAGCGGGAAGGCCAGCGTTCCGGCGAAACCCGCGACCAGCGTCACCCGAGTGATCGCCGCCCGGGCCCCTTCCCCCATGCGGCGGATCAGGAAAGCGAACAACGTCTCGTAGACGCTTCCCGCCTGCGCCACCCCGATCAGCGCCCAGCACAAAAGCCAGACTGTGGGAGTCGCGGCAAAGCCAAGACCCAGCACGCCCAGCGCCGCAAGCAACGGCCCGTAAATCAGCATTTCGCCGCCAAGTCCCCGGTCCACCAGCCGGCCGGTGAATACCGTCAGGCTGGCCATGATCAGGAAGGCCAGCGTCGGCCCAAGCGCCAGCGTGGTCTTGGACCAGCCGGTCGCAATCTCAAGGTCAGGCAAAAGCGCGGGAAAGGCATAGTAGCTGCCCGCGTAGATCAGCGTCTGGCCCAGGGCCAGAACCCAGATCGCGGCACCGCCCGTGTCTGTCACAGCCCGTAGATGTCCCCGAATTTCGCTTCAAGATAGTCCAGAAGCGGCCCTTCCGACGGCTCGAACCCGCAAGCCCTGCGCACGACCTCGCGCGGCAGATAGCGCGCGCCATGCTGCTGCAGACGCTCGCGCAGCCAGCCGGTCGCGGCAGAGACGTCGCCCCCGGCCATCCCGGCATCTACCCCCGGCACTTCGGCGCGCAGCGCCTTGACCAGGCATCCGGCATAGACGTTGCCCAGCGTATAGGTCGGGAAGTAGCCGAACAGTCCGCACGACCAGTGCACGTCCTGCAGCATCCCGTTCGACGGACGGTCCACGGCCAAGCCAAAGTCGGCGCGGAACCGGTCGTTCCACGCGGCCTCAAGATCGGCCACCTCAAGCTTACCCTGTATCAGGGCGCGCTCGAGATCAAAGCGCAGCATGACATGGAGGTTGTAGTGCACCTCGTCCGCCTCGGTCCGGACATAGCCGGAATGCACCCGGTTCACCGCTCTGTAGAAGCCCTCGGCGTCGGTGATCCCGAAGTCGCCGAAGCTTTCGCGCATCCGGCCGAACAGCCAGCCGGTGAAGGCACGGCTGCGGCCAAGCTGGTTTTCGTAAGCACGGCTTTGGCTTTCATGGACGCCCATCGACGCCCCCTGCCCGGCCGGGGTCAGCAGATAGGCCGGGTCCACCCTTTGCTCATAGGTGGCGTGTCCGACCTCGTGGATCGTCGAATACAGGCAGTTGAACGGGTCCGCCTCGCTGACCCGCGTGGTGATCCGCACATCGTCACCGCTGCCCGAACTGAACGGATGCACCGCCAGATCGATCCGCCCGCGCGACCAGTCATAGCCAAAGACCGTGGCCACCTCGCGCGCAAGCGCAAGCTGGCCTTCACGGCCAAATGTCCCGGCAATCCCTTTTGGCGGGGCCGACCCAAGGATCCGGCCGCGCAACGCCACCAGCCTTGGCCGCATCGCATCGAACATCGCGGCAATGACCGCCCCGGTCATCCCCGGCTCGTAATCATCGACCAGCGCGTCATAGGGGTCACCCCCCGCCGCCAGCGCCGCCGCCTCCTCACGCTTCAGGGCCACCACGCGCGCGAGGGTCGGAAGGAAGCCCGCCACATCCTCGCGCGCCCGGCAGTCGGCCCAGACACCCTGCGCCAGCGAGGTGACAGTCGCGATCTCTTCGGCCAGACGCGCCGGGATCATCATGGTCCGGGCATGGCTGCGCCGGATCAGCCGCAACTGCGCCGCTTGCACCGAGTCCGGTTCGACCCCCACCGCAACCGCCGCCTCCAGCCAGCCGGCGATCCTGGGATCGGTCCGCCGGGCATGCAGCACCGCCTCAAGCGCGCCGATCTCTTCGGCCCGCTGCGCGGCGCTGCCGTGCGGCATCACCGTCTCCTGGTCCCAGCCAAGGCGGCCGGCCACCTGCGCCAGGGCCTCTGTCTGGCGCTGGAACGCCATCAGATCATCGTAGGCTGTCATGCCGTGCCTTCCCGGATGGACCCCGCCACAGGGTATTGCGAAAGATGCCTTGCCCGCAGGATCAGCACCCAAAGGATCACCGCGCCGATCTGATGGGTGATCGCCACATGCACATGCGCGACCGTCAGCACCGTCGCGATCCCGAAGACCATCTGCACCACCAGCATCGCCATGACCGCATGGAAGGCCGCGCGCGTCGCCATGTAGGCCGACCGGCGGCCCCGCAGCCAGACCACCACACCGAAGACAAACAGCAGATAACCCGACATCCGGTGGATGAACTGCACCAGCCCGGGATTTTCAAAGACCGCATGCCACGCGGCCAGACTGCCGCCCTGCCCGTCCGGGACGTAGAACGCATCGGCAGGGAAGAACTGCCCGTTCATCAGCGGCCAGGTCGGATAGGCGCGCCCCGCGTCAATCCCCGCGACCAGTGCGCCCAGCAGGATCTGCAGGAAGGTGAAATGCAGAAGGCCGGTGGACAGCCCGTATAGCTTTGCCTCCCGCCCGCGCCGCGCGGTCATCAGCGCGGCCTCGCTGCGGCCCAGCAGCAGGACATACCAGCCAAGGACCCCAAGGATCACGAAAGCCAGCCCCAGATGGGTGGCAAGCCGGTAGCTGGCCACATCGACACGGTCACCGGTCAGCCCCGACGACACCATCCACCACCCGATCGCCGCCTGCATCCCCCCAAGGAGGCCCGGCAGCATCAGCCGCCCGCTCCAGCCCGGCGGGATCTGCCGCGCCAGCGCAAAGCCTGCGAAGCCGAACAGCCAGACCAGCCCCATGACGCGGCCAATCTGACGGTGACCCCATTCCCACCAGTAGATGACCTTGAAGTCGTCAAGGCTCATCCCCTTGTTCTGCACCTTGTATTCGTCCGTTGCCTGATAGGCCAGAAACTCCTGGTCCCAGGCCTCGACGCTCAGCGGAGGCAGGGCGCCGGAAACCGGTTTCCATTCGGTGATCGAAAGCCCAGAATCAGTCAGTCGGGTCAGCCCCCCCACGACAATCATCAAGACGACCAGAAAAAAGAGCACGCTCAGCCATGCCCTGACCGCCCGACGCGCGCCCTTGGGCCGCGCGTCGATGCCGCCGCCGACCGGGGCCGCCACGGCCACCTGCGCGGTGCCGACCTCTTCGAAAATGCTGCGCTTTCCGGCCATGATCTGTCCTTCGACCCTCGCGCTGGACATTAGGCCCCGCCCCGGATGCCTTCAAGGGCCCGCGACAATCTCGCCGTTCATCTTTGCCCAAATATCCCCGCCGGAGGCTCCGACCCTACCCCCCCGCGCACGACCGCCGGGAAAACTGCCGCTACCGCAGCCGCTGCAACAGATCCAGCGACGGCGCACCGGTTGCCGCCAGCCCGACGCTGGCCTGATAGGCACTGATCGCCGCCGTGGTCTTGGCCCCGATGACCCCGTCGGTTCCGCCGGTGTCAAAGCCCTTGGCCGTCAGCTTTCGCTGCAACTCCTGCCGGTCGGCCTTCGTCATCCCCGCCGCATCCGGCCCGAACGAGGCCTGAACCGGCCCGCCGCCCCGGATCCGGTCCGACAGATGCCCGACCCCGATCGCATAATTCTGCGCGTTGTTGTAACGCAGGATGGTGGCGAAGTTCTGCGTCAGAAGGAAATAGGGGCCGCCGCCGGAACTTCCGCCCGCGATGATCGACCCACCCGCCAGCGACCCGCCCCCTGCGGGCCGCACGCCCAAAGCCTGCCAGTCCGCCGCCGACTTGCCCTTGCCCCGGCCCAGAAGGCCGGGATTGAAGCCCCCGGGAACCGTCACCTCCATCCCCCAGGGCAGCCCGGGCGTCCAGCCCGACCGCTTGAGATAGGCCGCCGTCGAGGCCAGCGCGTCGCTGGGATCCTCGCTCCAGATGTCGCGCCGCCCGTCGCCGGTGAAGTCGACGGCGAATTCCAGAAAGCTGGTCGGGATGAACTGGGTATGCCCCATCGCCCCGGCCCAGCTTCCGCTCATGGCTCCGGGCGTGACATCGCCCGCCTGCAGGATGCGCAAGGCCGCCGTCAGCTGGGACTCGAAGAACTCGCCCCGACGCCCGTCAAAGGCCAGCGTCGACAGGGCGCTGATCACCGGCACGTTGCCGCGCCGCGTGCCGAAGAAGCTTTCCAGCCCCCAGACCGCCGCCACGACATGGGCCTCGACCCCGAAGCGCGCCTCGATCGCCTGCAACGTGCCGCCGTATTGCGCGAATTTCTGGCGCCCGAGGCTGACCCTCTCGTCCGAGGCGGCGATGTTCAGGTAATCCTCCAGGCTGCGCTTGAATTCCGTCTGATTGCGGTCCTTCTCGATCACCTCGGGCAAAAACCCCGCCCCGCGGAAGCCTGCGTCCATCGTGGATTGCGAGATCCCGCGCCCCGCCGCACGGCCCTTGTAGGCGGCGACCCAGGCATCCCAGCCCGCATTCGGCACCGGGCGCGGGGCCGGGTCCGGGGCGCGGTAACCCGCCCCGCCGCCGCCTGGCCGACCGCCCGACCGGCCACCGCCCGAAACGCAGGCAGTCAGCATGCTTGCCGCGCCCGCCAGCACCAGCCCGCGCCGTGTCAGTCCATCTGTCCGGATCATCCTGCCGCCTCATGTCTAGTTTTGCGGCAATGATCCCACGGCCTGCGCGAAACTCCAACCCCCGGAGCACCGTGGTGGCGGGGTCCGGCTTGCACCGCGACCGCCGGCTGACCGCTGCAGGTCACGCGCCGTTCTTCAGCTTCCAGGCGATCTGCTTCAGCATCCCGTGGAACGTCTGCACCTCGGCCCGGGTCAGGCCCAGTCGCCCCCACATGTTGCGCAGGTTCGACTTCATGCCCTCCACCTTCGTCGGCGGAAAGAAGAAGCCCGCCGTGTCCAGCCGCTCTTCGAAATGATCCGCCAGCCGGTCCACATCCGCGCGGCTGGCGAAATCGGTCCGTGCCAGTTCCATAACCGATGCCGGAATTTCGGCCCCTTGCCGCTGCCATTCGTAGCCCAGCAGCAGCACGCATTGCGCCAGGTTTAGCGAGGGGAAGTCGGGGTTTACCGGCACCGTCACGATGGCATTGGCGCGGATGATGTCGTCGTTTTCCAACCCGGCGCGCTCGGGGCCGAACAGGACGCCCACGCGCTTTCCCTCGGCCCCCAGGGCGCGCGCCATCGCCATCGCCCGTTCTGGCGTGACGACTTCCTTGACCAGTTCGCGCCCTCGCGCCGTGGTCGCGAACACGAAGTCGCAATCGGCGATCGCCCCGGCCACATCGTCGAAAAGCCCGGCGTGGTCCAGCAGCCGACCGGCGCCCGACGCCATGGCAACCGCCTTCGGGTTCGGCCAACCATCGCGCGGCCCGGTGATCCGCATCCGCTCCAGCCCGAAGTTCAGCATCGCCCGCGCTGCGGCCCCGATGTTCTCGCCCATCTGCGGCCGCACCAGGATGAAGACGGGGGGGATCATGGCAAGCACCTTTGCGAAAAGCCTGCCGCCAGATAGGCTAGGCCCAACCCCATGGCAAGGAGACGGCCCCCATGGTCTACGATCCGGGACTGGCCCAGACTTTCCGCGATGCGCTGGCCGGCCTTCCGGTCGTCGAGAAGACGATGTTCGGCGGGCTCGCCTTCCTGTTGCACGGCCACATGGTCTGCGGCGTCCACAAGGGCGGCGCGATGGTCAGGGTCGGCAAGGCGGGCCATCAGGCGGCATTGGCCCTGCCGGGTGTGGCGCCAATGATGTTCACCGGAAAACCGATGGTCGCGATGGTCGATGTGTCGGACGACACGGTTGCCGACGACGGGCTGCGTGGCCAGCTTCTGGCACTGGCGCTGGCCACGGTCCAGGCGCTGCCGCCCAAGGTGGCCAAGCCGCGGAAAGGCTGATAGACGGTGCGCCAAACCTTGCCCGGAGCCCGCCATGGCCGCTGAAGACCGCCCGCAGATCACCCTCATCTCGCCCCCTTCCTTCGACCCCGAGGTGTTTTCCGACCGGATCGCGCGGGTACTGGACGGGGTCGGCATCGCCTGCCTGCGGCTGTCACTGGCCATGAAGGACGAAGATACCCTGATGCGCGCCGCCGACGCCGCGCGCGAGGTTGCCCATGCCCGCGACGTGGCTGTGGTCATTGACAACCACCTGATCCTTGCCGACCGGCTGGGCCTTGACGGCGTGCATCTGACCGACGGCTCGCGCACGGTCAGGAAGGCGCGCAAGGATCTTGGTGCCGAAGCGATCGTCGGAGCCTACTGCGGCACAAGCCGGCACGACGGCATGTCGGCGGCCGAGGCCGGGGCGGACTACGTCGCCCTTGGCCCGGTCGGTGAGACCCGCCTTGGCGACGGCAGCCGGGCCGAGTTTGACACGTTCGAATGGTGGTCCGAAGTGATCGAGGTTCCGATCATCGCCGAAGGCGCGCTGACCGCCGAGCTTGTGGCCCGGTTCGGCCCGGTGACCGACTTCTTCGCCGTGGGCGAAGAAATCTGGGGGGCCGAAGACCCGCTGGTGGTGCTGAAGGCGCTGCTTGCGCCTTTGGGGTAAGGTGGGGTGCCGGGCTGAAGCCC
>JANOER010000013.1:0-5114 GCA_031441285.1 Rhodobacterales bacterium
GGATCGAAGGTCGGAATAGGAGCGCTGACCCGAGCGGCCTGCGGAACAGGCTTCGGCGCTGGTGGGGCCGCGGGTGAACCGGCGCTGAAACAGCACCTTGCCGATCGACCTTCGATCGCTGCGATCGCTGCACGCAGGTAGGCCTCGATCAACCCGTCCTGCAGCCCGTCATCGGCAAAGCCGCTGCCCAGCCGCAGATGGTCCTTCAACTCTTCCAGTGGCAGGGCCACCGATGGCACCTGGGTTTCTTCAGTCAACATCATGATCAGATCTCCACCCGCGGCCGGGCCTTCAGGGAATTGCTGGCACGGAAGTTGGACCGGCCCGATCAGGGGGCCGGGCCAAAGGCTTCAGGACACCGCGACCTTCAGCAGCTTGATCGCCGCGAAGTCGGTGATGTCGCCACCCACGCGCTTGTTGGCGTAGAACAGGACGTTGGGCTTGGCCGAGAACGGGTCGCGCAGGATGCGCAGGTCCGGACGCTCGGCAATCGTGTAGGCCGACCGAAAGTCGCCGAAGGCGATGGCATGGGCGTTCGCCGCAATGTCGGGCATGTCCTCGCAGATCAGGACCGGATAGCCCATCAGGCGCGCAGGCTCGCCTTGCGCAAAGCCATCCGACCACAGGAACCGGCCGTCGACATCCTTCATCTTGCGCACCGCACCCGTCGTCTTCGAGTTCATCACAAAGGTTCCGTTTGCCCGGTAGTCCGCGCCCAGGGAATAGACGAGGTTGATGATGCAGTCCGCCGGGTTGGTGGTGGCAAAATCCGCCGCGGCACCGGTCGGGATATAGCCAAGCTGCCCCCAGACCCACGAGGCATTCGCAACCTTAGTCGGAAGCAGGATGCCCTTCGGCTTGTCGATCCCGTCACCGTTGATGAACGCCGCGGCCTCGGCACGGATGAAGCGGGTGGCGATCTTCTCGGCCAGCCAGCCTTCCACGTCGAACGCGCTGTCATCCAGGATGCGCTGCGACGCTTTCGGCATGGCCGCAAGCTCATGCAGCTTGATCGAGATGCGCTCGATCAGCGGGGTCGCACTTTCAGTCGTCGCCGCTGCTTCGGTAGCCCAGCCCGACCCCACTTCCGACCGGTCGACCAGCACGTCAAACGAGCTGGCATCGATTTGCACCACATTGGCAATCGACCGCAGAGACGAGGTCGCGAACAGCATCGACCGGATACGATCCGCAGTCTGCGGGTCGATCAGATAGCCGCCATCGGCCGCCACGGCCGTCGACAGCGCCTTGCCTTCCAGCGTCAGGCCGCGCAGCCCGTCATCATCGCCCGAGCGCAAATAGGCGTTGAACGCCTTCTGATGCGGGGCTTCCACTTCCGCGCGGGCCGAAAGCGCGGGGCGGCCATAGGCCATCGTCTTTGCGTTCAACATGGTCAGTCGCTCTTCCTGATGTTTCAGCGTTGATTTCACTTCGTCCTGAAAGGTGCTGAATTCTTTCAGAAAACCGGTCATGGCGGCCTTCGCCTCCGCGGCAGGAGTAAGGGCGGGGGACAAACCTTCCCCGGCCCGAGACTTGATCTCGGTCATCGTCGTTCCTCTTTCGATTGCAGCACGTCGCTGACGCGGGAAGCGCCCGCGCCTCCCCACCCCCTCATGCCAAGGGGATGGGGCCAAAGGGATGGCTCAAAAGCCCCCGGCTAAAGCCCGGCCAGGGTGCGGCGCGCTTGCTCGAAGACCGCCGCCATGTCGCGCCAGTCGAAGTCCAGGGCGTCCGCCTTTGCCGCAACCCGCGCCTCGGGAAGCATCGGGAAGGTCACCAGAGACACCTCCCATAGCTCCAGTTCGGACAAGTGGCGCTGCCCCTTGCCGTCGCGTTCGGCCTTGACCGTCCGATAGCCGATCGACAGCCCGTCGATCGCTCCGGCCTCCAAGAGCGCAACCGCCTCGCGGCCCTTTTCGACCTGCTAAAGGATGCGCCCCTTCACCCAAAGGCCTGTCGCATCCTCGCGCACTTCGTCCCAGACGCCGATTGGCTGGGCCGGGTCGTGCTGCCACAGCATCTTGACCCGACCTGCCCGCGCCGCCAGACGCTTCAGGCTGGCCGCATAGGCCCCCTTATGCACCACATCTCCGCCCTGGTCCTTCACCCCGAACACCGAGGCGTAGCCAGCCACCACATGGCCATCGGTAACCACCAAAGCCGTTTCGGGCCGGTGAAACTTGCGCTCTGGAGCGCCATGGTCTTCGTTCATCGCCTCACCTCATCGCCGCTTGAAGAACCGTCTCGGCCATCTGCGCCAGCAGGAATGCCGCGACACCGTAGACGCCCACCCAGATCCGCTTTTCCAACCGCTCCAGGGTTGCTTCGATCAGCCCCAGCCGATACCCCAACCCCGTCCACCGCTCCTCCGCGACCCGCTCGTTCGCCTCGATCCGGGCCGACGCTGCATCAAAGCTCTCGTAGACGAACCGCGATCCACCTTCACTGCGCCGGGCGGTCATTCATCCTCCGACAGTCGCGGCAGCCCCAGAAGCATCCGCTTTTCCGCGACCGTCAGGAAATCGGCGGCACCGACCCGCGCCCATTGCTGGTCGCGCTCCACCGCCAGCGCCGGCACCTGGTCAAGGTCCGGCCGCAGATCCACGTCCCCACCGGCAAAGACCGACAGCCAATGCGCAAGATCCGCCAGTACCTTGGTCGCCAGTGGCAGCACCGTCAGCCGGTAGAACGCCCGGTTCGCCTCCTGATAATTTGCGTAAGTGGCATCGCCGGGGATCCCCATCAGCATTGGCGGGATCCCGAAGGCAATGGCGATCTCGCGCGCCGCCGCTTCCTTGGTTTTCTGGAACTCCATGTCGCTGGGCGAGAACCCCATCGGCTTCCAGTCAAGTCCGCCTTCCAGCAACATCGGCCGGCCGGCATTGCGCGCGCCCTGATGATGGGCCTCCATCTCGCCGACCAGACGGTCATACTGCTCCGAACTCAGGGCAGACTGACCATCCGCGCCCTTGTAGACGATCGCGCCGGACGGTCTTGCGGCATTGTCCAGAAGCGCCTTCGACCAGGCACTTGCGCTGGTGTGGACATCGACCGCCGCCGCCGCCGCCTGCAAGGGCGAGAACCCGTAGTGGTCGTCCTGCGGATGAAAGCTGCGAATATGGCAGATCGGACTGGCCTCACCCGCCATCTGATAGCGATGCGTCCGCCCGCTGACCGTATAGTCATAGGCCACCGGCCAGCCGTCCGTGCCCGGCACCAGGCTCATCCGGTCGGCGCGCAGCACATGCAGCTCACCCGGCAGGCCGCTTTCCGCCGGCACGGCCTCGACATAGGCGTTGCCGGCCAGAAGCAGATAGCCATAGACCGCCTCCAGGAACTCGGCCCGCCCTTGCGCCCCGTTCGGCCGCTTCATCAGGTCAAGAAGCGGATGCGTCTCATAGCGCCGCTCGGGGTCCTGACAAACCAGCGGCAAGGCCGCCGCAGCTTCTGCAATCAGCCGCACCGCCCGGAACCCGATCGGGTTGCCCTGATAGCCGCTTTTCATCAACGAGACCGCGTCCCGCGGGCTCCAGGCGACGCGCCCCCCGGATCCCCAGGTCACGACGCGCCCCACGGCGCTGGCCTTGCGCTCGACCGGCGCTGCCTCGGCTGCGGGCTTCCTCAGAAAATCGAACACCATTCCGCGCTCCTTTGAACCCCTGGGCACAGGCCCGACGTGCCCCCGCCCGCTTGGGCTGGGCCTTTCGCCCCGCAGGGCTTCCTTGGTTTGCAAGTATCGCTGCCTCGGGCTTCGAAACCCTAAAGCGACCGTACGGTGGGTCGCGCGGACCGGCCTGCCGGGTCCACCATCAGTTCGGTCAAGGCCCAGACCAGTGCATCCAGCCGGTCGGGTGACCCCCTGCCCCGCCAGCCAGTGACCGCCATCTGGCACATCTGGTCTTCCAGCGCGCCAAGTCCCCGGACATGCCCGACCCGTCCCTGCTCATACAGCGCTGCCACCGGCTCGGCCCGCAGCATTTTCGATCTGGTCGCATGTACGGCCCGGAATGGCACCTGAGGGTCGATCATCCGCACAACACGCTCCACCAGATCCCCGCCCTGGTTGACCTCGGCAACCATCCGGTCCGCCCCATGCCGCTCCATCGCGGCCAGCGCCGCACGAGCCCAGCCTTCCGGCGACGCCCCCTTGATGGTGGCATCCTCAAGCACGACCGCCCGCCAGTCCTTCGGATCGCCGCGCGTGTCCGCGCCGACAACCACGATCCCGCATTCGTCGCTTTGCTTTGTTGCCGTGACCGGCGGATCCACCGCCACCACGATCCGGCTGAACGCTGGCAACGCGCTCACCTGCGCCCGTTCCAGCAAGGCCGCGGTCCACAGCGCGCCTTCCTCGTCCTCGACCAGCACGCCCTCCAGTTCCTGGCGGCCAAGCCGCGTCCCGCCATAGCGTGCCTGCACCTCGGCCAGAAAGCTTTCGGCCAGGAAGGCCCGGTTCGCCTCGGTCGGAGCATGGGTGGCAACCGTCGACGGGTTCTTGAGGATCGCCTTCAGCACGCCCACATTGCGCGGAGTCGTCGTCACCACCTGCCGCGGATTCTGGCCCAGGCGCAGGGCGAACTGCAACTGGTCCCAGGCCTCGGCGCCCTTCTTCCACTTGCCCAGCTCGTCCGCCCAGGCCGCGTCGAACTGTGGCCCCCGCATCGCCTCGGGATCATGCGCCGAAAAGACCTGTGCCACCGCCCCGTTCGGCCACAACAGCCGCTGGCGCGTCGCTTGCCATTCGGGACGCCGGTCAGGCGGCGAACAGGCAAGGATCCCGCTTTCGCCGAAAATCATCACCTCGCGCACCTGGTCCACCGTCTCGCCGACCAAGGCCACCCGCATCGCCGTTCCGCGATCCTCCGGCCGCGCACCTTCGACCTGCGCGCGCACCCATTCCGACCCGGCCCGGGTCTTGCCCGCGCCCCGCCCGCCCATGATCACCCAGGTCTTCCAGGCGCCACGCGGCGGCACCTGATGCGGCAATGCCCAGAACTCGAACACCCAGGGCAGCGCCAGAAGCGCATTCTCCCCCAATGTGCCCAGGAACTCAGCCACCTCCTCCGGCGTCGCGGAGGCAAGCCAGGCGGCGCCTGATTTCAGCTCGGGCAGCG
>JANOER010000014.1:0-8619 GCA_031441285.1 Rhodobacterales bacterium
GAATGGTTCAGCTTCCCCGCCGTGGTGTCGGAACTGCGCAAGACCAGCCCCGCGCGGTCGAAGCAGGGCTTCACCGTGTTTTTCACCGGCCTGTCGGGGTCAGGCAAATCCACCATCGCCAATGCCCTGATGGTCAAGCTGATGGAGATGGGCGGCCGCCCGGTCACGCTTCTGGACGGCGATGTGGTGCGCAAGCACCTGTCGTCCGAGCTTGGTTTTTCCAAAGAGCACCGCGACATCAACATCAAGCGGATCGGCTATGTCGCCTCCGAGATCACCAAGAACGGCGGCATCGCGATCTGCGCGCCGATCGCCCCCTACACCGCGACCCGCCGCGCCGTGCGCGAGATGATTGAAGCCTTCGGTGCCTTCATCGAAACCCATGTCGCGACCTCGATCGAGGAATGTGAACGCCGCGACCGCAAGGGCCTGTACAAGCTGGCGCGCGAGGGGAAGATCAAGGAATTCACCGGGATTTCAGACCCCTACGAAGCTCCGACCCATGCCGAACTGGTGGTGGATACCGAAAACGTCGATGTCGACCACTGCGCGCATCAGGTGCTTCTGAAGCTGGAGCAGATGGGCCTGATCAAGGGCTGACACCCCACCTATTCCGACTTCATCATCCGGCGGATCAGCCCGTCTTTCAGCACCGCGTGATGGTAGATCGCCACCAGCGCGTGGCACAAGACCACGACCATCAGCACATTGGCGAAAAGCCCGTGGATGGCACCGTTGTCCATGCCGCCGAACCAGATGCTCATGCCGCCCATTGGCACCGCGATCATCAAGAGATAGATCAGCCGATGCCCCCAGTCGGCAGCCCGGACCTGCAGGCTGCCCGGACTGCCCGGCGCCGCAGGGACACCGCGCTTCAGCCGGACCGCCAGCCGCACTACCACCAGCGCAAGGATTGACAGCCCAAAGGCGACATGTGGCACAAATCCCGGTGCAGCAGCCCCTTTCTCGATCGCGTCCAAGGCCTCATTCGCCCCGCCGCTCGACAGCCAGGCCAGCGGGATCAGGATCGCTATGCCCCAGTGAAGCGCAATCTGAAGTCCGGAATATCCATCGCGCTCGGCCACCATCACACCTTTTCAAGCGAACTTGCCCGTCAAGGCTGCGGGATTTCGGCGACACCTGTCCAGAAAAATTTGCGCCGGACCAGTCAGGCGGAATGGTACTAATGCACGCTCACCGGGGTGAAGTCATGCTCGCGTGCCAGGTGGAAGGCCATCTTGCGGTCCGCGACCAGCGCCAGTTGCCGTCCGTCTGCGCCATGGACTGACCAGATCACCGACAGGCCGGCCATCTGCACCTGCACCTCGTCGGGCAGGTCCTCGACCGCGACCTCGCGCACATAGACGATCCGGTTGGAGCCCTGCGGCAACCCGTTGAAAGGCGTGTTCATTTCCGGCCTCCTTCCACTTTGCCGATGCGGATGGTCTGCACCACCACATCGGGAACCTGGCGGCGCAGATCGACGTGCAACAGCCCGTGCTCCATCGCCGCACCTGCAACCTCGACCCCATCAGCCAGGACAAACGACCGCTGGAACGCCCGCGCGGCGATGCCGCGGTGCAGGAACACCCGGTCGCCGGTATCCTCGCCCTGACGGCCGCGCACCACCAGCTGGCGGTCCTCGACCGTGATCGACAGGTCTTCCTCGCGGAACCCCGCGACGGCCAGCGTGATGCGATAGGCGTTCTCGGCCACCGCCTCGATGTTGAAAGGGGGATAGCCCTCGGCCCCGGATTTCGCGGTGCGTTCGACCAGCCGTTCCAGCTGTTCGAACCCCAGAAGATACGGGTGGGCCCCGAAGCTCAGTTTCGTCATTGCGTCATGTCCTTGGGTCAAGCGACAGGCATGCACGGCCCCATGTCGGGCGCCGAACCCTTGTAATATGGGTCTGCATCCACCGCGCCGCAAGGCCGCTTCGCCGGCCCCCTTTGCACAAATGATGCGGCGAATAGCGCATAAACCTTCCCCCTCGCGCACTGCTTTCCTGTATCTTGCGCAAAAGACAGGACCCGAGTCGGTGACCATGAACGCGCCTTGCGAACTCAGTTTCGAAGAAATGCTCCGGATCAGGCTTGAGGTCATGCGCCGCGAACACCGCGACCTTGACCAGGCCATCCATGCGCTGGAGGAAACCGGCAGGCCCGACCAGCTGACGCTGCGGCGGCTGAAGAAGCGGAAACTGTCGCTCAAGGACCATATGGTGAAGATCGAGGATCAACTGATCCCCGACATCATCGCCTGACGCTTGCCCCTTCGCGCAGTCCACGGTAAGCGCGCCTCACCAGCACCGGAGGCGCGCATGTCCGTTCACGTCGGGATCATCATGGGGTCGCAAAGCGACTGGCCGACCATGAAGGACGCAGCCCTGATCCTTGAGGAACTGGGCATCCCGCATGAGACGAAGATCGTCAGCGCCCACCGCACTCCTGACCGGCTCTGGGACTATGGCAAGACCGCCGTATCGCGTGGCCTGAAGGTCATCATCGCGGGCGCGGGCGGGGCGGCGCATCTTCCGGGCATGATGGCCTCCAAGACCCGCCTGCCGGTGATCGGCGTGCCGGTGCAGACGCGCGCGCTGGCGGGGGTCGATTCGCTTTATTCCATCCTGCAGATGCCGAAGGGCTATCCCGTCGCCACCATGGCGATCGGCGGGGCGGCCAACGCGGGCCTGATGGCCGCAGGCATCCTTGCGCTGACCGACGACGCGCTTGCCCGCCGCCTTGACGCCTGGCGCGCTGCCCTGTCGGCCTCGATCCCCGAGGAGCCGCAAGATGTCTGACGCGCTGCCACCGGGCGCGGTGATCGGCATTCTTGGCGGCGGTCAGCTTGGCCGGATGCTGTCGGTCGCAGCCAGCCGCCTTGGCTACCGCTGTCACATCTACGAACCGGGGGCCGCCCCGGCTGCCGATGTTGCCTACGCGGTGACGACCGCGCCCTATGAGGACACGGCCGCCCTGCGCGCCTTTGCCGCCTCGGTCGATGTCATCACCTACGAATTCGAGAACGTGCCGACCTCTGCGCTTGACCTGCTGGAATCGCTGAGGCCAATCCGCCCGAACCGCAAGGCTCTGGCGATCAGCCAGGACCGGATCAGCGAAAAGACCTTCCTCAACGGCCGTGGCCTGGCGACGGCACCCTGGGCTGCGGTGAACTCGGACGCCGACCTCGCTGCCGCCGCGGCGCGGCTTGGCCTGCCGGCGATCCTCAAGACCACCCGGCTTGGCTATGACGGCAAAGGACAGGTCAAGCTGACGGCTGTCGCCGACATCCCTGCCGCCTGGGCGGCCATGTCCGGTGCGCCGTCCGTGCTGGAGGGCTTCGTCGCCTTCGACCGCGAGGTGTCGGTCATCGCCGCGCGCGGGCTGGACGGGTCGGTCGCGGCCTATGACCCCGGCGAGAATGTCCACGAAAGCGGCATCCTGCGCCGGACAACCGTGCCGTCCCGCCTGTCGCCCGCCCAAAGGTCTGACGCGGTGTTGCTGGCCGCCCGGATCCTGAACGCGCTGGACTACGTCGGGGTGATGGGGGTCGAGCTTTTCGTCACGCCGCAGGGACTTCTGGTCAACGAGATCGCCCCGCGCGTCCACAACTCGGGGCACTGGACGCAACAGGGGTGCAGCGTCGACCAGTTCGAACAGCACATCCGGGCCATCGCCGGTCTGCCCCTTGGCGATGGCGGCCGCCATGCCGATGTGATGATGGAGAACCTGATCGGCGACGACATCCAGCGGCTTCCGGCCCTGTTGCAGGCGCGCAACGCGGCGGTGCACCTTTACGGCAAGGGCGACGCGCGCCCCGGTCGCAAGATGGGGCATGTGAACCATGTCGCCGCCCCGGCCGGGCGGGGCTAGGCCGGCCTAGCCCGGTTGCAGCGACTGCAACGTGTCCTTCACCATCCCGGTCAGTGTCAGGCCGGGGTCAAACCGCCCGTCGCGCAGGAAGGCCAGGACCTGGCCAATGACCAGCGGGTTGATCATCATGAAGGTATGCGTCACCGGCAGCACCAGATGGTCGGCCATGCCCTCCAGCCTGGTGCTGGCAACGGTCACCTTGCCATCGTTCGGCCCCGGCAGGATCGCGTTCGTGACCGGGTTCAACGACAGGGTTCCTGCAATGATCCCAAGGGGGTAGTCAGCACCTGGCAGGCTGTTTGGCCAGCTGTCCGGACCGGTGCCAAGGCTTTTGCCCGCCGCACCGTGCACCCAGGCGAAGACCGGGTTGTCACCCAGCCTGTCCACCAGTTCCGACCCGTGGTTCGGCGGGGCCAGCATCACCACCCGCCCCATCTCGGCGGGGCGCTGCCGCGTCAGCCAGTCGCGCAGAAGGATCCCGCCCATCGAATGGGTCACGAAATGGACCCGTCCAGGACCGACTTCAGCCTCGGCCTGCGCCACTGATGCCACCAGTTCCTCGGGTGAGGCCCTGGTCGAGGGGTAGGACCAGTTCAGCACCCGGTAGCCTGCCGCCTTGACCGCCATCGCCATCGGGGCAAGCGACGCATCCGTGCGCGCCAAACCGTGCAAAAGCACCACGACGTCACCATCCGTCGCGCCCGCACCGGATCCGGTCTCGGGCGCGGCGGGCAGGAAGTGGGCAAGGCGTCCGGTCAGCCACATCCCTCAACTGTCGGCCGCCACTGACGCCGGGGCAAGACCGGAAGTTCCGACGCTGGACAAATCCGACGCTGCGTCACAGGCTTTGCACCATGACCCCGGCCAAGTTCCGCCCCCGCCTTGCCGCCCGCGCCCTGATCCTGCATCAGGATCGGCTTTTGTTGGTCAACGCCTACCCCGGCGGCCGGCTTGGTCTTTGGTGCGCGCCCGGCGGCGGCTGCAAGGCCGGTCAGTCGCTGCCGGAAAACCTTGCCCGCGAGGTGATGGAGGAAACCGGCCTTGCGATAGCCGTCGGAGCGCCGGCCCTCGTGAACGAATTCCACGATCCCGACACCGGCTTTCACCAGATCGACATCTTCTTTCGCTGCACGGTCTTGGGCGGCGCACTGGACCCGGCCTGGACCGACCCCGAAGGCGTCGTCACCGACCGGCGCTTCTTTGCGCGGGCCGACCTTGCTTCGGGACGCTTCCGCTATAAGCCGGACAGCCTTCCGGACATCGCCTGGGGCAGCGGGGCAGCGTATTACGACCCGCTCGAGATCATCCTTAAATGAGCCGCGCCTTTGTCAACGAGGATGCCGGGAATGACCGGCCCGACCTGCCAGAGCTGCCGGTACCGCCGGGGCCGAACTTCGTCACCCCGCGCGGCCATGCTGCCCTGACGACCCGCCTCGTCCGGCGCCAGGCCGAATTGGGCGTGCTGAAGGCCCGGACCGAGAGGCTGGACAAGCTGCCGGAAGCTGCCGCCGAACGCGACATCCGCTGGCTTGAGGCCCGGCTCAAGGCCGCCGTGGTGATCGACCCCGCCGCCCATGACCTGACCGAGGTCGCCTTCGGCCTTGCCGTCACGGTGGCCGACGGTCAGGGCCGGCAAACCACCTACCAGATCACCGGCGAGGACGAGGCCGACGCCACCCGCCACCGCATCGCCCCGACCTCGCCGCTTGCCCGTGCGCTGATGGGCGCGCGGGTCGGCGACAGCGTCACCTGGCCGCGCCCCGCCGGGACGATCACCGTCGCGGTGATCCGGATCGCCCATGCGGATCCGTGAACTTGCCCCCGCCGAGGCCCCGCTCGTCGCGCAGTTCTACCGCGACGCGCCGGACTATTGGTATCTCGCCGAAGGCGCGCTTGACCCCGACCGGCAGGCCGCCGAGTTCTTCACCGACTGCCCTCCGGGCTGTGATCCGGCCCAAAGCCACCGGCTGGGTCTCTTTCTCGACAACCGGCTGTCCGGCGTGGCCGAGGTCTCTTTCGGCTTTCCCGAACCGGGCGACGCCTATCTTGGCCTGATGCTGCTTGGGCCCTGGGCGCAAGGGCTGGGCCACGGGCGCGGCTTGCTGGCGAAGGCCGAGGCGCTTTCCCGGGCGCGCCGGGCAACGGCGCTGTTTCTTGCCGTCCTTGAGGCCAACCCAAGGGGCCGGGCGTTCTGGGAACGCGAAGGCTTTGCCGCGACCGGCCGGTCCGGAACCGACCCCGCCACCGGCCACACCCTTCACCGTCTGGTAAAGCCGCTCTGACCGGGAAGGCTGGCCAGCGCCACGCCGCCAAGGACCAGCCCCGCCGCCAGCCAGAACCGCAGACCGGGATCCTCGGCCAGAAGCGCCGCCCCGCCCAGTGCCGCGATCACCGGCACGGTCAGTTGCGCCACCGCAGCCCGCGCCGCGCCCAGCCGGGGCAGGATCGCATACCAAAGCGCATAGCCCAGACCCGAGGTCACCGCCCCCGACACCACGGCCAGCCCGGCTCCAAGCGCATCCGGCCGCGTTGCACCCGCGATCAGCGCCAGCGGCAGGACCAGCGGCAGCGCCAACAGAAAGTTCCACGCCGTCGCCGTCAGGGGGTCGGCCGCGTCGCGTCCTGCTAGCGAATAGATGCCCCACCCGATGCCTGCGCCCGCCATCAGCGCCAGTGGCAGCAAGGCAAGCCCGGACCCGCCCGGCGCTGCGGTCAGCGCAAGTCCGGCAAGGGCCAGCCCTGCTCCGGCCCAGCGTCGCCCGGGCACGGCTTCCTGCGACACCACCGCCCCCGCCAACATCCTGACCTCCCCCAAACCGACACCGCCCAGCGCCCCGGTCCCGGCATCCAGACCCCGGTAGGCCAGCGAAAACCCGATCAGGTAGGTCGAAAGACCAAGCACGCCCGTCGCCCGCCCCCGCCGTCCGGGCCAGGCCAGCCCGCCCCTCCGCCAGACCACGACAAGGGCCAGCACCACCGCCCCTGCCAGCAGCCGGACCGCCGCGAATTCGACCGCGCCGATGTGCCCCGGCCCGACCGCCCACCGGTTCAGCACCGAATTGGCGGCGAAAGCCAGCATGGTCAGGGCGGTCAGCAGGAACAGGCGCATGGCCGCCAGCATGGGGCGCAATGTCGCACCCTTGCAACCTGCAAACGAAAAGGGCGCCCGAAGGCGCCCTTTCCTGTTCTGAGGCCGAGATGGATCAGAAGTCCATCCCGCCCATGCCGCCGCCGCCCGGCATAGAGGGCGCACCTTTCGGCTCGGGACGGTCGGCGATCATCGCTTCGGTGGTGATCAGAAGCGACGCGATCGACGCCGCATCTTCCAGCGCGGTGCGGGTCACTTTGGCCGGATCGATCACGCCGAACGCGAACATGTCGCCATATTCTTCGGTCTGCGCGTTGAAGCCAAAGTTCTTGTCGTTCGATTCGCGGATCTTGCCCGCGACAACAGCCCCGTCCACACCGGCATTCTCGGCGATCTGGCGCAGCGGCGCTTCCAGCGCGCGGCGGACGATGGCGATGCCGGCGTCCTGATCGCTGTTGGCACCCTTTAGACCGTCAAGCCCCTTGGCCGCCTGAACCAAAGCGACGCCACCCCCGACGATGACACCTTCCTGCACGGCCGCACGGGTCGCGTTCAGGGCGTCGTCAACGCGGTCCTTGCGCTCTTTGACTTCCACTTCGGTCATGCCGCCGACCTTGATCACCGCAACACCGCCGGCCAGCTTGGCCACGCGCTCCTGCAGCTTTTCACGGTCGTAATCCGACGTGGTTTCCTCGATCTGCGCGCGGATCTGGCTGACCCGGGCTTCGATCTCGGCTTTCACGCCTGCGCCGTCGATGATGGTGGTGTCATCCTTCTTGATGATCACCTTCTTGGCGCTGCCCAGCATGTCCAGCGTGACGCTTTCCAGCTTCATGCCCAGATCGTCGCTGATCACCTGACCACCGGTCAGAATGGCGATGTCCTGCAGCATGGCCTTGCGCCGGTCGCCAAAGCCCGGAGCCTTCACGGCTGCGATCTTCAACCCGCCGCGCAGCTTGTTGACGACCAGCGTGGCCAGAGCCTCGCCTTCGACGTCTTCAGCGACGATGATCAGCGGACGCTGCGACTGGATGACAGCCTCCAGCAGCGGCACCATCGGCTGCAGCGACGACAGCTTCTTTTCGTGCAAGAGGATGTAGGCATCCTCGAGCTCGGCAATCATCTTGTCGGCGTTGGTGACGAAGTAGGGCGACAGGTAGCCCCGGTCGAACTGCATGCCCTCGACGACGGTGGTTTCCGTCTCAAGGCCCTTGTTCTCTTCGACGGTGATCACACCCTCGTTGCCGACCTTCTGCATCGCTTCCGCGATCTGACGGCCGATTTCCGATTCGCCGTTGGCGCTGATCGTGCCGACCTGCGCCACTTCGGCGCTGTCCTTCACGGGGCGTGCCATCGCCTTGATCGCGGCGACGACGTTGGTCGTGGCCAGGTCGATCCCGCGCTTGAGGTCCATCGGGTTCATGCCGGCGGCAACAGCCTTCATGCCTTCCTTGATGATCGCCTGGGCAAGCACAGTCGCGGTGGTGGTGCCGTCGCCGGCCTCATCATTGGTGCGGGAAGCGACTTCCTTCACCATCTGCGCGCCCATGTTCTCGAACTTGTCGGCCAGTTCGATTTCCTTGGCGACCGTCACACCGTCCTTGGTGATGCGCGGGGCACCGAACGACTTGTCGATCACCACGTTGCGGCCCTTCGGCC
>JANOER010000015.1:0-6426 GCA_031441285.1 Rhodobacterales bacterium
GCCGTGGAAACTGGTCGATTACCTGAAATCCTTCAACTACCTGAACTATGACGGCGGCCAGTTCTCGACCAGCCAGGGCCGGGGCGTGTTCATGGATCAGGCCCTGTCGATCCTGCCCGCCGACTACTGGCGCTGGTGGCTATTGTCCCATGCGCCTGAATCCAGTGACAGCGAGTTCACCTGGGAAAACTTCCAGACTGCCGTGAACAAGGATCTGGCCGACGTTCTTGGCAACCTTGTCAGCCGGGTGACCAAGTTTGCGGTGGCGAAGTTCGGCACCGAAATCCCCGCCGGCGGCAGCTTTGGCCCGCTCGAGACCGCGCTGATCGCCGACCTTGGCGCCCGGATCGCCGACTACTCCCGCCTGATGCAGGAGATGGAGGTCCGCAAGGCGGCGGCCGAGCTGCGCGCGATCTGGGTGATCGGCAACGAATACCTGCAGCAGGCAGCGCCCTGGTCAGTGGTCAAGGCCGATCCCGAACAGGCGCAGGCCATCGTCCGCCTGGCGCTGAACCTGATCCGGGTCTACGCGATCCTGTCCGCGCCGTTCATTCCCGATGCAGCGGACAGCATGCTGAAGGCCTTGGGCACCGACGACCGGACCTGGCCGGACGACATCTCCGCCGCGATGCGGACTTTGCCCGCCGAACACAGCTTTTCGGTTCCCGAGAACCTGTTTCGCAAGATCACCGACGAAGAGCGCGCCGACTGGCAGGCGCGGTTCTCGGGCCTGCGCGCCTGACCGACAGCAACCGACCGGCACTTGCCGCGCGCCGCGACCGGGCCGGACCGTCATGCCGCAGCAACGACATCTTCCCTTCGCAGGTGCAGAAACGCCGCTTGAGCAAGCGGTTTTTCGCCAGAAATGCCGAATGGCGGGAGGAAATTCCGCCCAAGCCCAAAACTGCGGGAGCAGCACTTCTGCAAGCAGTGCTATCGTACCGGCGTCGGACCCGAGTCGCTGCCACCTCAGAGGAGCCCGAGATGACCCAAGTTCTGCCCTCGCGCCAGGCCCTGCCATCGCGCGCGAAACCGATCAGAACCTATGCTTCCGTGCTGTTGTTTCTTGCCGTCTATGTGGGCGTGCTGGTCGTGGTCTTCGCACCGAAGGACATGATCTCGGCCCAGACCGGCGCGATATTCGCCGGTTCGGACTGACCAGTCAGTTGCCATGACATGCAAACGGCCCGGGACGCAAATCCCGGGCCGTCGCTTTTGATCTGCGGCTTCAGGCCTGCATATCGAACCGGTCGGCCTCCATCACCTTGACCCATGCCGCAACGAAATCGGCCACGAATTTCGCCCGGTTGTCATCCTGGGCATAGACTTCGGCATAGGCCCGCAGGACCGAGTTTGACCCGAACACCAGATCGGCCCGTGTGGCCGTCCACGTCTCGGCCCCGGTCTTGCGGTTGGTCAGGGCGTAAAGGTTCTCGGCCTTCGGGACCCATTTGAACGCCATGTCGGTCAGGCCGGAGAAGAAGTCCGTGGTCAAGGCCCCGGCGCGGTCGGTGAACACACCATGAGCCGTCCCGCCATGGTTCGCCCCGATCGCCCGCATGCCGCCCAGAAGGCAGGTCATCTCGGGGGCGGTCAGACCCATCAGCTGGGCGCGGTCCAGAAGCAGCTCTTCGGCGGTCACCGCGTAGTCCTGCTTCATCCAGTTGCGAAAGCCGTCGGCCAGAGGTTCCAGAACCGCAAAGCTTGCCGCATCCGTGCCGGCATCGGTTGCATCACCGCGTCCGGGATGGAAGGGCACTGCCACCTCGACCCCGCCCGCCCGCGCCGCCAGTTCCACGCCGACATTCCCCGCCAGCACGATCACGTCGGCCACCGATGCCCCCGCTGCCTTGGCGATCGGCTCCAGCACCGACAGCACCCGGGCTAGGCGGACAGGCTCGTTGCCCTCCCAGTCCTTCTGCGGCGCCAGCCGGATGCGCGCGCCATTGGCCCCGCCGCGCTTGTCCGACCCGCGGAAGGTCCGGGCGCTGTCCCAGGCCGTTGCAACCATGTCCTGCACCGACAGTCCCGAAACCTCGATCTTCGCCTTTGCCGCCGATACGTCCCAGGTCGTGCTGCCAGCGGGCACTGTGTCCTGCCAGATCAGGTCTTCCTGTGGCACCCAGGGGCCAAGGTAGCGCACCTTCGGCCCCATGTCGCGATGGGTCAGCTTGAACCAGGCGCGGGCGAAGGCGTCTGAGAACGCCGCATGATCCTTGGCGAACCGCTCAGAGATCGCCCGGTAGGCCGGGTCCATCTTCATCGCCATGTCGGCGTCGGTCATCATCGGCATCACGCGGATGCCGGGATCTTCGACGTCAACCGGCATGTCCTTTTCGGCGATGTTGATCGGTTGCCACTGGAAGGCACCGGCAGGGGATTTCACCAACTCCCAGTCGTGGTTTAGAAGAAGATCGAAATACCCGCCGTCCCATTTCGTCGGGTGAGTGGTCCAGGCGCCTTCAAGGCCGCTGGTGATCGTGTCCCGGCCAACCGAGCGCGCGGCGTGGACGTTCCAGCCCAGACCGGCTTCGTCGAGGGCTGCGCCTTCCGGTTCCGGCCCGATCAGAGCGGCGTTGTTGTTGCCATGCGCCTTGCCGACGGTGTGGCCGCCGGCGGTCAGGGCCACCGTCTCCTCGTCGTCCATCGCCATGCGGGCAAAGGTTTCGCGCACGTCCATCGCGGTGCGAAGCGGGTCCGGCTTGCCGTCCACGCCCTGCGGGTTGACGTAGATGAGGCCCATCACCACAGCGGCCAGCGGGTTCTCAAGGCTGGTGCGGTCCTCCTTGGTCGGATAGCGCTGGTCGGTCAGCCATTCCTTTTCGGACCCCCACCAGGTGTCCTTCTCGGGATGCCAGATATCCTCGCGCCCGAAGCCGAAGCCGAAGGTCTGCAGTCCCATCGATTCGTAGGCGACCGTTCCGGCCAGCACCATCAGGTCGGCCCAGGACAGGCGGTTGCCGTATTTCTTCTTGATCGGCCACAGCAGGCGGCGGGCTTTGTCAAGGTTGGCGTTGTCCGGCCAGCTGTTCAGGGGGGCAAAGCGGTGGTTGCCGGTGCCGGCCCCGCCGCGGCCATCGGCCATCCGGTAGGTGCCGGCGGCATGCCAGGACATGCGGATGAAAAGCCCGCCGTAATGGCCCCAGTCGGCCGGCCACCAGTCCTGGCTGTCGGTCATCAGCGCGGTCAGGTCGCGCTTCAGCACATCGAAGTCCAGCTTGGTGACCTCGTCCTGATAGCTGAACCCAGCCAAGGGGTTAACCTTGCTGTCATGCTGGTGCAGGATGTCAAGGTTCAGCGACTTCGGCCACCAGTCCATCACCGTCGACTCGGTGGTGGTGATCGCGCCGTGCATCACCGGGCATTTGCCCGCGCGTCCGGTATCGTTGCCGTCCATAGTGCTCTCCTTGTCCGTGGCTTCATGACGATCAGACCACGCGGACGCCTTTCCGGAATGGAAAGCGCGTCCTGGGGTCCGGTCTGGCTGCTGAGCTTTCGTATCACGGCCAACCGATAACCTGAATTTTCATTTTCCAATCACTGCGATATGCTGAGCAAATGACAAAACTGACCCTGAAGCATCTGCGCTATTTCGAGGCTCTGGACCGTCACCGCCATTTCGGCCGCGCGGCCGAGGCTTCGGCGATCTCGCAACCCGCACTTTCGCTGCAGATCAAAGAGCTGGAATCCATCCTTGGCGCCCCGCTGGTGGAGCGCGCGCACCGCCAGATCCGCCTGACCGCACTGGGCGAGGCGGTGGCGCAGCGTGCCGGTGACATCCTGCGGTCGGTGGACGAACTGGCCGCCCTGGGCGAGGCCGCGACCGGCCCTCTCGCTGGGCGCCTGCGGCTTGGGATCATCCCGACCGTCGCGCCCTATGTGTTGCCGGGGCTGATCCGGCATTTCGGCCAGCGCTTCCCCGGCATCGAGCTGCGCCCGCGTGAGGCGGTGACGCAAAAGCTGGTCCGCGACCTGACCGAGGGGCGGCTGGACCTTGCCCTTGTCGCCCTGCCGGTGTCCGAACCGTCGCTGGTCGAGCATCCGCTTTTTGACGAGGAGTTCCTCGTCGTCCGCCCTCTGTCGCAGGCAGACCGGCCCGCGCCGACACTGGACGAGCTGCGGTTGATGCCGCTTCTCTTGCTGGAAGAAGGCCATTGCTTCCGCGATCAGGCGATCAGTGTCTGCAAGCTGCCCCGCATCCCGAAGGGCGAGATCATGGAGGGCTCGTCGCTGTCGACGCTGGTCCAGATGGTGGCGGCTGGCCTTGGCGTGACCCTTGTCCCCGAGATGGCCGCCCCGGTCGAAAGCCGGTCAGCCGCGGTGCTGCTTGACCGGCTGCCGGCACCGCGACCGACCCGGACGATCGGGCTGGTCTGGCGGCAAAGCAACCCTTTGTCCGACCGCTATCACGCGCTGGCCGAAGTGCTGCGCGAAGCCGGGGCGATCCGCGATCCGGCCTGAGAGGCGCGGCTCATGCCCCCCCAAGTCAGTTGCCCCCCAAATCAGTTGCCCCCAAGTCAGCTTCCCCATGTCCGCTCCAGCACGCGCAGCCAGTTGCCATGGGCGATCTTGCCGACCAGCGCCTCGCCCAGCCCCATGTCGCGCATGGCCCGGATCAGCACCGGCAGGCCCTGCACGCCGCCGATGTCGCGCGGCACGGTTGCCCCGTCGAAATCCGACCCGATCGCGACATGATCCTCGCCGGCGTGCTCCAGCATGTGGCCGATGTGGCGCTTGACCGGGTCCAGCGTCATGTCGGGGTTTTCCCGGCCGTCGGGCCGCAGGAACACCGTGGCAAGGTTCAACCCGGCCACCCCGCCTGTTTCGGCGATTGCCGCCAGTTGCCGGTCGGTCAGGTTGCGGCTGGAGGGCGTCACGGCATGGGCGTTCGAATGTGTGGCGACCAGCGGCGCGTCGCTAAGCCGGGCCACGTCCCAGAACCCCGCCTCGTTCAGGTGGCTGAGATCCAGCATGATCCGCAGCCGGTTGCACTCTTGCACCAGCGCCTTGCCCGCTTCGGTCAGCCCCGGCCCGGTGTCGGGCGAGGACGGAAACCGGAACGGCACGCCATGGCCAAAGATGGTCGGGCGGCTCCAGACCGGGCCTAGCGACCGCAGCCCCATGGCGTGAAAGAGGTGAAGCGCATCCAGATCGGGGCCGATCGGCTCGGCCCCCTCGAAGTGGATCACCCCGGCGATCACGCCCGCTGCCATCGCCGCGCGGATTTCGGCGGCGGTCCGGCACCAGCGGAACCGGCCCCCTGAAACCCGCTCCATCCACAGAAGATGGCCCAGCATCGCGACCGCGACCGGCTGTGCGGCGCGGTGGTCGATCAGGTCCGGCAACGGCAGATCATAGGGCGGCGTGTCCATCAGCCGCTCCAGCGCCTTCAGGTCCGGCGCCCGGGGCGACGGGATGTAGACCGCGAACATCCCGCCGGCAAAGCCCGCCGCCTGCATTCGCGGCAGGTCGAGATGGCTTGCGCCCTTGCCGTCCAGCCAAAGTGCGTCGCGCGCGCGGCCGGCAGAGGCAATCTTCAGCACGATGTCGTTGTGGCCGTCAAAGACGGCAACCGGGGCGGTCATGGTGGTCATCCGTTGCAGGGGCAGGGGCAGCAAGCTTCAGCATCCGCCAAAGTCCGCCGGTCGCGCAATCGGCAAATGTCCCCGTGCGGTTCTGGCCGATTGACGCTGCCGCCGGTTTGCGCATAACCAAGGCTATGCTGGCCCATGCCCTCATGTCCCTGCACCGTGCGGTGCTGCTGGTGGTTCTCGCGGTTGCGCTGACCGCGACCGGCTTTGCTCACCGCATGCCATCGGATCAGGACGCAGCGCTGGCCTTCGCGCTGGCCAATGGTGCCGGGGCCGCGGATTTCTGCGGCGACGGGCCGGATGGCGCGCGGTCTGGCTCCGGGCATTGCGCGGCCTGCCAGGTCGCTGCCAGTGCCGACTTGCCGCCCCTCGCCGGCGTCGTGATTGATCTGGAGCTGGCGTTTCAGGCCGATGTCATCGCGCCGCGTGACCGCCTTGCCTCCCGCACGATCCGCGACCCGGGCCACAGCCCGCAAGGCCCGCCCGTCGCCTGACCGGCGGCGTCCCTCCTTCCGTCCGACTCCGCCTTCCGAACGCCGCGCGCTGGCCAGACGCCCGCGCATTTGCACGCTATTTTGAAGGTTTCCCCATGACGACCACGCTCCGCACTCCAAACCGGCTATATGCCCTTGTCTGGCGCTGGCACTTCTACGCAGCCCTTTACACCATCCCGTTCCTGATGATGCTGGCGATCACCGGCCTGATCATGCTCTGGATCGCAGCACTGCAAGGCCGGGGAGACGAGCATCTGACTGTTACCCCCAAGGGCACTCCCCTTTCCGTCAGCGCCCTGATCGCCGGGGCCGAGGCGACCGTTCCCGGCGCCACGGCGACC
>JANOER010000016.1:0-25587 GCA_031441285.1 Rhodobacterales bacterium
TCTGGCACGCGCAAATCGGCAAGAGGGGCTTGCCTGATCCGCGAAGTGGCGCTATTCGATCCCCGAGTGCCCTTATAGCTCAGTTGGTAGAGCACCTGACTTGTAATCAGGGGGTCCGGCGTTCGAGTCGTCGTGGGGGCACCATCTTTCAACTCACCGTTTGCGTTGCTATGATCTTGCAGCAATTGCATAAAAGGTGATCCGGTGCGGACTATCGTTGAATGGATGCTGCCACCGCAGTTCTTGCTCGACCTCGGCACCTACATGCAGACTGCCGCGCATATTGAGCTTGCCGTCTGGCAAACCACGATGCACGCCGAGGGGATCGACGTGCACAGTGTGGAGGCACATCGGCAGTTTGTGGCGATCAAGCTTTCTACCACCAATCTGCTCAATCGCTTCCGCGCTAGTGCATCATTCTGCCCAGGCTGGATAGCTGACCGCATCCAAGTCCTAGCTGACCAAGTCGAGCAGGGTCTTGAGACCCGCAACCTCGCTGCCCACGGAGCCTTCTACTGGGAAGGGGAGGGGCAGATTGGCGCCGCTCACTACTTCGCACGAGGGCCTCGTTCGGCGCGGGAGTATTTCGAGATGCAGCAGCCTGCAACGCGGCAAGTGGTAGAGGAAACGATCCAAGTCGCGAACCAGCTTCTGCACGAAGTGATTGCCCTGCGTTCGATGGTGTATGCTTGGCGCTTCCCGGATGGCGTTCCGTGGGATGACCCTTTGCAGGTCGCCGACGACCAATCAAATGCCGATCAAACGTCGTCCGCGAACCGCCTAACCGATTGATGGCAGGCGCAAACCAGTGTGATTTGTAATCAGAGGGTCGGGAGTTCGAGTCTCTCTGGGGGCACCACCGCCACTCTGGCGACCGGAGGGAAGCTACCGCCGGGCCGGTGGCGCCTCGACCACGCCAAGAAAGCTTAGCGTCTGTTCCAGATCGGTCCGCCGTTTGGCATCCGACTGGTTGAAGCCCGCGCAAAGCACGTCGAACCGCTTGCGCAGCGCCTGCTTCTCCTCGCCCTTGCAATCGTTCCACGGGCGGCCCTGCAGCCCCATGACCAGCACATAGTAGCCGATGAAATGCGGCCGGCTGCCCGAGGCCAGCAGCCGGCGATAGGAATCGTCAGCGCCAAGGTCGCGAATCTCTTCGGCCGAGGTGATGCCGGCGCGGGCGAACGCCAGTTCCGAGGCCGGGCCGAGATTGGGGATGGATGAAACGGGGCTGGACATCATCAGGGCCGGAGCAAAGGGACAGGCCCCAACCTCGCGGCTGACCCGCTGGATGTCAACGCGGCGGGTCCGGTGTTCGGCCCGTGTCAGGCGTCAGATCGAGGCCCAGTCCCGGAAGATCGGCTGTCCGGCCTGCTGGGGCTTGTCGGACGGCTCCTGGCCTTGCTGCTGCTGGGTCTGTCCGCTTGTGCCGCCTTGTTGCTGCGGCTTGATCGGGGTGTTGGCCATGTAACTGCTCCGTTCGCTGGCACTTTAATCAACCTTTCCCTTAATTTGCGCGGCTTCTGGGCCGTAACAAGCCTGGGAGATGTCGATTTTGCGACGATATGGCCGTTCTGTGCGACGCGGGCAACAGGTTGGCGATCACGTTCCGGTTTTCCTGACCTCGCGGACGCCGTGACCGAACGTTTTCGCCTGTGGTCCAGGATCGGGGCGGCGGCGTTCGCCCGGGCTCAGGCGTTTGCCGTCGCGGGATACCCCGCCAGATCAAGTGCTGCCAAAAGAGCCGGCACATTCGCCGGACCATCGACCGCCACCTTGCGTGTGGAAAGATCGACCCGCACCGCCGCCACGCCGGGCACACCCGCCAGCGTCGCCTCGACCGTGGCCTTGCAGTGGCCGCAGCTCATGTCGGGAATCGAGAGGGTGGTCATCGGACAAACTCCCTTGCGCCGGGGGCCTATGGTCGTTCTTGTGCGAAGAAGGTCAAGTGGTCGCTGCGGCCGGATTGCGGATCGTCCGGTTGCGCCAATTCAGCGCCACCCCGTTTCTGCCTTTGCAGCAGGGGGTTGGCCCAAGTTGGAAGCCAAAGCGCTTTGGAAGCATCAACCATCTGGCTTTCCGGTGGAAAGTCTAGTAGACAAACCACATGTTTGCGGTAACACGAAAGCGGTTTGAACGCTCTCTGCCCCAGAATGCGGGGCGCACCCTGCCGCATCACCGCTTGACCGCCGCCCATTGGCGCTTAGGCTTCGCTGAAATTACCCCGTGAAGGTAGCCCCGTGCTGGATAGACAAGTGACTGACCTGAGCCTGACCCCGAACCTTCTGCAGGCTGACATTCTGCGCCACCTGACCTTCACGGTCGGCAAGGACGCGCCGAACGCAAGCCTGCATGACTGGCGGATGGCCCTGAGCCACGCGATCCGCGACCGGATCGTCGAGCCGTGGTTCGCCTCGACCAAGCGGACCTGGGCCGAGGACCGCAAGCGCGTCTACTACCTGTCGATGGAGTTTCTGATCGGCCGCATCCTGGAAGATGCAACGATCAACCTTGGCCTTTATGAACAGGCCCGCGACGCCATGGCCGCCGTGGGCCAGGATCTGCGCGCGGTGATCGGGGATGAGCCGGATGCAGCGCTTGGCAACGGCGGACTTGGCCGGCTTGCGGCCTGTTTCATGGAATCGATGGCGACGCTGGGCTGCCCGGCCTATGGCTACGGCATCCGCTATGAACACGGGCTGTTCTGCCAGCGCTTCGAAGGCGGGCGTCAGGTCGAGACGCCGGAAAACTGGCTGGCGCAGGACCATCCGTGGGAGTTTGCCCGCCCCGAAAGCGCCTATGTCATCGGCTTCAAGGGTACGGTCGAGACCCGCGATGGCCGCGACATCTGGCTTCCCGGCGAAACCGTCCTTGCCGAGGCGCATGACACCCCCGTCATCGGCTGGCAGGGCAAATGGGCCAACACGCTGCGGCTTTGGGGTGCGAAATCGACCGGGCAGTTCGACCTTGAGCGGTTCAATCGCGGTGACTACACCGCTGCGGCTGAGCCGGAAACGCTGGCGCGCACGCTGAGCCGGGTGCTTTACCCCGACGACACCACCTATCAGGGCAAGGAGCTGCGCCTGAAGCAGGAATTCTTCCTGACCTCGGCCGCCCTGCAAGACATCCTGCGTCGCTATCTGGTGCAGCATTCCGATCTGCGCGCCCTGCCCAAGCATGTCGCGATCCAGATGAACGACACCCACCCGGCCATCGCAGGGCCGGAACTGATCCGGCTTTTGCAGGACGACCACGGCCTTGGTTTTGACGAGGCTTTGACCATTGCCCGCGCCTGTCTTGGCTATACCAACCACACGCTTCTGCCAGAAGCTCTTGAAAAATGGGCAACTTTTACCTTTGGCAATGTGCTGCCGCGCCACATGCAGATCGTCGAGAGGATCGACAGCTGGCACCGCCGCGCCTATCCGAACCGGCCGCACTATGTGGGGATCGTCAAGCACCAGGAAGTGCGGATGGGCGAGCTTGCCTTTATCATGTCGCACAAGGTGAACGGCGTCTCGGCGCTGCATACCGACCTGGTGAAGCAGAACCTCTTTCCGGAACTGCACCGCCTGCATCCCGGACGGATCATCAACCAGACCAATGGCGTGACCCCCCGCCGCTGGCTGCGGATGGCCAACAAGCCTTTGGCCGGCCTGATCACCGACACCATCGGCGCGGGCTGGGAGGCCGACCTCGACCGGCTGCGCGAGCTGGAGCCGCATGTGGCCGACGCCGGTTTCCGCCTGGCCTTCGCGGCGGCCAAGCGGGAAAGCAAGGTTGCACTGTCGAACTGGACGCAAGCCGAAATGGGCCTGAAGATCAGCCCGGATGCGATGTTCGACGTGCAGATCAAGCGCATCCACGAATACAAGCGCCAGCTTCTGAACATTCTTGAGACGATCGCGCATTGGCAGAAGGTCCGCAGCAATCCGAAAGAAGCCTGGGTGCCCCGGGTCAAGATCTTTGGCGGGAAGGCGGCTCCGGGCTATGCGGTCGCAAAGGAAATAATTCGTCTTATCAATGATGTGGCGGATGTTATTAACAATGATCCCATGACGGGCGATCTGTTGAAGATCATCTATCCGGCAAACTACAACGTCAGCATGGCCGAACGCCTGATCCCGGCCTCGGACCTGTCCGAGCAGATCTCGACCGCCGGAAAAGAGGCGTCAGGCACTGGCAACATGAAGTTCATGATGAACGGCGCGCCGACCATCGGCACGCTTGACGGCGCGAATGTCGAGATCCTGCAGGAAGTCGGCGCCGAGAACTTCTTCCTCTTCGGCCTGACCGCTGACGAAGTGGCCAAGCGCCGCGAGGATCCCGATCACTCGAAAAAAGGCGATCGAGGCCAGCCAGCCCTTGCAGGACGTGCTGCAGATGATCGCGGAAGGCCGCTTTTCGCCGGACGAACCGGGGCGCTATCATGGTCTGGTGCACCGGGTCTGGCATCACGACTATTTCCTCGTGGCCGACGACTTTGCCGCCTATCATGCCGCCCAGGCGCAGGTCGACCGCGCCTACGCCGATCCCGACCGCTGGTGGACGATGGCGGCGCTGAACACGGCGCGCAGCGGGTTCTTCTCGTCTGACCGCACGATCCGCAGCTATATGGACGAGATCTGGCAGGCGACTTCGGCGCTGTGACGGGCGCGCTCTGACGCGCTTTTTCGGGAGGGGAAGCATGGCCGGAACCACATTGGAACGGGGCGTCGCCGAGGCGATCGCCGGGGGCTGGCATGGTGATCCGTTCGCGGTCCTCGGGCCGCAGAAGCGGGCGAAGGGCTGGGAGATCACCGCCTTCGTGCCGGGGGCCGACCGGCTTTGGGTGCTGTCTGGAAAGACCCTGGCCGAGGCGGACCCCTATCCCGGCTTTCCGGGCCTGTTCACCCACCAGATGGCACGCAAGGCCAGCTACAGGTTCCGGGCGGAAGGCCATGGAACCGCTTGGGAATTCGAGGATCCGTTCCGCTTTGGCCCGGTGCTGGGCGAGATGGACGAATACCTTCTGGGCGAGGGCACGCACCGTCGGCTCTGGCAGGTTCTAGGCGCGCATCCGATCAGCCATGAGGGTGTGGACGGGGTGCATTTCGCGGTCTGGGCCCCGAACGCCGAACGCGCTTCGGTCGTGGGCGATTTCAACGTCTGGGACGGCCGCCGCCACCCGATGCGCCGGCGTGGTGCGACGGGGGTGTGGGAGACGTTCATTCCCGGCCTTGGCGAAGGCACGACCTACAAATACGAGATCAGGGGTCCGGGCGGCAGCCTTCTGCCTCTGAAGGCTGATCCCGTGGGATTCGGATCTGAACATCCGCCCGCAAACGCTTCTGTTGTAAGGAAAATCACCGGAGATTGGCAGGACGGGGCCTGGATGTCCAGCCGCGCTGCCGCGCACAGTGTTGACGCGCCGATCTCGGTCTACGAGGTGCATCTGGGGTCCTGGCGGCGCGCACCGGGCAACCGGATGCTCAGCTACGCCGAACTGGCCGGGCAGCTGGTGGACTATGCCGCCGACATGGGCTTTACGCATATCGAGTGCCTGCCGGTCAGCGAGTATCCGTTCGACGGGTCCTGGGGCTACCAGCCGGTCGGCATGTTCGCCCCCACCATTCGCCACGGCACCCCGTCCGAGTTTCGCGCTTTCGTGGATGCGGCGCACAGGAAGGGGCTGGGTGTGATCCTCGACTGGGTGCCGGGGCATTTCCCGACCGACGCGCACGGCCTTGGCCGCTTCGACGGCACCTCGCTTTACGAACATCAGGACCCGCGCGAGGGGTTCCATCAGGACTGGAACACCCTGATCTACAACTATGGCCGGGTCGAGGTGAAGAACTACCTTGTCAGCAACGCCTTGTATTGGCTGGAAGAATACCACGTCGACGGCTTGCGGGTGGATGCCGTGGCCTCGATGCTGTACCGCGACTACAGCCGCAAGCATGGCGAGTGGGTGCCAAACAAGGACGGCGGGCGCGAGAATTACGAGGCGATCGACGTGCTGCGCACGACGAACATCACCGCATACGGCGAAGTGCCGGGAATCATGACGATTGCCGAGGAAAGCACCGCTTTTCCCGGGGTCAGCCGCCCAGCGAACTTTGGCGGTCTGGGGTTCGGGTTCAAGTGGAACATGGGGTGGATGAACGACACGCTCAGCTACATGCAGAAGGACCCGATCTACCGGAGGTATCATCACCACCAGATGACTTTCGGCATGGTCTACGCCTGGTCGGAAAACTACATCCTGCCGATTTCCCATGACGAGGTCGTGCATGGCAAGGGCAGCATGCTGTCGAAGATGCCGGGCAACGCGTGGGAGAAATTCGCCAACCTGCGCGCCTATTACGGGTTCATGTGGGCGCATCCGGGCAAGAAGCTTCTGTTCATGGGGCAGGAGTTTGCCCAAGGCGCGGAATGGAACCACAACCAGAGCCTGGACTGGCACCAGCTTGACCTGCCCGAACACAAGGGCATGCAGCGTCTGGTGCGCGACCTGAACCGGGTCTACCGGTCCACCCCGGCACTGCACGTCAACGACTGCCGGCCCGAGGGGTTCGACTGGATCGACTCCAACGATGCCGAGGCCGGGGTCTATTCCTTCGTGCGCCGCGGGGCCGAGGGCCAGAAACCGGTGGTTGCCGTCATCAACATGACGCCTCTTGATCGCAAGTACCGCCTTGGACTGCCGGCGGCAGGCACCTGGCGCGAGATCCTCAACACCGATGCCGAGGTTTACGGCGGCGGCAACCGTGGCAATCTGGGAGGAGTGTCCACGGAAAAGACGCCCTGGCAAGGCCAGGCGCAATCGGCGCTTGTCACGTTGCCGCCCTTGTCGGCAGTCTACCTGCAACAGGATTGAAGTCAGGCGGGCAACCGCCACCCGTGGGAGGGGATCGCAATGCAACCAAAACCGAACCAGCGTCTGGCCAGCCAGGCCATGGCTTTCGTGCTGGCCGGGGGCCGCGGCAGCCGGCTGAAGGAATTGACCGACCGGCGGGCGAAACCGGCGGTGTATTTCGGCGGCAAGACCCGGATCATCGACTTCGCGCTCTCGAACGCGGTGAACTCGGGCATCCGCAAGATGGCGATTGCCACGCAATACAAGGCGCACAGCCTGATCCGGCATTGCCAGCGCGGCTGGAACTTCTTCCGGGCCGAACGGAACGAATACCTCGACATCCTGCCCGCCAGCCAGCGCATGGACGAGGTGAACTGGTATCGCGGCACGGCCGATGCGGTGGCGCAGAACATCGACATCATCGACAGCTACGGCATCAAGTATGCGATCATCCTGGCCGGCGACCACATCTACAAGATGGACTACGAGGTGATGCTGCGCCAACACGTCGACGCCGGCGCCGATGTGACCATCGGCTGCCTGACCGTTCCGCGGATGGAGGCTGTGGCCTTCGGCGTCATGCATGTCGACAAGACCATGCGGATCACCGATTTCCTGGAAAAGCCGAAGGATCCGCCGCCGATTCCGGGCGATCCCGACCACGCGCTGGCCTCGATGGGGATCTACATCTTCGACTGGGCCTTCCTGCGCGACCTTCTGCTGAAGGACATGCAGGACGACAGTTCCAGCCACGACTTCGGCTTCGACCTGATCCCGCATATCGTCAAGCACGGCAAGGCCGTGGCGCACCGCTTTGCCGACAGCTGCGTGAAAAGCGGGCTGGAGCAGGAACCCTACTGGCGTGATGTCGGCACGATCGACGCCTTCTGGCAGGCCAACATCGACCTGACCGACTTCGTGCCGAAGCTGGATCTTTACGACAACGCCTGGCCGATCTGGACCTATGCCGAGATCGTGCCTCCGGCGAAGTTCATCCATGACGAGGACGGGCGGCGGGGGTCGGCGGTCAGCTCGCTGGTGTCGGGCGATTGCATCGTCTCGGGCTCGGCGGTGTCGAACTCGCTGCTCTTTACCGGCTGCCGGACGCACAGCTTTTCCAGCCTCGAATATGTCGTGGCCCTGCCGCAGGTGATCGTGAACCGCAAGGCGCAGTTGAAGAACTGCGTGATCGACCGCGGCGTGGTGATCCCCGAGGGGCTGGTGGTCGGCGAGGATGCCGAGGAAGACGGCAAGTGGTTCCGCCGGTCGGAGGGCGGGATCGTTCTGGTGACTCAGGACATGATTGACGCGAGGGCAAGGGCATTGTCCTGACAGGACTTGGGCGGGGACAGGCTTGGGGGGGTCACCCCCCCATCGTCCACCGGTTCTTGAACCGAGGGCGAAACCGGTGGACGATACCCGTGGGATATTTGGGCAAAGATGAATGAAGGGCCGGTAAGAATGCGCGGACGGGTGCTTTCGGTGGCGTCGGAATGCGTGCCGCTGGTCAAGACCGGCGGGCTTGCCGATGTGGTGGGCGCGCTGCCGGGCGCGCTTTCGGTGACGGGCTGGGACATGCGGGTGCTTTTGCCCTGCTATCGCAGTCTGCGCGCACAGGCGGCGGACTGGCCGGTGGTCTGGCAGGAGGCCGACCTTTGGGGCGGGCCGGGGCGGGTGCTGGCGGGCGAGGTCGGCGGCGTGCCGGTGCTGCTGCTGGATGCAGCCCATCTTTACGACCGCGAGGGCGGGCCCTATTCCGGTCCGGCAGCCGAACATCCTGACAACGCCATCCGCTTTGCCGCCCTGTCCTGGGTCGCGGCGCGGATCGCCCGCGAGGGGCTTGAGGGCTGGCAGCCCGACATCCTGCACGCGCATGACTGGCAGGCGGGGCTGGCTCCGGCCTATCTGGCCTATCACGGTGCAGGGTCGGTGAAGTCGGTCATCACCGTGCACAACATCGCCTTTCAGGGCTGGACCCCGGCGCACATGCTGGGGGTCTTGCGCTTGCCGGGCCATGCGTTCCATCCCGAGGCGCTGGAATATTACGGCGGAATATCCAGCCTGAAGGCCGGGCTGGTGACGGCCGACCGGATCACCACGGTATCGCCATCCTATGCGGCCGAGCTGATGCGCCCCGAGTTTGGCATGGGTTTGCAAGGCGTGATCGCGGCGCGCGGGGCGGTGGTTTCGGGGATCCTCAACGGGGTGGATACCGGCCTCTGGGATCCGATGGCCGAGGATCCGCCGTTCGGGCCAAAGGCGATGGCCGGGAAGGCTGCCGCGCGTGCAACCTTGTGTGCCGAGTTCGGGCTGGACGTGCCGGGCCCGCTGACCATCGTCGTCAGCCGTCTGACCGACCAGAAGGGGATTGACCTGCTGCCCGCCGTGATTCCCGGTCTGGTCGAAGGGGGCGGGGGGCTGATTGTCCTTGGCTCGGGCGATCCGGCGCTGGAGACGGCGATGCGCACCCTTCAGGCGCGGTTTCCGGGTCGGGTGGCCGTGCGGATCGGCTATGACGAGGGCCTGAGCCACCGGCTGTTCGCCGGGGCCGATGCCGTGCTGGTGCCCAGCCGGTTCGAGCCGTGCGGACTGACGCAGATGTACGGCCTGCGCTATGGCACCCTGCCGGTGGTGTCGCTGGTCGGCGGGCTGGCCGACACGGTGATCGGCGCCTCGCCTGCCGCACTGGCTGCAGGGGCCGCGACCGGGATCACCTTCCATCCGGTCGACGCGATGGCCTTCGGGCAGGCGATGGCTCAGCTTCTGGATCTGTGGCGCCAGCCGAAGCTTTGGGCGAAGCTGCGGGCCAATGCGATGGGGCATTCGGTGGGCTGGGAGACCAGCGCCGCCGCATATGCCCGGCTTTACGAAGGTCTGACCGCGTGACACCGCATTCCGTCTTGTTGCCCGCGCGGCTTTCGGGCCACGCGGTGGGGCCGGGGCGGCCCTGGCCAATGGGAGCAAGCTTCACCGGCGACGGGGTGAATTTCGCGGTGTTCTCTGCCCATGCCGAGAAGATCGAGCTGTGTCTTTTCACACCCGACGGCCGCAAGGAGATGGCGCGCCTTGCGGTGCAGGAACGCGACGGCGACATCTGGCACATCCATGTCGGCGGGCTGACGCCCGGCACGGTCTACGGCTTTCGGGCGCACGGGCCTTACGCGCCCGAACAGGGGCACCGGTTCAACCCGAACAAGCTGCTCCTGGATCCCTATGCCCGCGCGCTGGAGGGGCGGCTGAAATGGTCCGACGCGGTGATGGGCTACAAGATCGGCTCGCCCCGAGGGGATCTGAGCTTCGACACCCGGGACAGCGCCTTTGCGGTGCCGAAGGCGGTGGTGGCCGATCCAAGCTTCGGCTGGGGCAACGACCAGTCGCCGCGGACCCCCCGGGTCGACAGCCTGATCTACGAGGCGCATGTCAAGTCGATGACGGCGCTGCACCCCGGCGTGGCTCCGGGCCTGCGCGGGACCTATCTCGGCCTGTCCTCGGACCCGGTGATCGAGCATCTGCAAAAGCTTGGCGTCACCGCGATCGAGCTTCTGCCGGTGCAGGCCTTCATCGATGACCGCTTTCTGGTGGCCAAGGGCCTGCGCAACCACTGGGGCTACAACACGCTGGCCTTCTTCGCGCCCGAACCGCGCTACATGTCTAAAGGCGCTGTCTGGGAGTTTCAGACCATGGTGCGCCGGTTTCATTCGGCGGGGATCGAGGTGATCCTCGACGTGGTCTACAACCACACCGCCGAGGGCGACGAATGGGGCCCGACGCTTAGCTTCCGGGGCCTCGACAATGCCAGCTACTACCGGCTGGCGGGCGGCGGGCGGCAGTACGTCAACGATGCCGGGACCGGCAACACGCTGAACCTGACGCATCCGATGGTGCTGCGGATGGTGATGGACAGCTTGCGCTATTGGGTCGAGGTGGCCCATGTCGACGGGTTCCGCTTCGATCTTGCCACCGCCCTTGGGCGCGAGGCGCATGGCTTCGATCCGAACGGTGGCTTTTTCGACGTGATCCGGCAGGACCCGGTCCTGTCCCGCGTGAAGCTGATCGCCGAGCCCTGGGACATCGGCCCGGGCGGCTATCAGCTTGGTGCCTATCCGCATCCGTTCCATGAATGGAACGACAAGTTCCGCGACGGGGTGCGGCGGTTCTGGAAGGGCGACGCCGGGATGACCCGCGACCTTGCCGCGCGGCTTCTGGGCAGCGCCGACCGCTTCGACCACTCGGGCCGCGCGGCCACCTCGTCGGTCAATTTCGTCACCAGTCACGACGGCTTCACCCTGGAGGATCTGGTCAGCTTCACCATCAAGCGCAACTTCGCCAACGGCGAGGACAACCGCGACGGCCACCACGAAAACCACTCGGACAACCTGGGTGTCGAGGGGCCGACGAAAGACGCCAAGGTGCTGGCGGCGCGCAGCTTGCGCAAGCGGAACCTGCTGGCGACGCTGATGCTGGCGCAAGGGGTGCCGATGCTGCTGGCCGGCGACGAGATCGGCCACAGCCAGGGCGGCAACAACAACGCCTATGCCCAGGACAACGAGGTCAGCTGGATCGACTGGGCGCGCGCGGACGCTGGCCTGACGCGCTTCGTGGCCCGGCTTGCAGCACTGCGCCGGTCGCTACCGGTCTTGCGGCAGCGGCGCTTTCTGCATGCCGTGCAGCGTCCGGCCGACGGCTGCCCCGACGTGATCTGGCGCCGCGCCGACGGCACGGTGCCGCAGTCCGAGGAATGGCACGACCCCGCCTTCCGCTGCCTCTGCGTCGAGATGCGGATGGCGGCCGAAAGTGGCGATCTGTCGACCGATGCGGTGCTTGCCGTGGTGAACACCGGCCCGGCCACCGTGCTGCATCTGCCCGACACCGCACCCGGCTGGCAATTGCTGCTCGACACCACCCGCCCCGACCTTGAGCCTGGCGACGGACCCACCGCCTTCACCGAAGCACCGGCGCAAAGCGTGCTTCTCTTCCGGTCCGTCGCGGCCGTGCCAAAGGGAGAAATGCCATGACCGTTCATGTCAGCACCGTCTCGACCGCTCCGATCGCGGGGCAGAGGCCCGGCACCAGCGGCTTGCGCAAGAAGACACCCGTCTTCATGGGCCGGCATTATCTGGAGAACTTCGTCCAGTCGATCTTCGATGTGGTCGGGACCAAAGGCAAAACCTTCGTCCTTGGCGGCGACGGGCGCTATTTCAACGACCGGGCGGCGCAGGTGATCCTGCGGATGGCGGCGGCCAATGGCGCGGCGCGGGTGATCGTGGGGCAGGGGGCGATCCTCAGCACGCCCGCCGCAAGCCACCTGATCCGGCTGAACCAGACCGATGGCGGGATCATCATGTCGGCCAGCCACAATCCCGGTGGCCCGACCGAGGATTTCGGCGTCAAGTTCAACATGGCCAACGGGGGCCCCGCGCCGGAAGCGGTGACCGAAGCGATGTATCAGCGCACGACCACGCTGAGCGAATACCGCATCCTTCAGGCGCAGGACGTGGATCTTGGCGCCATCGGTCGGCATGACCTTGGCGGCATGATCGTCGATGTCGTCGTCGATCCGGTGGCCGACTATGCCGACCTGATGGAAAGCCTGTTCGACTTTTCCGCGATCCGGGCGATGTTCGGCGACGGCTTCCGGATGCGGATGGATTCGATGTGCGCCGTGACCGGGCCCTATGCGGTCGAGATCCTTGAAAACCGGCTGGGTGCGGCACCGGGAACCGTGGACAACGCCACCCCATTGATGGATTTCGGCGGCATGCACCCCGATCCCAATCCGACCTGGGCCAAGGCCTTGATGGACGAGATGTTTGGAACCGCCGCTCCGGATTTCGGCGCGGCGTCGGACGGCGATGGGGATCGCAACATGGTGGTCGGGCGCGGGATCTATGTCTCGCCCTCTGACAGCCTGGCCGTGCTGGCCGCGAACGCGCATCTGGCTCCGGGCTATCGCGCCGGCCTGAAGGGGGTCGCGCGGTCGATGCCGACCTCGGCCGCGGCCGACCGGGTGGCCGATGCGCTGGGGATCGGCAAGTATGAAACCCCGACCGGGTGGAAGTTCTTCGGCAACCTTCTGGACGCCGGCCGCGCGACGATCTGCGGCGAGGAATCCTTCGGCACCGGGTCCGACCATGTGCGCGAAAAGGACGGGCTTTGGGCGGTGCTTCTGTGGCTGAACATCCTGGCGGTGCGCAAACAGCCCGTCGCCGAGATCCTGGCCGAACACTGGGGGAAATTCGGGCGCAACTACTACAGCCGCCACGATTTTGAGGCGATCGACACGGGTAAGGCGGACACGATGATGGCGGCATTGCGCGGATCGCTGGCCGGTTTGCCCGGCCGGCAGGTCGAGAGCATGACCATCAGTGCTGCGGATGACTTTGCCTATACCGATCCGGTGGACGGATCGGTCAGCACCGGGCAGGGCGTGCGGGTGATGTTCTCGGACGGCAGCCGCATCGTCTACCGGCTGTCAGGAACCGGGACGGAAGGTGCCACGCTGCGGGTCTATCTGGAACGCTATGCGGCGGGGCCGGAGGGGCTGGACCTTGACGCTCAGGCCGCACTTGCCCCGGTGATCCGTGCGGCCCATGCGCTGGCTGGCATCAAAGCCCATACCGGCCGGACCGGGCCAGATGTCGTGACCTGACGGCGCTTTCGCAGCGTGGATGTCGGTAACGGACCAGAATTGAATGCCGTTTGCGACAAACCTGACACCTATGTCGAGTTTGCAGGGGGGCGATGATGGGCGAGGTCAGGGTGCGGTCAGGTCGTCAAGCCCGTCAGGCAGAGCGCGCGCAGAAGGGCCAGGGCCACGGTCGCCCCTACATCGTGCGCAACATTCCGACCTACGATGTGCTGTCGGAGGAAAATCTTCTGCGGATCGAAGCCGCCGCCGACCGGGTTCTGGCCGAAACCGGGATCGAGTTTCGCGATGATCCAGCGGCGCTGGACCACTGGAAGCACGCGGGGGCCGATGTGCAGGGCCTGCTGGTCAGGTTTCCGCCCGGCATGCTGCGCGAGATCCTGAAATCCGCCCCGGCCGAGTTCACGCAACATGCGCGGAACCCGGCAAACTCGGTCCGGATCGGCGGCCGAAACGTGGTCTTTGCACCCGCCTATGGCAGCCCTTTCGTGATGGACCTTGACCGGGGGCGCCGCTTCGGCACGCTGGAGGACTTTCACAACTTCATCAAGCTGGCGCAATCTTCACCGAACTTCCACCACTCTGGCGGCACGATCTGCGAGCCGACCGATGTGGCGGTGAACAAGCGCCATCTTGACATGGTGCTGGCCCATATCGAGCTTTCGGACCGGCCCTTCATGGGATCGGTCACCGCCGAAGATCGCAGCGAAGACAGCATCGACATGGCGCGACTGGTCTTTGGCGAGGCGTTTGTGAACGATCATTGCGTTATCCTTGGCAATGTGAACGTCAATTCGCCTTTGGTTTGGGATGGCACGATGACGCGCAGCCTGCGCGCCTATGCCCGTGCCAATCAGGCGGCGGTGGTGGTGCCTTTCATCCTTGGCGGGGCGATGGGTCCGGTCACCAATGCCGGCGGGATCGTGCAATCCCTGGCCGAAACGATGGCCGGCTGCGCGCTGACCCAGCTGGAGCGGAAGGGCGCGCCGGTGATCTTCGGCAATTTCCTGTCCTCGATGTCGCTTCGCTCGGGTTCGCCCACCTTCGGCACGCCGGAACCGGCGATCGGAAGCCAGGTGATCGGCCAGCTTGCCCGCCGACTGAACCTGCCGCTGCGCTGTTCGGGCAACTTCACCACCGCCAAACTGCCGGACGGGCAGGCGATGATGGAAGGCACCATGTCGATGCTGGCCGCAATCCACTGCGGCGCCAATTTCATCCTGCATTCGGCGGGGTTCCTCGACGGACTTCTCAGCATGTCCTACGAGAAATTCATGCTGGACGCTGACCTTTGCGGCGCCTTGCACGCCTATCTTGACGGGATCCGGATCGATGACGACCAGCTTGCGGTCGATGCTTTCGCCGAGGTCGGGCCGGGAAACCACTTCTTCGGTTGCAGCCACACGATGCGGCACTACGAAACCGCGTTCTGGGACAGCGACCTTTCGGACAACGAGCCGTTCGAGAAATGGGAAGCCGCCGGAGGGGCCGATGCCGCCACCCGCGCAAACCGGTTGTGGAAGAAGCGGCTGGCGGAGTTTGAAGCCCCTGCGCTGGACGACGGCACCCGGGACGCGCTGTATGATTATGTGGCGCGCAAGAAGGCAGGGGTAGCCGACGCGTGGTATTGAGACAGACAAATTCCTTCGAAGGAATTTGCAAATCTTTTCGAAAAGATTTGCGCGCTATCTCCTGAGGCCGGTTTCCTCCAGCAGGCCCAGACGCTTTGCCTCGTAATAGTAGCCGGCGGCGTACCAGCGCACGGCGTCCGCCTCGTCGCCGTCCGAGACGAGCCAGGCCCCGCGCAGATAGCGTCCGGCGTATTGCAGGTTCGTCTCGGCATCCAGCAGGCCCTCGGGCGACCCTTGATAGCCCATCGTCCGCGCCGTCTGCGGCAGGATCTGCATCAGCCCGTAGTAGGGGCCGTTGCGGGCAACCGGGTTGTAGCCGCTTTCGCGCTGGATTACCCGGTGCAGAAGGCTTTCGGGAATGCCGTGGACTTCGGAATAGCGTTCGATCAGTACCCGCATCTCGGGCGTCTCGCCGGGGTAAAGGTCGCTCCGGGTGGCGGTCGAGCGGTCGCCGCGCGAGCAGGCGGCCACCAGGGCCACACTGGCAATGGCAATCAGGCTGCGGCGGGAAACGGGCATGGGCGACCTCCGGTCCTTGGGACGAAGCCTCTTAAGGGGAATGGCACCGGGCTGACAAGGGCCGCGCCGGGGGCAAGGGCCTGAGGCTTGCGGAATTTTGCCGGGCTGGCCGAAATTCTTCTTAGGTCCGGCGCGGTTTCGCTTAGTCTGCCTTGGTGCGATTGGGGGGATTCGGCGCATGAAGCTGAGTGACAGCCGCGAGATCCGGGCCAAGCCGGCCATGGTCTGGCAGGCGATCCTTGATCCCGACGTGCTGAAGGCCTGCATTCCGGGCTGCGAAAGCCTGACCGGCTCGGCCGCCACGGGATTTGAGGCCGTGGTCAAGCAGAAGGTTGGCCCGGTCAGCGCCACCTTCACCGGCCTTGTGCAGCTTTCCGACATCGTCGAGGGGCGCGCTGTCCGGATCTCGGGCGAGGGCAAGGGCGGCGTTGCGGGCTTTGCCAGGGGCGGGGCCAACGTCACGCTGGAGCCTGCCGGCGACGGCACCCGGCTGAGCTATGATGTCGAGGCGTCGGTCGGGGGCAAGATCGCCAAGCTGGGCAGCCGGATCATTGACGGATTTGCCAAGAAGATGGCGGACGACTTCTTTACCCGCTTTCAGGACGCGGTCGAAGGCCCGGAGGAGGAGCCGGCCCCGACGGAAGCGCCAGAAGTGCCAGAAGCGCCAGAAGCGGAACAACGGACGAAAGGGTGGTTCAAGCGTCTTGTCGGGGGCTGACCGGAAACGGCCGGCCCCGCCCAATAGCCAGAAGAAATGCCAAGGGAGGACTAGCATGACAACTGTCAGCATGACCGTGAACGGCCGCGCCGTTTCGGGCGAGGTCGAGGGCCGGACGCTTCTGTCCGGGTTCCTGCGCGACGGGCTGAGGATGACCGGCACCCATGTCGGCTGCGACACATCGCAATGCGGCGCCTGCGTCGTGCATGTGAACGGGCAGGCGGTGAAAAGCTGCACCGTGTTTGCGCAGGACGTGGCCGGGGCCGATGTCCGCACCATCGAGGGGATGGCAAATGCCGATGGCTCGCTTGGCGTGATCCAGCAGGCGTTTCAGGACCATCACGGGCTGCAATGCGGCTTCTGCACGCCGGGCATGGTGATGTCGGCGGCGGCGCTACTGGCCGAGAACCCCAAGCCCTCGGAGCACGAGATCCGCCACTATCTTGACGGCAACATCTGCCGCTGCACCGGGTACCACAACATCGTCAAGGCCGTGATGGCTGCCTCGGGGCAGGATGTCAGCGCCTTGGCCGCCGAATAGGGGGATTGGACGATGCCGAAGGATCATGGAATTGGCGCTGCCACTAAGCGCCGCGAGGATGTGCGGTTTCTGACCGGCAAGGGCCGCTATGTCGATGACATCAACCGCTTCGGGCAGACCTACGCGGTCTTCCTGCGGTCGGACGTGGCGCATGGCCGGATCACCAAGCTGGACACCAAGGCAGCCCTGGCCATGCCGGGTGTGCTGGCGGTGCTGACCGGCGATGACTTCAAGGGGATGGGCGGCCTGATCACCGCCTGGCAGGTGACCGACAAGCACGGCAAACCGCAGCTTGAGCCGCGGCATCCGGTGCTGGCCGAGGGCATGGTCCGCCATGTCGGCGAGCCGATTGCCGCCGTGATCGCCGAGACCGAGGCGCAGGCGCGCGACGCCGTCGAGGCGATCGTGCTGGAGATCGAGGCGCTTCCGGCGGTGGTCGACATGAAGGCCGCGGTCGAGGCCGGGTCGACACAGGTCCATGAGGGGCTGGGGTCCAACCTCTGCTTTGACTGGGGCTTCATCGAGGCCAACAAGGCCGCGGTCGACGCCGCCTTCACCACCGCGCATCACGTCACCACGCTGGAACTGGTGAACCAGCGGATGATCCCGAACGCGATGGAACCCCGCGCGGCGCTGGCCGAATATGACAGCGGCACCGGGCAATACACGCTGACCACGACCAGCCAGAACCCGCATGTGATCCGGCTGGTGATGGGGGCCTTCACGCTGAACATCCCCGAAGGCAAGCTGCGCGTCGTCTCGCCCGATGTCGGTGGCGGCTTCGGCTCGAAGATCATGAACTACAACGAAGAGGCCTGCCTGACCCACGCGGCAAAGGTGGTGGACCGCCCGGTGAAGTGGACGGCGACGCGGTCGGAAAGCTTTGTGACCGACGCGCAGGGCCGCGATCATGTGACGAAGATGCAGCTGGCCCTCGACAAGGACGGCATGTTCCTGGCCGTGCGGACCGAGACCTATGCCAACCTTGGCGCCTATCTTCGGCTCTTTGCGACCGTGACGCCGACCTATCTGCACGGGCCTGCTGCGGGAGGGCCCTACAAGACGCCGCTGTTCTACGTCAACGTGAAGGGCGTCTTCACCAACACCGTGCCGGTCGATGCCTACCGGGGTGCGGGGCGGCCGGAAGGCACCTACCAGCTGGAGCGTCTGGTCGACAAGGCCGCGCGCGAAATGGGAATGGATCAGGCCGAAATCCGGCGCAAGAATTTTGTCCGGCCCGAGGAGTTTCCCTATCAGACGCCGCTTGCGGTGGTCTATGACAGCGGTAACTACCATGCCACGCTGGACAAGGTGCTGGCGATGTCGGACTACGCGGGCTTTGAGGCCCGGCGGGTCGCAAGTGCTGCGAAGGGTCTCTTGCGCGGCGTCGGCTTCTCGACCTGGGTCGAGGCGTCGGGTCTGGCACCGTCACAGCTGATCGGATCCTTGGGCGCGCGAGCGGGGCTTTATGAAAGTGCCACGATCCGGGTGAACCCGACCGGGGGGATCACGGTCTTTACCGGCACCCACAGCCACGGCCAGGGCCACGAGACGGCCTTTGCCCAGATCGTCGCCGACCAGCTTGGCATCGACGCCGGCCTGATCGAGATCAGCCACGGCGACAGCGACAAGACGCCGTTCGGCATGGGCACCTACGGCTCACGCTCGGCGGCGGTGGGCGGATCGGCGATCTTCCGGGCGACCGAGAAGGTCATCGCCAAGGCCAAGAAGTTCGCGGCCCACCTGCTTGAGGCGTCCGAGGCCGACATCGAGCTGGCAGATGGCCAGTTCACCGTCGCGGGCACCGACAAGTCGATTGCCTGGGCCGCGGTGACGCTGGCGGCTTACGTTCCGCACAACTACCCCGCCGGGTCGATGGAACCGGGGTTGGAGGAAACCGCCTTTTATGATCCGTCGAACTTCGTCTACCCCGCTGGCGCCTATGTCTGCGAGGTCGAGGTTGATCCAGCCACCGGCAAGGTCAGGGTCGCGGCCTTCCATGCGGCGGATGATTTCGGCACGGTGCTGAATCCGATGATCGTCGAAGGTCAGCAGCACGGCGGCATCGCGCAAGGCATCGGGCAGGCCCTGATGGAAAACGGCGTCTATGACGATGAAGGCCAGCTGCTGTCAGGGTCCTACATGGACTATGCGATGCCCCGCGCCGAGGATCTGCCGATGTTCGACGTGGATCACAGCTGCATCACCGTCTGCGCGCACAACCCCCTTGGCGTGAAGGGCTGCGGCGAGGCGGGGGCCATCGGCTCACCGCCAGCGGTGGTCAATGCGGTGATCGACGCGCTGCAGCGGGGCGGGCACACACACGTCACCCATATCGACATGCCGGTCTCGCCCTCGCGGGTGTGGTCGGCGATCAACGGCTGAAAGGGAGGACAAGATGCATAACTTCGAGTTCGTGAAACCGTCCTCCATCGCCGATGCGGCCAAGGCCCTGGGTCAGGACGGCGCGCAGGCGCTGTCGGGGGGGCAGACGCTGATCCCGACGATGAAACAGCGGCTTGCGGCACCGGCCGTGCTGGTCAGCCTGACCGGCATCAACGAGATGCAGGGCGTCTGCATGGGCGACGGGGGCCTGCACATCGGGGCCGCCACGCCACATGCGGTGGTGGCGCGCGATGCGGCAAAACACTATCCGGCGCTGGCGGCACTGGCTGGCGGGATCGGCGACCCGGCGGTGCGCAACAAGGGCACCCTCGGCGGGTCGCTGGCCAACAACGATCCGGCAGCCTGCTACCCGTCGGCGGTCCTTGCCTCGGGCGCGACCATCGTGACCAATACGCGGCGGATCGCGGCGGACGACTTCTTTCTGGGCATGTTCACCACCGCGCTGAAAGAGGGCGAGATCATCGTCGAGGTCGCCTTTCCGATCCCGCAGAAAGCGGCCTATGTGAAGTTCAACCAGCCCGCAAGCCGCTTTGCCCTGACCGCAGTTTTCGTCGCGAAACACCCGGGCGGGGTTCGGGTCGCGGTGACCGGGGCCTCATCTGGCGGGGTGTTTCGCTGGACCGAGGCCGAAGCTGCGCTGTCGGGCACTTTCTCGGCCGGGGCGATTGCGGGGCTGACCGTCAATGCCGCAGACCTGATCGGCGATCTGCACGGAACACCGGCCTACCGGGCAAATCTGGTCAAGGTGTTGACCGGCCGCGCGGTCACCGCCGCCGGCTGAAGGTAGGGGCCGCTCATCGCTCCCGTTGCCGGGCGCTCTTCGCTGATGCAGCGAAGACGGCCTGCAAGGGCCGGATGAGCGGCGGCCTCGCTGTCATTGCCGTGTCACCGAATCCCGGCATTTCTGCGTGTGGACAATCCGCACATGCCGCAGGCACTTGGGGGTTGCATGGGCGGATACGCCAGATATAGTTTCTGGCAACATGGCGGAGACGCGGTGCAATGGACGGTGATTTCAGAACCCAGTTCGTGCGCGACCCGGCGGCATTGAAGCATTATCCCGCTTTGGTGCTGAACGCCGATTACCGCCCTTTGTCCTATTACCCGCTCAGCCTCTGGCCCTGGCAAGAGGCGATCAAGGCCGCCGTTCTGGACCGGGTGCAGATCGTCGCCGAATACGAACAGGTGGTCCACAGCCAGAGGCAGGTGTTCCGGATACCCTCGGTCGTGGTGCTGAAGGACTATGTGAAACCCCAGAAGCGCGTGGCATTCACGCGCTTCAATCTTTTCCTGCGCGACGAATTCTGCTGCCAGTATTGCGCAGCCAAGGGCGACCTGACGTTCGACCATGTCCTGCCCCGGTCGCGTGGCGGCATCACCAGCTGGGAAAACGTGGTTGCCGCCTGCAGCCCGTGCAACCTGCGCAAGGGGTCGCGGACGCTCAAGCAGGTGGGCATGTTTCTCAACCGCCTTCCCCGCGCCCCCTCGGCCGAGGAGATGCAGGCCCATGGCCGCCGGTTTCCGCCGAACCACCTGCATGAAAGCTGGATGGACTATCTTTACTGGGATGCCGAGCTTGAGGCGTGACGCATGAGCCTTGGGGCCGAAGTGGCGGCACTTTACATGACTGCCGCCGTCTTCTGCGGCGCGGTGATCGGGATGGAACGTCAGGCCCGCCAGCGCATGGCAGGCGTGCGGACCAATGCGCTTGTGGCGCTTGGGGCGTCCAGCTTCGTGATCTTCTCGCAGCTTTTTCCGGGTGAGCCGAGCCAGACCCGCGTCGCGGCCCAGATCGTGTCCGGCATCGGGTTTCTTGGCGCCGGTCTGATTTTCCGCGACGGCTTTCGCCTGCATGGTCTGAATACCGCCGCGACCCTGTGGTGTTCGGCCGCCGTCGGCATGATGTGCGGGGCAGGGGCGCTGGACCTTGCAGGAATCCTTGCCGCCATGGTGCTGATCCTGAACATTTTTCTGCGCCCCGTCGTGAACTTTCTTGACGCGCGGCTGTTTCGCGGGCGCAGCGACGGCCGCAGCCTGCGGCTGCGCCTGATCTGCCGGTCCGACCGCGAGGAAGACCTGCGCGCCCTTGCGCTGCGGATGCTGATCCAGGCTGGCTACCGCCTGGTCGAGATGGACTCGCACCCTTCCGAAGATGGTGCCGGGGTCGAGGTTGTCCTGCTTCTGTCAAGCTTCGAGGGCAGCCATGAGGGGCTGGAAAAGGCGGTGGCCCTGCTTGCGGTCGAGCCCGGCGTCAGCCATGTTGACGGGCAGGTGGTTGACGACTAGGGCCGTTTTCGGGCATCCGGAACTGGCAAAGTGGTCCGGGTGGCTGGACTTTGTGGTTGGCGGGCGGTAGAACGCGCCCGTTAGCGCTAACAGTCGCACTCGGGCCCGCACTCGGAGAGAACCATGGTATCGCGCGTCATTCCGGTCGATGTCTTCGATCTGGTGATCTTCGGGGCGACCGGGGATCTGGCCCGCCGGAAGATCCTGCCCGGACTGTACCGCCGGTTTCAGGCCGGCCAGATGCCGGGGCAAAGCCGGATCATCGGCGCCGCCCGGGCTGACCTGACCGACGCCGACTTCCGCGCGCAGGTCCGCGTGGCAATCGCCGAATTCGCCCCGAAAGACCGGCAGGACGATGCGGCCATCGACAGCTTTCTGGCTCGGCTGCACTATGTCGCGATCGACGCGACCGGCAGCAGTGGCTGGGCCGCGCTGAAGGATCTCATGCGTCCGGATGTGGTCCGGGCCTTCTACTTTTCGGTCGCGCCAAGCCTGTTTGGCGACATCGCGCAGCGCCTGTCCAGCCATGGCATTGCCGATGCCAAAAGCCGGATCGTCGTGGAAAAGCCGTTCGGGCGCGACCTTGCCTCGGCCCGCGCGCTGAACGAGGTGCTGGCCAAGCACTTTACCGAAGCGCAGATCTACCGGATCGACCATTATCTGGGCAAGGAAACCGTCCAGAACCTGATGGCGGTGCGCTTTGCCAACATCCTGTTCGAGCCGCTGTGGAAGGCCGAATACATCGACCATGTCCAGATCACCGTCGCCGAAACCGTCGGCGTGAACGGGCGCGGCGCCTATTACGACACATCTGGTGCCATGCGGGACATGGTGCAGAACCACATGATGCAGCTTTTGTGCCTGATCGCGATGGAGCCGCCCTATCACTTCGACCCCGACGCCGTCCGGGACGAAAAGCTGAAGGTGATCCGCGCGCTGAAGCCGCTGGTTTCCGAGAATATCGTTCGTGGTCAATATTCTGCGGGTATAAGTGAAGGTGGGTACCTTGAACATTCAGAGAACCCGCAATCGAAAACCGAAAGTTATATCGCGCTGAAGGTGAACATCTCGAACTGGCGCTGGCAAGGGGTGCCGTTCTTCCTGCGCACCGGCAAGCGCCTCCGGGCCCGGGCCTCGGAAATCGCCATCACCTTCAAGCAGCCGCCGCATGCGATCTTTGACGATGCGTCCGGCTGGCACGAAAACGTCCTGGTGATCCGGCTTCAGCCCAACGAGGGCATGAACCTGATGGTGATGATCAAGGAACCGGGGCCGGGCGGCATGCGCCTGATGCAGGTGCCTTTGGACATGTCCTTCGCCGATGCGCTTGGGGCCGAGGCCGAGGATGTGCCGGATGCCTATGAACGGCTGATCATGGACGTGATCCGCGGCAACCAGACCCTTTTCATGCGCGGCGACGAGGTCGAGGCCGCCTGGGCCTGGACCGACCCGATCATCGAGGGCTGGGAAGGCCGGGGCGACCGTCCGCAGGCCTATGACCCCGGCTCGTCCGGGCCGGAGGATGCGCTGATGCTGATGCACCGTGACGGACGGCGCTGGCGGGAGATCAGGGAATGATCCTGGAGACCTACCCCGACCGCGAAATGATGATGCTGGCGCTTGCCGACCGGATCGCCGGCCAGTTGGGCGAGTTTTTGCGCCGCGATGGCAAGGCCACCCTGTCGGTTCCCGGTGGCACCACTCCGGGGCCGATTTTCGACACGCTTTCGGGCGTTGATCTGGACTGGGCGAATGTCGCCGTGATCCTGAACGACGAACGCTGGGTGCCGGAAAGCTCGGAGAGGTCCAACACCCGGCTTGTCCGGCAGCGCCTGATCCGGGGGCGGGCCGCGCAAGCCCGGCTGGTGCCGCTTTACGCCCCCGCAGAGACGCCCGAGGACATGCTTCAGGCGCTGTCAGATGGCATAGCCCCGCATCTGCCGATCTCGGTTCTCTTGCTGGGGATGGGCGCGGACATGCACATCGCCAGTCTCTTTCCCGGCGCCGACCGGCTTTCCGAGGCATTGGCGCCAGAGGCCCCGATCCTGATGGCGCTGCGGGCCGAAGCGGCAGGCGAGCCACGCATCACCCTGACCGCGCCGGTGCTGAAAGCCGCATTTCAGACGCATATTCTGATCACCGGGCCGGCAAAGCGCGCGGCGCTGGACCGGGCGATGACCCTGTCTGCGGCGGACGCGCCGGTGCGCGCCGTTCTGGACAACGCAACCGTGCATTGGGCGGAGTGACTGATGGACAAGTGGGCCAAGCTTAAGGCGCTGCACGCAGCCGGGACCGACAGGCCGATCCTCAGCCTCTTTGACGACGCCCGTGCCGCGGACTTTTCCGTCCAGGCCGACGGAATGCTGTTCGACTACGCCAAGACCAACATCGACACGGCCACGCGCGCGGCGCTGGTGGCGCTGGCCGAGGCGTCCGGCCTGGCCGGCAAGCGCGGCGAGATGTTCGGCGGCAAGAAGATCAACCTCACCGAAGGCCGCGCCGTGCTGCATGTGGCCTTGCGCGCGGGCGATGACGCGGTGATCTCTGTCGACGGCAAGGATGTGCTGCCCGAGGTGCGCCGCATCCGCGCGGCCTGCGCCGCGTTTTCCCGCGACGTGCGTTCAGGTGCGTTCCAGGGGCAGGGCGGGCGGATCACCGATGTGATCAACATCGGCATCGGTGGGTCGGACCTTGGCCCCGCAATGGCGGTGCTGGCGCTGGCCCCGTTTCAGGATGGCCCGCGGGTGCATTTCGTCTCGAACGTCGATGGCGCACATATCGCCGACACGCTGCGCGGCCTGAACCCGGAGACGACCCTGGTCATTGTCGCCTCGAAAACCTTCACCACCATCGAGACGATGACCAACGCCGACACCGCGAAACGCTGGATGGCAGCCAAGGTCACGAACCCGGCGGCCCAGTTCGCCGCCGTCTCGACGGCAGGTGACAAGACCGCCGCCTATGGCATTGACTCCGCACGTGTTTTTGGCTTTGAAGATTGGGTCGGCGGGCGCTATTCGATGTGGGGACCGATCGGCCTTTCGCTGATGATCGCCATCGGGCCGCAGGCCTTCGACGATTTCCTGACTGGGGCGCGGGCGATGGACCAGCACTTCCTGACCGCCCCCTTCGCGCAGAACATGCCGGTCATGCTGGCGCTGGTCGGCCTCTGGCACAACCAGCTTTGCGGCCACGCCACCCGCGCGGTTCTGCCCTATGATCAACGGCTTGCGCGGCTTCCTGCTTACCTGCAGCAGCTTGAGATGGAGTCAAACGGCAAGCGCGTCGCCATTGACGGCAGCGATCTTGCCACCCACTCCGGCGCGGTGGTCTGGGGCGAACCCGGCACCAATGGCCAGCACGCCTTCTACCAGCTGATCCATCAGGGCACCCGCGTCGTGCCGTGCGAGTTTCTGGTGGCGCGCCATGGCCATGAGCCGGACCTTGCCCACCAGCATCTCCTTCTCGTCTCGAACTGCCTTGCGCAAGCCGAGGCGCTGATGCGCGGCCGCAGTCTGGACGAGGCACGGGCAATCATGGCCAGGAAAGGCCTCAGCGGGGCCGCGCTGGAGCAGCAAGCCCGCCACCGGGTGTTTCCGGGCAACCGGCCTTCGACCGTGCTGGCCTATGACCGGCTGACGCCCTACGTCCTTGGCCAGATCGTGGCGCTTTACGAACATCGGGTGTTCGTCGAAGGTGTGATCCTTGGCCTGAATTCCTACGATCAGTGGGGGGTCGAGCTTGGCAAGGAACTGGCGCTGGCCCTGCAGCCGGTGCTGGAGGGCCGCACCGGCACCGAAGGCAAGGACGGCTCTACCGCAGCACTGGTAGCCTTCCTTTCTGCAAAAATATCCCACGGGGCCGTCTAATGGTTTCGCCATTGGTTCAAGAAACCAATGGACGGGGGGGTGTGAAACCCCCGCGTGCTTCGGGTCAGCGCAGTGCGGCGGTGACGATCACTTCGACCTTGTAGTCGGGCGTGGCCAGTTTCGCTTCACCCGTCGC
>JANOER010000017.1:0-14021 GCA_031441285.1 Rhodobacterales bacterium
GCAGCAGCGCAGCGAGGATGAAGTGGCGCATTTGGGCAGCCCTTTCCTACTTTGAAGCGGCACCCCGCAGGGGCGGGGTGCCGGGAGATCGTCAAGGAGCGGCATCGACAAGTCGGGTCCGGCAGGCCGGACCCGGCTTGATCACTTCTGCACCCCCGCCATGATGGACTTCATGACATTATCAAGGTTGAAGCTGCCAGGCGTCTGGCGCGGCGGAAACTCCTTGAAGCTTTGCAGCCATACGGCCACCACGGCACCGGCCGGTGCGATCAGGAACATCCGTTCGACGAACCAACGTTCGTAGTCCATACCGACATCAATGGCGAGTTCGAACGGATCCATCCGCAGGTTGGTCAGGATCGGCGCGCGCAGGACTTCGAACGGCTCGATCCAGACATGCAGTCCATGCGCGTTCTGGCGCAGGAAAGTGACCTTCCAGTTGTCATAGCGCAAAGCGGCAACCGAACCGTCATCGGTCCAGTAGATGAAGTCCTTGCGCGGCCATTCGCCCTCGCCCTTCAGCGCAGGGGCAAGATCGTAGCCGTCAAGATGCGACTTGAAGGTTGTCCCGCCGATATCGGTCCCGGCAAGCAGGTCTTCCTTGACCGTCGTGGCCCCGGCGGCCACGGCCAGCGTCACCATCATGTCTTCATGCGCGCCGATGTCGTTGTAGACCGCGCCCGGCTTGATCACGCCGGGCCAGCGCACGAAGGTCGGCACGCGGTAGCCGCCTTCATATTGCATGTTCTTTTCGCCGCGGAACATGGTCGAACCGCCATCCGGCCAGGACATGACTTCGGCGCCGTTGTCGGTGGAATACATGACGATGGTGTTGTCCGTCATGCCAAGCTCTTCGATCTTGGCCAGAATCTCGCCGACCATACCGTCATGCTCCACCATGCCGTCGGCATAGATGCCAAGCCCGGTCACGCCCTTGGATTCCTCTTTCAAATGGGTGAAAATGTGCATCCGGGTCGAGTTGAACCACAGGAAGGCCGGCTTGTCCGCTGCCTTGGCGCGGTCGAGGAAATCGAGCGACTTCGCCAGCACTTCCTCGTCGATCGTTTCCATCCGCTTGCGGGTCAACGGGCCGGTATCGGTGCAGACCTGATTGCCCCACGCGCCGAACCTCGGATCGGGCGGCGAGGTGTCGGCGTCAGCCGCCTTGCAGTCCATCACGCCGCGCGGACCGAACCGCGCCGCGAAGGCGGGGTCCTTGGGATAGTCCACGTTTTCGGGCTCTTCCTCGGCGTTCAGGTGATAGAGGTTGCCGAAGAACTCGTCAAACCCATGCACCGTCGGCAGATGCTTGTTCAGGTCGCCGAGGTGGTTCTTACCGAACTGCCCGGTCATGTAACCGTGTGCGCTCAGGATCGTGGCCAGCGTCGGATCCTCGGCCGGCATACCTTCGGGCGCGCCAGGCAGACCCACTTTTGTCAGACCGGTCCGGATCGGTGCCTGCCCGGTGATGAAGGCCGCACGACCGGCAGTGCAGCTTTGCTGGCCATACCAGTCCGTAAAATACGCACCGTCTGCGGCCAGGCTGTCGATGGCGGGGGTCTTGTATCCCATCATGCCATGGTTGATGGCGCTGATGTTGAACTGGCCGATGTCATCCCCCCAGATCACGACGATGTTGGGTTTCGCGGCGTCCTGCGCCAAGACGGGTGTGCCGCCAAACGCCAGGGCGGCCGCTAGGCCCAGTGTTGTCGAGCGGAGTAGCCGGGAACGGAATCTAGCTTTCATTTCTTGATCTCCTCGCTGCAGTCAAATGGACCCAGAGGGCGCAAGCGCCAATCCAAGCTCCTTGACGATAACTTATGGAAGGCGCTACGAACAATCGGACCTAGGGCCTATCCACATGGGCCCGCCCCCCGGGGTGACTATGCCGCGCCTCGTCCTGGAACAACCTTTCCGACACCGTGTTGGGCTGCTGCTGGTTGCAGTCCTTGTGACCTTTGCCGATGGCACCCGGGCCCAGACCGATGACGGGCGACCGCGTCTGTTGATCGTCGTGGAATCCGACAGCAGGTTGCCGTTTGCGAAGCTGATGCTGCAAGGCATCGAGGCCGAACTGGGACCGGAGTTCACGACGCGAAGCGAAATCTATGTCGAGTATCTGGACATGCTGCGCTTCAATAACCCGCAAGAGCTTGCCCTGAAACGCACATTTCTGGTCAAACGCTTTGGCGGGCTTGGACTCGATGCAATCGGGGTGCTTGGCAACAATGCCCTTGCCTTTGTTACGGACCATCGAGACGCGATCGCCCCCGGAGCACCAATCGTCTACGGCGCACTTGGGGAAGCGGGTCTGAAGGGCGCGCTGGCCGGCAGGACAGTGCCTGAACTGACCGGCGTGATCAGCCCCTTTGACCTGCGCAGCACGCTGGACCTTGCACTGAAGGTTCAGCCCGATGCCCCCGAGATCGTCATTGTTGTGGGGTCCGCCCTCTTTGACCAGCAATGGCGATCGGCCGCCGAAGAGACCATCGGAGAAGACTATGGCGGTAGACCTGTTCGGCTGCTTCCCGAGACGACGGCGGAGGCCTACCTTGCCGAAGCCCGGGCTTTTGATCCCGGGGCCATTGTCCTGCTGCTGTCGCTGAATTTCGATTCAGCGGGGCGACGCTTTCTTCCGGTGCAGTTTGCCAAGGCTCTTGCCGAAGCATCGCCGGCACCGGTCTGGGTCATGTATGAATCCCAGATCGGGACGGGGGCTGTCGGCGGCAACGTCGATATTGCCGCGGCGAGCGGAGCCCAGATGGGCGCGATGCTTCGCACGGCGATCTCGGGGGCGCCGCTGCCCGAACCGGTGCGGGTTTCGGGAGAGCCAACCGTCGATTGGCGCGCGATGCGCCGTCATGAACTGAACCTCAGCCGGTTGCCCGAAGGCTCCCGGATCCTCTTCTACGAACCCACGCTCTGGGAGGAAAACCGTCTTCTTCTGCTGACAATCGCAACCGTTGTCCTGGCCCAGACTGCGACCATCGCGGCACTTCTGTTTCATCGCCGTCGCTACTTCACCACGCGCAAGTCCCTTGAATCCGAACGCCTTCAGTTGATCCATATCTCGCGCAACCTTCGGCTGGGCCAGTTGTCAGCCTCGCTTGCGCATGAAATCAACCAGCCGCTTGCTGCGATCCTGGCCAATGCCGAAGCGGGCAGCCGCCTGTCCGGTCGAACGCCGCCGGACCTTGAAGAAATCGCCGCGATCTTTCGCGACATCACCGACGACGTGCGCCGCGCCGGGACGACGATTGCCGGCCTTCGTCGTCTCATGGTCAAGGGCGAGGTCGCCATGGAACGGCTCGACCTGAACGAGATTGTCAGGGACACGATCACGCTTGTGCAGAACGAACTTGCGGCCAGCGGCGCGCAGGTCCGACAGGTGCTGAGCGCCGATCCGGTTGAAGTGACCGGCAACGGCCCGCAACTGCAGCAGATCGTTCTGAACCTTGTGCTCAATGCGTCCGAAGCAATGGAAGACCTGCCCGAAGCTGCCCGGATCGTGCGAGTGACGACCGCCGCCCTTTCCGGCGGCGGGGTCGAACTTACGGTCGAGGATGCCGGGCCAGGGGTTCCGCCCGACCGGCGCGATGCGGCATTCCGGCCATTTGTCAGCAGCAAGCCATCCGGCCTTGGGGTGGGCCTTGCCATCTGCCGCAGCATCGCAGAGGCGCATGGCGGCAGCCTTGGCTTTGTCGGGCCCTCTGGTGCAAGCGCACGGATCGTGCTGACCCTGCCGTCGACGCGGGCAAAGGCATGAGCGTCGTCTGGCTGATAGACGACGACGCCGCGATCCTGCGCGGGCTGGAGCGTCTCTTGGGCGCCGAAGGGTTCGAGACCCGGACGTTTCTCGACGCCGCCTCGTTCCTGACTGCGCATGATCCGGCCCTGCCCGGATGTGCGGTGATCGACCTTGGCCTGCAGACCAGCAATGGTCTGGATCTGCAGGACCGGCTCTCGCAGGATGATGCGGTGCGACCTGTGATCTTCCTGACCGGGCAGGGATCGATCCCGACCGCAGTGCAGGCGATGCGCGCGGGCGCAGTCGACTTCCTGACCAAGCCGGTAGAGGCCGCCGCGCTTCTTGCCGCGATCCGAAGCGCGCTTGCGATTGATCGGACAAGGCGCAGCGACCTGGCCTTGAAGCAAGAGCAGCGCGCGCGGCTTGCCAGCCTGACCCCTCGGGAAAGCGAGGTCCTGCAAGAGATTCTGTCGGGCCGGCCGAACAAGCAGATCGCGCACCGGCTGGGCGCTGCGGAAAAGACCATCAAGGTCCATCGCGGCCGGGTGATGCACAAGATGGGCCTGCGGTCGGTCGCGGAACTGGTGACGTTGATGTCGCTGCTGCGCGACGGATCGCAAGGGTAAGACCCTTGTCCCATTTGGCGGCGGAACAGGACATGCGACAGTCTGTGAAAATGTCTTGCACGGTATGACCATGGCTGCGGGTAGCATCTTGGTAGTGGATGACGATGCCTCGGTCGGTCGGGCATTGCAGCGAATGGTGCGGTCGATGGACATCGAATGCGAGCTCAGCTGCTCGGGTGACGACATGATCGCGCGGTTGGCGGACCTGCGGCCGACATTCGTGCTTCTCGACATCCACATGCCCGAAAAGTCCGGCATCGAAGCCTTGACCGAAATGCGGTCGCGCGGCTTTGATGTGCCGACCGTGATGATGACCGGGGTCGAGCGCGAAGGCATGCGCGAGACCTGCCTTTCCGCCGGAGCCGTCGAAGTGCTGGCCAAACCCGTTGACGCGCGAACGATCACACAGCTGTTCGACCGACTGGGTGGTCAGCGTGCAAAAGGATGACAGGATCGATGCAAGCCACGACCGCTTCACAAGCCGATGCAACTGACGCCAGCCGTCCGGCGCGTCCGCCCCGGTTCCATCTCTTGGCGAAACCTTCTGGTTCGACCTGCAACATCGACTGCACCTACTGCTTCTTTCTGTCGAAAGAGGCGCTCTACCCGAACAGCCGCAGCCGGATGTCGGACGAGACGCTGGACAGCTACGTCCGTCAGCTGCTCGAAGCCCACGAGACCCCCGAAGTCACCGTCGCCTGGCAAGGTGGCGAGCCGACCCTGATGCGGATCGATTTCTTCCGCCGCGCGCTGGAGGCGATCGAGCGCCACCGCCGGCCCGGCCCGGCCAAGTCGTGAAGCAGACGTTCCAGACCAACGGACTTCTGGTCGACGACGCCTGGGCCGCCTTCTTTCGCGAGAATGATATCCTGGTCGGGCTTTCGGTCGACGGACCGAAGGACATCCACGACACCTATCGCAAGGATCGGCGCGGCCAGGGCACCTTTGACCTCGTCATGCGCGGGCTGGACCGGCTGAAGGCGCACGGCGTCGCGTTCAATATCCTGTGTACGGTGAACGCCGCCAACCAGCATCGCGGGCGCGAGGTCTATCAGTTCTTTCGCGACATGCTGGGTGCCACCTGGATGCAGTTCATCCCGATCATCGAACGCGCGACGGCCGAAACCCTGCCCATCGCCAACCAGGGCTGGAGCGAAAAGCCCGGAGGAGACCGGCTGCTCTACACCCAGGCCGGCGATCTCGTGACCGAGCGTTCGGTCGCGCCACGCGCCTACGGCACCTTCCTGATCGACATCTACGAGGACTGGCTGCGCCGTGACGTGGGCCGGGTTTTCGTCCAGATGTTCGATGTGACTCTCGAGGCCTATTTCAACCGCCACCTTCTGTGCATTCACGCGCCGACCTGCGGCTACGGCCCGGCGCTGGAACACAACGGCGATGTCTACACCTGCGACCATTTTGTCGAGCCCGCCTACAAGTTGGGCAACCTGCACGACACACCGCTTGCTGACCTTATGGCCTCTCAGCAGATGCGGCAGTTCGGACTGGACAAGCGTGACCGTCTGACCGGCCAATGCAAGACATGCCCGGTCCGCCAGCTCTGCAACGGTGGCTGCCCGAAGGATAGGTTCATGCCCTCGAAGGCTGGAGAGGCCGGCCACAACTATCTTTGCGAGGGGCTTGAGCTGTTCTACACGCACTCCCGACCGTCGATGATGGCGATGGCACATCTGATCCGCAACGGGCGGTCGCCGACCGAAATGATAGCGCTGGTCAAGGCTGAGGACTTTCGCCGTGGCCGCCATTCTCCCTGCACCTGCGGCAGCGGGCAGCGGCTGGCTTCTTGCCATGGAACGGCCGATCCTGCAGATTGGAGCGGCGCTTAGGCCCATGGCGCGACACCACAGATGCGTTCACGCAGTGCGCGCCACCCTCTCCCATATTCATCGCTCAAGGCAGACTAGGGTCAGGACACTATCTTCGTTCATAGCCGGAACATGACGGTCGCGGCGAAGGCTATGGCGGCGAGGAAGACCGTCGGGGACCGGTCGTAGCGCGTTGCGACCTATGAGGAGGATCAGAAAACAGTCCGGGGGACTGTTTTCCAGACGATTGGCCAGTCCTTCAGCCGCCCGAACATGATCTCGATCCTATTGCAGCGTTTTTAGCGGCGCTTGTCGTGTTTGATGGGCTTGGCGCGAGACCTGTGGCCCGGGACGCAGGGTCTTATGCCCTTGTCTTTCAACGCATCTCTGATCCAGTCGGCGTTATAGTCCCGGTCGGCCGGCAGCCACACCGCCTTTGGCAGGCTGCCCGGCAGGGCCGCTGCGCCCGTGTAGTCGCTGACCTGGCCTGCGGTCATGTAGGACCGGATCGGGCGACCGTCCGCATCGGTGACGACGTGCAGTCTTGCGTTCATGCCGCCTCTGGTGCGGCCGATCAGGCTGCGGTCCTTCGGCGCGGCGCTGAAGGAGGTCGGCGCAGCAGACTGGCAGGAAGCCGGACGCTGGCTGAATGACAGCGCGGAAAATTCGCACCTGCCCTTCCGAAGGCGGGAGCGGGCGATGCTCCGCTTCCGCCGCATGCAAACGCTACAAAAGTTTGCGTCCGTCCATGCCTCCGTCACCAACCATGTCAACAGCAAGTGCAGCCTCACCTCCCGCACCCACTTCGAGGCCAGTTGCACTGCCGCTCTCGCAGAGTGATGCGGGTGGGGCTGTCAACGGCCAACTGCGTTGGGAAGCGCGGGCGTGTTCTCTCGGGGTTGACATTTTTCGGAGCTGTCAACTTGACCCTGACCCGCCTTTCAATCTGCATGGCAACGACTGTGATTGAGCTTTCAGAGGAGGCGACCGGTCGCGCTGGTCCCGATCGCCACGCGCAATGACCGGTCCCCAAAAGGTCTTCCTTTCCGCCATAGCCATCGCCGCAACTGTCATGTTCGGGCCACGAACGAAGAACGACCCCCTGACCCGAGGCGCGCCTGCTGCACCTGACCTTGTGCCAGCGCAACGACGGCGCGGGAGGCATCGGCGATCCTGTCTGAACCTGCGACCATTCCCTTAAAGGGGGTCCCATGATCAGCGCCGACATCGATGATCCGGACCTGCCGCTGAGCGCGCTGTTCGATGGCTGGCCCGTTGCGGCCGAAGTGTTTCTGTCGCACCGAATGCTGTGCTTCGGATGTCCGATCGCGCCGTTTCACACGGTGATCGACGCATGTCTCGAATATGCACTGGAGGAGTCCGGTTTTCGCGATGAACTGCGTGTCGCGGTGACGGCCGGGCAGACCAGGGACCCGGCGCATCGGCGGTGATCGCGTCAATGGGGGTCGCTGGCCGGTTGGAGCTGGCAGGGGCCGTCTGCTTGGATCCAGAGGCGTCGCGTGTTGCACTTCGCGAGGGCCGCGTGACCCGCAGGGTGGAAGAAAGAGAAGGCGAAGACGCAGGCCGGTTCCGCGGGACGTTCTTCGCGCCCACCCGTCGACTGCGGTTGTTGTTCGCCGCCGATGGCGCAATTCTGCAGACCTCTTCAGCCGACTACAGCCGCAAACTGCGGGTGATTGAACGCTGACTTCAGCTTGTAACCCCGCTGAGCATCACCAGGCGATGCGGTGCAGTCACCGTGATCTTCTTGCGCTCGCTGGCCACGATCCCTTCCTTTTCCCACGCACTCAGCAAGCGGCTGACCGTGTGCAGCGTCGAGCCCGTCATGTCCGAGATATTCTGCCGGGTGATCGGAAAGTCGATCTCGATCCCGTGATCCACCTTGCGGCCCATCTGGGAGATCAGCCGCAGCAGGGCCGCGGCAATCCGCTGTTCCACCTGTTTCGTGGCCATCTCGACGATGACCGCCTGCATGTCGGCCAGCCGCTCGCCGACCGCGGCGTAGGTCCGGGTTGCAAAGCCGTCGTAGCGGGCGATGAATTCAGGCCACAGCCGGTTGGGCCAGGCCAGTGCTACGCACTCGTCCGCCGCCATCGCCGTGGCCGGATAGGTCTTGTGCCCCAGTGCCGCCCCGATGCCGAACAACTGGCCGGGAGCAATGTGCAGCAGGATGATCTGGTCGCCTTGCGCAGTGGTGCGTTGCACGCGCACATGCCCGTCCAGCAACAGGAAAAAGCGATCAACTTCGGTGCCTTCGGAAAACACCGACTGACCCGCTTCATAGCGGGCGGTCTGTGCGGCATCCAGAATCTCGCGGATCTGCAGGCGGGTCAGGCTGAGGAAGGGCGGCAGCCCGGTCAGCAGACTTTCGTCCAGTTTCTTCACGGTGCAGCCCTTCATGTTGTGGCAGCGCAAAGAGCCGCAAGGATCGCTGGCCTAAGATGGCCTCAGACCCGGACAATCCCGAAAGGATACGCCATGCTTTCCAGACTGACCATCGCCACCATGGCCGCGATGCTGCTTGCCCCTGCCGCGGGTGCCGAAACCATCGAAGTCAAGATGCTGAACAAGGGAGCCGAGGGCGCAATGGTGTTCGAGCCCGCCTTCGTCATGGCCGCTGTGGGCGATACGATCACCTTCGTCTCAACCGACAAGGGGCACAATGTGGAGAGCATCGAAGGCATGCTGCCGGACGGGGTTGACCCGTTCAAAAGCAAGATGGGCGATGATTTCAGCCTGACCGTCAGCGCGGAAGGCGTCTATGGCGTGAAGTGCACCCCGCACTACGCGATGGGGATGGTCGGCCTGATCCAGGTTGGTGCCGCAACCAATCTGGATGCCGCCGCCGCCGTTCCGCACAAGGGCAAGGCCAAAACCCGGTTCGAGCCGTTGTTCACCCAGATCGCCCCGTAGCGGGGCAGGGGTTTTGGGCGCGACGGCGGTCCGACCCCGGGCCGCCGTCTTTCTTTGTCCGGCATTCCGGTCATGGCACGGATCGGACGAGACGAAATCCCAGATAATCTGGCGGCACACCTGCTGCACAGCCGCCTGTGCGCGCATCGCGGACAAAATCGATGACAAAGCCCCGGTGTTTTCCCTGCACCGCCCGCACGCCACAGTGATCCGACCGCGTCAGGATCACGGCACCGTCCGGCGAGAGCGTGCCATTCTGAAAACAGGTCCGGGTCCATTCCCAGACATTGCCGGCAATATCGGCGACGCCGGTGTCGTTGACCCCGAAATGCCCGAACGGGTGCAGGTCCAGATCGGCGTCGCCGCGCCGTTCGACCTCGCGCCGGTAGCCGGCGATCCAGCGGCGCGACGGATCGGCGCCGTTGGCCTCGGGGGCGAAGCCGTCGTCGAACCCGCGGTTTCCCGCTGCACGCAACCATTCGGCGTCCGTCGGCAAGCGCCAGTCAATCCCGGTGCGATCCGACAGCCAGGCCGCATAGGCCGTGGCATCAGCATGGCTGACGCCGGTTTGTGCTACATCCGGGCGGCTTTGGCCGGACGACGGCAGACAGGCAGCGTCGCTGACGCAGCGGGCATACTCTGCCTCGCTGACGTGAAACGTCATGATGCGGAACGCAGCGATCGCAAGCGGCTCCAGCGGCGCATCGACCACGCGTGTGCCCTGCCGAAATTCGCCCGCCGGACGATAGGCTTGCGTCCCTGCATCAATCATCACTGTCTCGGGCAGCGGATACGGCGCAGGCGGGTGCCGCAGATTGCTGCCCCCGATGGCTGCAAAGACTGCCCCCACGATGACCGCCCCGATGGCCGCCCCGATCAAGATACTCCGCTTCACCGGATGCCCTTTGCGAAAATCGTCAGCGGCCCGGATGAAGGGGCCGCTGACGGTTCAGCCCGCCGTCCTGTCACGGCAGCGCCGAGCGGCCTTCATGCGCCACGTCGTATTCGACCGGGGCCACGACCTGTTCCATCAGATCATTGTTCCAGTCCCCTCCGACCACCACATGCGCCGTGGCCCCCAGATTGACCGCCTCGATCAGGTTGTGATTGACGTAGGCATAGACCCCGGGTTGCAGGAAGGTGTAAAGCGCCGCCCCGGCCGAACCGCCGCGGATGAACCAGGTTTCCAGATCACGATCGGGGATGTTGTTGAACTTTCCCGCCTCCCAGACCAGATCGCCATGGCCGCCGATCAGGTGGGGGCGGCTGTCGCGGTTGGCCTGTGAGTGGACGAACAGCACCGTTTCGCCCTGTTCGGCCGTCAGGGCGTTGTCGCCGGTCAGGGCACCCACGCGGCCGTTGAACACCACATGTGACGGGATCAGGCGGTTCATCACCTCCAGCGTGTCGGCATAGCCTTCGCCCGCATCGGCAAACCGCATGTAGGCCCCATCGGACCCGCGCGGGATGTAGAGATCGTTCTCGCCGATGTAATAGACCCGGTCATAACTGACCGGCTGCCCCAGATGGTCCTTCAGCCCGTCGCGTGGCAGCACCATGATGCAGCCCGACATGCCCGACACCACATGCCACGGGATCATCGGACCGCCCGGCGCGCAGTGATAGACGAACACGCCGGGACGGGTCGCCTTGAAGCGCAGCACCGCTTTTTCGCCGGGGTTCACCAGCGTCAGCGCCCCGCCCCCCAGCGCGCCGGTGGCGGCGTGAAAGTCGATGTTGTGCTGCATCATGTTGTCGGGGGCGTTGAACAGGGTCAGCTCGACATAGTCACCCTCGTGCACCACCATCATCGGGCCGGGCATCGAGCCGTTGAAGGTCATCGCCTGCAACCAGGCGTCCTCGTCGATCTGCATTTCCTTTTCAACGATCTGCATCTCGAATTCGATGATCTGTGGTCCGGTCGAGGCAACCTGCTCATGTTCATGAACGAAGGGTGGGGCCAGAAGCTTGACCCGCCGCCGCGTCAGCGCCGACAGATCCATCGGGGCCGTGCCGGCGGTGGTCATTGCCTCCTCGGCGCGGACCGACTTTATCACATAGGGCGCAGCCGCCACGAAGGCTGCCCCCATCAAGGCTGCTCGGCGGGTGAACATCGCGATCTCCTTTGCTGATCCGTTGGCTTCGTGGACTATAAGTCCGTGCTTGGGAGAGATCGTTGTTCCCGCACAACATCCGAACGGAGGCCCGACCCAAAGGGCCGTGGCCAAAAGGCGACAGGTCGCGATCAGCGTGGGGGCGCCAGTGCGCAAGGAAACCGTTTCTTCGGGTGGATGTTCTTCGGGCCCGTCAACCAGTCTCCGGGCAGATCAGTGGTGCAAGCCGCAGGTTGGAAACCGGGACAACTGCGTCTGGCCCCCTAACTTCCCCCTTGCCTCGCACCGCCTTCCCCCCTATACGGCTCCATCCAGCGATTCCGGGCCTCCCGGGTTCGTCGGTTTGTCATTGATCCGCCAGGTCCACGGTGACCCTCATGCAGGGGCCGTCTGGCGATTGTGGAAAAGGAAGCGGCATGAAAGCCGAAGACGTTCGTTCAAAGACCCCGGACCAGCTGCGCGACAGCCTGGTTCAGCTGAAGAAGGAAGCGTTCAACCTGCGTTTCCAGCAGGCGACCAACCAGCTTGAGAACACCGCCCGCATGCGTGCCGTCCGTCGTGACGTTGCCCGTATCAAGACGGTTCTTGTGCAAAAAGCCGCTGACGCTGCGAAGTAAGGGGAAAACCAATGCCAAAACGTATCCTGACGGGCACCGTCACCTCGGACAAGAACGAGCAGACGATCACCGTATCCGTCGAACGCCGCTTCAAGCACCCGCTCTTGCAGAAGACCGTGCGCAAGTCGAAGAAATACCGCGCTCACGATGCGGAGAACAAGTTCAAGGTCGGCGATCAAGTGCGCATTGAAGAATGTGCGCCGATTTCGAAAACGAAACGCTGGACGGTGGTGGTCGACGCAACCGCGTAACCCCCTCCGTCTCTAACGAAACCGCAGGGCGCGTCCCTGCAGGTCGGGAGACTTTCAAATGATCCAGATGCAGACGAATCTGGATGTGGCTGACAACTCCGGCGCTCGCCGGGTTCAGTGCATCAAGGTTCTTGGCGGCTCGCACCGCCGTTATGCTTCCGTCGGCGACATCATCGTGGTGTCGGTCAAGGAAGCTATTCCCAAAGGCCGCGTGAAGAAGGGTGACGTCCGCAAGGCCGTTGTCGTTCGCACCGCCAAGGAAGTTCGCCGTGAAGACGGCACCACCATCCGTTTCGACCGTAACGCCGCCGTCATCCTGAACAACCAGGGCGAACCGGTCGGCACCCGTATCTTCGGGCCGGTCGTGCGCGAGCTGCGTGCCAAGAACTTCATGAAGATCATCTCGCTGGCGCCGGAGGTGCTCTGATGGCTGCGAAACTCAAGAAGGGTGACACGGTCGTCGTGCTTACCGGCAAGGACAAGGGCAAGACGGGTGCGATCGCGTCCGTCAACCCGGATGCGAACAAGGCTGTTGTCGACGGCGTGAACGTGGCCATCCGCCACACCAAGCAGTCGGCAGCATCGCAGGGCGGCCGTCAGCCGAAAGCGATGCCGATCGACCTGTCGAACCTGGCCATCGTGGACAAGAACGGCAAACCCACCCGCGTCGGCTTCCGCATGGATGGCGACAAGAAGGTGCGTTTTGCCAAGACCACCGGGGAGGCGATCTGATGCTGGATCAAGCTGCATACACGCCGCGCCTGAAGGCTGTCTACAAAGGCACCATCCGCGCGGCGATGAAGGAAGAGTTCGCCTACAAGAACGACATGATGATCCCGCGTCTGGACAAGATCGTCCTGAACATGGGCGTCGGCGAGGCGGTCAAGGACACCAAGAAGGTCAAGCAGGCCGCCGAGGAACTGTCCCAGATCGCAGGGCAAAAGGCTGTCATCACCAAGGCCAAGAAGTCGATCGCCGGCTTCCGCGTCCGTGAAGAGATGCCGCTGGGTTGCAAGGTCACGCTGCGCGGCGAAAAGATGTACGAATTTCTGGATCGCCTGATCAACGTGGCACTGCCCCGCGTCCGCGACTTCCGCGGCGTGAAAGGCTCAAGCTTCGATGGCCACGGCAACTTCGCCATGGGCCTGAAAGAGCACATCGTGTTCCCCGAGATCAACTTCGACAAGGTCGACGAGGTTCTGGGGATGGACATCATCATCTGCACCAACGCGAAAAACGACACCGAAGCCAAGGCGCTGTTGAAGCATTTCAACATGCCCTTCACGTCGTAATTGCGAGGAACATAGATATGGCAAAGAAATCCATGGTGAACCGCGAAGTGAAGCGCGCCAAGCTGGTGAAGCAGCACGCTTCCAAGCGGGCCGCGCTGAAAGCGGTGATCAACGACCAGGCGAAACCGGTGGAGGATCGCTTCAAGGCGACCATCAAGCTGGCCGAGCTGCCCCGCAATTCGTCGGCTGTCCGGTTGCACAACCGCTGCCAGCTGACGGGCCGTCCGCATGCGTATTACCGCAAGCTTAAACTCAGCCGCATCATGCTGCGTGATCTCGCCTCGTTTGGCCAGATCCCCGGCATGGTCAAGTCCAGCTGGTAAGGAGGACCGGATATGATGATGAACGATCCTCTCGGCGACATGCTCACCCGGATTCGCAACGCTCAGATGCGCGGCAAATCCACGGTGATGACTCCCGCCTCTACGCTGCGCGCCCGCGTGCTCGACGTGCTTCTGTCCGAAGGCTACATCCGTGGCTATGAAAAGGCAGACACCTCGAACGGCCAGGGCGAATTCACGACTCCAGTATGCAGAATTCCGTAGATTGATGAGAACCGAGGCGAACCTTGACAACTACCGTATGTACGAGGAAGATGACGCCGCCGCTAGCG
>JANOER010000018.1:0-12421 GCA_031441285.1 Rhodobacterales bacterium
CCGAGCGCAGCGGGGCTGCGTCCTGCGCCAGGATCGGGAAGGTCCTGTAATGGCAGGGAATCACCCAGCGGAAATTGAACCATTTGCGCGCGGCCCAGGCGGCGCGCTCCATGTCCATGGTGTAGTGCCCGCCGCAGGACAGGATGCCGATGTCGGGCTGATGCAGTTCGCCCATCCAGGCCATGTCGGCCATGATATCGGTATCGCCCGAGACATAGATCGTGTGGCCCTCGCCCGCGATCATGAAGCCCGCTGCCGAGCCTGCGGGGAGAAGGCCCTTGTCGCCAAAGTCGATGCTGGCGGAATGGACGGCGTTGACCATGGTGACCTTCGCCCCGCCCAAGGTGAGGGTGCCGCCCTTGCCGAAGCCCACCGTCTGGGCGCCTTGGGCGGTCAGCCATTCGGACAGCTCGTGGATGCAATGCACCTTGATCTCCAGCGTCTTCGCCAGTCGGGCGGCGTCAGCGGCGTGGTCCCCGTGGGCATGGGTTAGCAGGATATGGGTCGCGCCACGGACCGCCTCGTCCTCGTGCCCGGGCGGGAACATCGGATTGCCGGTCAGCCAGGGATCGACCAGCAGCACGGCCTGTTCGATTTCGATGCGAAAGCCCGAATGGCCAAGCCAGATGATCTGCATGGGGCGCTCCTTTTGTCCGTCGCCAAGGGGTATAGCTTCGGAATATCCCGCACCCATGACAATCGGACTGTTCGTCTTGCGGCGATGATCCGCCTTCGGCTTGCAGGGGCAGGGGGAGCGGGCTAAACGGGGCGAAACCCGTTGGAGAGCCGCCATGGCCATTGACATCGACACCGCCCGCAAGGTGGCAAAGCTGGCCCGGATCCGGGTCGAGGAAGCCGATCTGCCAAAGCTGGCCGGGCAGCTTTCGGGCATCCTTGGCTTCATGGAACAGCTCAATGAGGTTGACGTGACCGGGGTAGAGCCGATGACGAGCGTGACGCCGATGCGGCTGAAGCGTCGGGCGGATGTGGTGACGGACGGGGGCATCCAGGCGCAGGTGCTGAAGAACGCGCCCGACGCCCGCGAGGGGTTCTTTGCCGTGCCGAAGGTGGTGGAATGACCGCGAACTCATGGACCATCGCAGTGGCGCGGGATGCGTTGCGCAAAGGTGAGATCACGGCGGTTGATCTGACGATGTCCTGTCTTACGGCGATCGACGCGGGCGACGGGCTGAACGCCTTTGTTCACAAGACGCCCGAACTTGCACTGGAGCAGGCGCGGGCGGCGGATGCGCGGCTGGCCGGGTCCAGAACGTCGGCGGGCGACGCCCCGGCGATGTGCGGCATCCCGCTGGGGATCAAGGATCTTTTCTGCACCAGGGGCGTGCCGTCGCAGGCGGCGTCGAACATCCTGAAAGGGTTCCGGCCCGAGTATGACTCGACGGTGACCGCAAAGCTGTTCGGCGCGGGCGCGGTCATGCTGGGCAAGCTGAACATGGACGAATTCGCCATGGGCTCGTCGACCGAGACCTCATGCTATGGCAACGCCGTGAACCCCTGGCGGCGGCAGGGGTCGGAGGTGGCACTCACTCCGGGCGGATCCTCGGGCGGGTCGGCAGCGGCGGTGGCAGCGGACCTGTGCCTTGCGGCGACCGGTACGGATACCGGCGGGTCGATCCGCCAGCCGGCGGCCTTTGCCGGCATTGTCGGGATCAAGCCAACCTACGGGCGGGTCTCGCGCTGGGGGATCGTGGCCTTCGCGTCCTCGCTGGATCAGGCCGGGCCGATGACCAAGACGGTCCGGGATGCCGCGATCATGCTGACGGCGATGTGCGGGCATGACCCGAAGGATTCGACCAGCGCGGACCTTGCGGTGCCGGATTTCGAGGCCGCGCTGACCGGGGATATCCGGGGCAAGGTGATCGGGATTCCTGAAGAATACTCTATTGACGGTATGCCGCAGGAAATCCGGGATCTCTGGGCCAAAGGCAGTGAGATGATGAAAGATGCGGGGGCCACGATCCGCTGGATCTCCTTGCCGCACTCGAAATACGCGCTGCCGGCCTATTATGTGATCGCCCCGGCGGAGGCGTCGTCGAACCTCGCCCGCTATGACGGGGTGCGCTATGGGCACCGCGCGACTTTGGCAGCGGGCGACGGCATCACCGAGATGTACGAAAAGACCCGGGCCGAGGGCTTTGGCCCCGAAGTGCAGCGCCGGGTGATGGTGGGGACCTATGTGCTGTCCGCCGGGTTCTACGACGCCTACTACAACCGCGCGCGCAAGGTGCGGGCGCTGATCAAGCGCGACTTCGACACGGTCTTTGCCGAAGGTGTGGATGCGATCCTGACCCCGGCGACCCCAAGTGCTGCCTTCGGTCTGGGCGAGATGGCCGACGCCGACCCGATCCGGATGTATCTGAACGACGTGTTTACCGTGACGGTAAACCTTGCAGGCCTGCCGGGAATCGCGGTTCCGGTCGGGCTGGACCGCCAGGGGCTGCCGCTTGGGCTGCAACTGATCGGCCGGCCCTGGGAAGAAGCAGAGTTGCTGAATTGCGCACATGTGCTTGAAAGCCGCGCGGGCTTTGTGGCCAAGGCCGCGAAATGGTGGTAATGGGCAAAAAAACCACCCTGTCGAGGCATTGATGAGCCGTTTCAAACTTGGGTCTGCCGTTTGTGCCGCAAGCATGGCGCTGGCGATGGCCGCCTGCACGCCGTCGGCTGTCGATTCCGGAAGCGGCGTCGGCTTTCAGGATTACAACGCCTATATCCGGGGCGCGCGTCCAAACCCGGTGCCGTCCGGCCCGGTCGTCGTTCCTCCGGTGGGGGGGGCCTTCGACCCGGCAGCAGCTGCGGCTGCCATTGACCGGGCCGATGGCGTGGCCCCGCTGGCCTCGGTCGAACCGGCCGCCCTGCCGCCGGTCTCTGATGGCACGGCGCGCCCAAGGGGCGGAGCTCCGGAAGGTATCGAGGAACAATCGGGCGAGGTCAGCAACGTCGGCATTTCGGACGAGCAGGACTTCGGCGCCGTCGCCTCACGCGAAACCATCGAAAGCGATGCCGAACGGATTGCCAGGAACCGGGCCGAATACGTCGAGGTGCAGCCGACCGACGTGCCGCTGCGGCCGGGCGACACGGGTGCAAACATCGTGGAGTTCGCGCTTGCGACCAACCACGCGCCGGGAGTTCAGCTTTACAAGCGTGGCGGGATTGGCCTGCGCGGGCAGGATGCGGCCTGCGCCAAATATCCCTCGCCCGATCAGGCGCAGCAGGACTTCCTTGAACGTGGCGGGCCTGACCGTGACCGTCTGGGTGTCGACCCCGATGGCGACGGGTTCGCCTGCTCGTGGGATCCGCGCCCGTTCCGCACCGCGCTGCAGTGACGCTGACCCATCCCTCGCCCAACTTCGGCGAGCGGCGGGGGGGGCAGCGCGTCAGTCTTGTCGTCCTGCACTACACCGCGATGGCCACCTGCGCCGAGGCGCTGGGCCGGCTGTGCGATCCCGCCACCGAAGTATCGGCGCACCACCTGATCGACGCGGACGGCACGCTTTTGTCGCTGGTCGACGAATCCGCCCGGGCCTGGCACGCGGGCGCGGGCAGCTGGGCGGGTCAGGGCGACGTGAATTCGCGGTCGATCGGGATCGAGCTGGCAAATCCCGGCGACCAGCCGTTCGCAGCACCGCAGATGGCGGCGCTGGAGCGCCTTTTGACCGACATTCTGCACCGTCACGACCTGCCCCCGCAGGCGGTCATCGCACACAGCGACATGGCCCCGGCTCGCAAGGGCGATCCCGGTCCGCGCTTCGACTGGCGCTGGCTGGCGCTGGCGGGGCTGTCGGTCTGGCCGGACGATGCCGCAGCCCCCGGCGACTTTGCGGCCGACCTGCGGTCGTTCGGTTACCCGGACACCCCGCCGGAGACGCTTCTGCAGGCCTTCCGTCTGCGGTTTCGTCCCTGGGCGGGCGGACCGCTGGACGCCACCGACCGGGCCCTGGCCGCAGACCTTGCCCGACGCTTTCCGGTTGACGGCGTGCCGCGGGAGGCCTAACCAACCGGTCGCGCGGAGAGCTGGATGGCCGCGGGCAGCAATGTCCGAGGAAAGTCCGGACTCCAGTTGGCAAGGGTGCCGGGTAACGCCCGGCGGGGGTAACCCCAGGGAAAGCGCCACAGAGAAGAGACTTCCCCTGCCGCGACCGAAGGTTCGCCTTCGCAAGCGCAGAGGTAAAGGTGAAACGGTGGGGTAAGAGCCCACCGCGGACTTGGTAACAAGGACGGCACGGCAAGCCCCACCCGGAGCAATGCCAAATAGGGGCCTCGCGCGGGGGCTGGTCCCGGATCTCGGTCCGGGATACCGCCCGCAGGGACGCCAACGCCCGAGAGGCCCGGGTTGGCAGCTTGACCGCCGTGGCAACACGGTTGGCAGAGGAATGGTCATCCATGGGCGAAAGCCCGGGACAATATCCGGCTTACAGGCTCTCCGCGCAAACTATGCTTCCCGTTGTTATGTGCCCGGTGGGCTGCTATTTCTTTACTCGTTTCACACTGTTCGGCGAGGCTTGATAGATCGGAACCAGAAGTCGATGACCCTAAAGGTGACGCGCAAGACCAACCCGGCCTGGAAGAGGTTTGCTTTGGACCGGACAATAACCACCGTTCCAAAGCCCCTGGTGTCGCGGCAAGACAAGTTCTTCCTGATGGGCAGTTGCTTTGCCGAAGAGATCCGACTTGCGCTTGAGCACGAGCTTGGCGCGGGCCACGTCGGTCCGGACTACCGGCAATTGGAGTTTGACAAGGCCTGCATTCAAGTCGACGAACTGCCAGAACGGAACCATCTGAACACGTATAATGCCAGCTCGATCCTTCAGGAAATCGAACGGGCCTTGAATCTCTGGAAGCCAGCGACCGATGATTTCTGGGAGGTCGGGGAAAGGGTCCAATGTCCCTACCGCCGATTGGTGTTTGCGGACACTCTTGCCAACTTGAACAGGGTAAGCGACGACCTTGACGCGGTGCTGCGCAAGGGTTTCTCCGAAGCGGACCATTTCGTATTCACCTTTGGGATGACAGAGATCTTTATAAACCGAGCTTCCGGAAAGGTTTCGAACCAGAAGCCGGGCTACGGATTTGGCGGAGGCAAGCACGAGACAACCTTCCACCAGGCCGGTTTTGCCGAAAATCTGGCAACGATGGAGCGCCTCGTCGATCTTATCGCCAAACAGAAGCCGAATGCTCGGATCTTTGTTACCGTCTCTCCGGTCCCTCTAAAGCGGACCTTTTCAGATTCGGATATATTCGTTGCCAACTCGTTTTCCAAAAGCACCCTGCGTGCAGCTCTTGGGCAACTGGCCAGTAACCGACCCAACGTCGAGTATTTCCCTTCTTACGAAGTGGTCATGGCCGCTGGATCAGATGCGTGGGAAGCCGACGGACGGCATGTCCGCCGAGCACTGGTCGAGGAGATTACGGCAGGCTTCGTTGCCAGCTACTTTGGGTCCTGACCTACTCTGTAGTGTTTCGCATGAGCGGTTGGGTAGTCTGGCGAACGAGGCAGGCTGGTGGACGAATGCTGTTGACTCTGCCGCCTGCGTGGCTAAAAGGCGGGCTTCAATGATTTCACCGGAGGCCGATGTGTCTCTGACGTAGAGGAAACACCATGGCAAAGCCCGCCACCATCAAGATCCGCCTGAACTCGTCCGCGGGCACCGGCCACTTCTACGTGACCACGAAGAATGCCCGCACGATGACCGAAAAGATGGTCATCAAGAAATATGACCCCGTCAAGCGGGAGCATGTCGAGTACAAGGAAGGCAAGATCAAGTAAGATCGCCTTCGCCGATGTTTCAGGGGTCGCGCCGAGGGTGCGGCCCTTTTCTTTTGGCCAAAGCGCTCCATCTGGGCGCGGATGACTCCGACGATTTCCCTGCGCCTTGCCTCGCTGGCCGATCTTTCCGCCGTCGACATTTTGTTGGCCCGAAGCTATCCCCGACTGCTTGCCGGAGACTATCCGCCCTCGACCCTGGTACTTGCGATACCAAGGATCACACGTGCGCGGCCCGAGCTTCTGGCTTCGGGCAGGTATTTTCTTGCCGAGGATCCCGAGGGCAAGGTGCTGGCGGCTGGTGGCTGGTCACTGGGGTCGCCCTCGGGCGCGGGTCTGGCCACGGATATCGGGCATGTCCGGCACGTGGCGACCGATCCGGCGGCGGTGCGCAAGGGGATCGGGCGGGCGCTGATGACCAGGGTCATGCAGGACGCGCACGGGGCGGGGATGGCCTGGCTTGACTGCCTGTCAACCCGCACCGCCGTGCCGTTCTACACCGCACTGGGGTTCAGGCCGCTGCACAATTCGGACGTCACGCTGGCACCGGGGGTCGTGTTTCCGGCCGTCCGGATGATGGCCGACCTGCGCAAGGTCTGACGCCCGCGCAAATGAAAAAGGCCGGTCCGAAGACCGGCCTTTCTGTGGTTTCAGCCAGTGTTATTCCCGGTTGCCCAGGAACTGCAGCAGGAACATGAACATGTTGATGAAGTCGAGATAGAGGTTCAGCGCGCCCATGATCGCGGCCTTGCCCAGCCATTCGCTGTCCATCGACTGCGCATGCTGGACATAGGTGTTCTTGATGTTCTGGGTGTCATACGCGGTCAGACCCGCGAAGATCAGCACGCCGATGACCGAGATCGCGAAGCCAAGCGCACCTGACGGCCAGATCATGTTGACGATCATCGCGACAAGAAGGCCGACCAGGCCCATCATCAGGAAGGTGCCCATGCCGCTAAGGTCACGCTTGGTGACGTAGCCATAAAGCGACAGGCTTGAGAACGCGATTGCAGTCACGAAAAACGTCGTGGCGATCGATGCCCCGGTGAAGACCTGGAAGATCCAGGCCATCGACAGACCCATCACCGCCGCGAAGGCATAGAAGAACAGCTGCGCGGCCGCAGCCGACAGGCGGTTGAGCATCGCGCCAAACGCGAACGCCATTCCGAGAGGCGCGAACATCACGATCCAGCCCAGGATGTTGGGCTGGAGCGTCTCCGGATTGCGGAAGATCGACAAAAGCGTCTCGGACGTGCCGACCGACCAGGCGACGCCGCCCGTCACCACCATTGCCACGGACATCAGCCCGTAGACCTTGTTCATATGGGCACGAAGCCCTTCGTCGATCTGCGCGCGGGCACCGACGCCTACGCTGCGGATCGTGTCATACTCAGCCATTGAAGCCTCCGATGTTGTCCCTAAGGGCAACGCCGGGAACCGGCGCGACCTCATGCGCTGAATATTGGGGGCAGCGCCTGCAATTTCAAGCGCTTTGGCACGAAGGCTTGCCGGAAAGTGCTGCGCTTTCAGTCGCGCCAACTGGCCGGGGCGTCCCATTCCCGCCGGAACGCTTCGGTTTCGGCCTCGGTCCGGGACAGGCCGATGTCGCGCAGAAGGTGATCGTCCAGCCGCAAGAGCGCCCTGCGGGAACGCGAAAGCGCCCGGTGGCGCAGGAATTCGTCAAGTTTGCGGGCGGATATCCCGGCGCGTGACCAGAGGGCGGACAGCGAGGTCGTGGACATTCTGGATCTCCATTAATCGGTTTTCGTGATGCCGAGTGGTTTGTGCATCATCATGCTTGAACTATGCCTTCACCCGATGCATTATGGAAACGAATGATTGTGAAGCTTTGAATCAGGATTTGTGATATGCCGCGCAACCTCGACCTTGCCGCCCTGCGGTCCTTTGTCACTGTCGCCGACGTTGGCGGGGTGACGCGGGCGGCGGGCTATCTGAACCTGACGCAATCCGCGGTCTCGATGCAGATCAAGCGGCTGGAGGATTCGCTGGGCCTTCAGCTGTTCCTGCGCGCCGCGCGCAAGCTGGCGATCTCGCCCGAGGGTGAGCAGCTTTTGTCCTATGGCCGCCGGATGCTGGCCTTGAACGACGAGGCCCTGTCGCGCTTTGCCGCCAGCGCCTGTGACGGCGAAGTCCGGCTGGGTGTGCCGCATGATGTGGTCTACCCCGCGATTCCCGGCATCCTTCGGCGCATGGCTGCAGCCTACCCGTGTCTGCGGGTCAACCTGGTGTCGTCGTTCACCGTTTTGATGAAACAGGATTTTGAAAAGGGCCTCTTCGATGTGATCCTGACCACGGAAGAAACCCCCGGTCCGGGGGCCGAGGTGCTTGGTGCGCGGTCGCTGGTCTGGGTCGGCGCACCGGACGGCAACGCCTGGCAGCGCCGCCCGTTGCGGCTGGGGTTCAAGGATACCTGCATCTTCCGGCTCCGCGCCCAGGCGGCGCTCGATGACGCGGGCATCCCCTGGGACATGGCCACCGGTGGCGAAAGCGAACAGGCGGTTGAGGCCACGGTGGCGGCCGACCTTGCGGTAACCGCGCGGATGGCCGGCAGCATACCCGAGGGTGTGGGCATCATAACCGGCGACAATCAGTTGCCCGCCTTGGGCGAGATAAAGTTGGCACTCTACCGCTCTGATCGTCGCAAGGACGAAGCGGTGGACCTTCTGCTGTCCGAACTGCGCTGCGCCTACGGCGCCTGAACCCGGATCACCACCTTGCCGGTCGCGCGCCGGGTGCGCAGCAGGTCCAGACCCTCGGGCAGGGCGGCAAAGGGCAGCACTTGCCCGACATGGGGGTGCAGCAGCCCGTCGGCCCACCAGCGCAGCAATGTGGCCATGCTGTCGGCCACCCGCGCCGGGGCATGGGTCTGATAGCCGCCATACCAAAAGCCGCTGACCGTCAGGTTGCGGACCAGCAGCTGATTGGCCGGAACCTGCGGCACCTGTCCCGAGGCGAAGCCGATGGCCAGAATCCGGCCGTCCGGATTGCAGGCGCGAAGGGCCGCATCGAATGCCGGTCCGCCGACCACATCATACAGCACGTCCACGCCGCCCGCGTCGCGCAGCCGGTCCTTCAGGCCCGGGCCTTGCAGTGCCGGATCGTCGCTGTCGATCAGCACATCCGCGCCGGCGGCTTGCGCCACCTTCAGGCGGTCCGCGCCCCGGGCCGAGGCGATGACCCGCGCGCCCAGCCGCTTGCCGATCTCGACCGCGGTCAGCCCGACGCCGCCGGCGGCCCCGGTGACGAACAGCGTCTCGCCAGGTTTCAGGGCGGCCTTCCACGCCAAGGCCAGATGCGATGTCCCATAGGCAATTGGAAACCCGGCGGCTTCATCAAAGGTCATCGCGTCCGGAAGTGTCGACAGACGGGTAACCGGCAGGCACACCCATTCGGCCAGTGAGCCCGTCCCGGCGACCCCAAGAACCCTGGTGCCGACCAGAGGTGCGACTGTTTCCGGCCCCAGGTCTTCGATTGTTCCGGCAAATTCCATCCCCGGAATGTACGGGAAGGGCGGGCGAACCTGATACTGACCGTCGATCATCAGAAGATCGGCAAAGTTGAGACCTGCCGCCGCCACGCGGACCAGCACTTCGCCTTTTGCGGGAATTGGTCTGGGCAGGACCGACACCGCCGGAGCACCCCCCAAAGCTGCAATTGTCCAGGCGCGCACGTTAATCTCCGGTCATGTGTTTCGCCTTCCTAGCATGGACAGGGCCCCCGTCCACGACTTTGCACGCCCCGGCAACACTGAGAAAATGCGGAATGCGACAAAATTTAAGGAATAATTGCAAAATGCGACGCGAAATGCAATTCGCGCTTAAGGCGAGCGAGGTCGGGTCAAGGAGCCCAAACAGCAAAGCGGTTAACAACCACACCGTGTGTTATACGCCTGTGGAATTGGACCTATCCGAAAGGTCAGGTTTTAGGCTCTTTGAAACTTTTTTCGACAAACCTGCCGGATCGGCGGATTTTGGCACGAAAATTGCTTACATGTCTGTGTGAACAAGTTCGAATTGGAGTAAAGTATGAAGCACCCTGTAGACGCCCATGTCGGCAAACGCGTCCGGCACCGCCGCTGGATGGTTGGAATGACGCAGCAGCAGCTTGCGGACAAGGTCGGCATCAAGTTTCAGCAAATTCAGAAGTACGAGACCGGGATGAACCGGGTCAGTGCATCGCGGCTTTGGGACGTGGCGGATGCGCTTGGCGTGTCGATCTCGTTCTTCTTCGAAGGTTTGTCCGAAGGGCAGATCGCCGCCGGCGCACCCCAGGGTGACATGATGGCCGACAAAGAGGCGCTGGAGCTGGTCCGGTCCTATTACTCGATCCCCGAAGCGCAGCGCCGCCGTCTGTTCGATCTGGCGCGCGTCCTGTCCGAAGCCGCCTGACCTTCTTGACCTTCGCCCTGCCGGCGTTTAGCGCCGGCAGGGCAGGTCTTGTTGCCTGCCATGGCATGGAGACGTGGCAATGCGGGTAACTCGGGCTCTGGCGGATGACCTGGTCGCAACAGCGCATGACCTTGCCGATGCAGCCCGAATTGCGACCTTGCAGCATTTCAGACGCCGCGATCTGGTAGCAGACACCAAGGAAACCACGCGTTTCGATCCGGTGACCGCCGCTGACCGGCTTTCCGAAGAACGGATGCGTGCGATTCTGGCGCTGCGCCGGCCCGATGATGGCATCCTTGGCGAAGAATTCGCGGCCGTCGCGGGGTCCAGCGGCCTGACCTGGGTGCTTGACCCGATCGACGGCACACGCGGTTATCTCTCGGGCACGCCGACCTGGGGGGTGCTGATCTCGGTCCGCGATGCGACCGGTCCGCTATATGGCATCATCGACCAGCCCTATATCTGTGAGCGCTTTGAAGGCGGGCTTGGCCTTGCCCGGGTTATCGGCCCGATGGGGGAGGCACCGCTTGCCACCCGCGCCGCCCGACCGCTGGCCGAGGCGATCCTCTTTACCACTTTCCCCGAGGTCGGCACTACCGACGAAGGCACCGCCTTTCGCCGGGTGGCCGCCCGGGCACGTCTGGTGCGCTACGGCACGGATTGCTACGCCTATGCCCTGATCGCCGCGGGCCAGATCGACCTGGTGATCGAGGCGGGGTTGCAGGCCTATGACGTGCAGGCCCCGATCGCGGTGATCGAGGCGGCGGGCGGGATCGTCACCGACTGGCAGGGCCGCCCGGCGCTTGACGGGGGCCGGATCCTTGCCGCCGCCAATCCGGTGATCCATGCCGAGGCCCTGGAGCTTCTGAACGGCTGAACAGCCCCGGTGGACGCCTTCCACCGCTTGCGCTATCAGGCGCGCGGGATGTGACGGGAGAGACAGATGTCCGGCCATGGCGATGCACAACCGATGAAATCCGCCCGGTCCGGCCCCTTGAAGGGCGTGGCCGAGGTTCCGGGCGACAAGTCGATCTCGCACCGGTCGCTGATCTTCGGCGCGATGGCGGTGGGCGAGACCAGAATCTCGGGCCTTCTGGAGGGCCAGGACGTGCTGGACACCGCTTCGGCGATGCGCGCCTTCGGGGCGACGGTGACGCGCCACGGGGACGGTGCCTGGACGGTCAACGGTGTGGGTGTCGGCGGATTTCGCGAACCGGCGGATGTGATCGACTGCGGCAATTCCGGCACCGGTGCGCGGCTGATCATGGGCACGATGGCGACGACGCCGATCACCGCGACCTTCACCGGCGACGCGTCCTTGCGCAAGCGGCCGATGGGGCGGGTCACTGATCCCCTGTCGCTGTTCGGCACGCGCGCCTACGGGCGTCAGGGCGGGCGGCTGCCGATGACCATCGTCGGCGCGGCCAACCCGGTGCCGGTGCGCTATGCGCTGCCCGTCGCCTCGGCTCAGGTAAAGTCGGCGGTGCTGCTGGCCGGGCTGAATGCCCCGGGCGAGACGGTGGTGATCGAAAAAGAGCCGACCCGCGACCATTCGGAACGGATGCTGCTGGGGTTCGGCGCGAAGCTGCATGTCGAAAAGACCGCCGAGGGCCATGTCATCACCCTGACCGGCCAGCCCGAGCTGCGCCCGCAGACCGTGGCCGTGCCGCGCGATCCCTCAAGCGCCGCCTTCCCGGTGTGCGCGGCGCTGATCGTCGACGGCTCGGACATCCTTGTGCCGGGGGTATCGCAGAACCTGACCCGGAACGGGCTTTACCTTACATTGGTCGAGATGGGGGCCGAGATCGCCTTCCAGAACCCGCGCGAGGAAGGTGGCGAGCCGGTCGCCGATCTGCGGGTCCGGTTCAGCGACACCATGACGGGCGTCGAAGTCCCGCCGGAACGCGCGCCCTCGATGATCGACGAATATCCGATCCTGTCGGTGGTCGCCTCGTTTGCGACCGGCAAGACGGTGATGCGCGGCGTGAAAGAGCTGCGCGTCAAGGAAAGCGACCGGATCGACGCCATGGCCCGCGGGCTCGAGGCCTGCGGCGTGCGGATCGAAGAAGACGAGGACACGTTTGTCGTCCACGGCATGGGACCGGGCGGCGTGCCGGGGGGGGCCACCTGCGCCACCCACATCGACCACCGGATCGCGATGTCGTTCCTTGTTCTGGGGCTGGCCTCGAAGGCCGGGGTCGGGATCGATGACGGCTCGCCGATCCAGACC
>JANOER010000019.1:0-1587 GCA_031441285.1 Rhodobacterales bacterium
CTTACCCGGATCCGCAACGCGCAGATGCGCGGCAAATCCACGGTGATGACTCCCGCCTCTACGCTGCGCGCCCGCGTGCTCGACGTGCTTCTGTCCGAAGGCTACATCCGTGGCTATGAAAAGGCAGACACCTCGAACGGCCAGGGTGAGTTCACGATCAGCCTGAAGTACTACGAAGGCGAGCCGGTGATCCGCGAAGTCAAGCGCGTGTCCAAGCCCGGCCGTCGGGTGTACATGGGCGTCAAGGAGATCCCCTCGGTCCGCAACGGCCTGGGTGTCTCAATTGTCTCCACGCCGAAAGGTGTCATGTCGGATGCAAATGCACGCGCTGCCAATGTTGGCGGCGAAGTGCTTTGCACCGTATTCTAAGGAGGGTTCCATGTCTCGTATCGGCAAGAAACCTGTCACCCTGATCAAAGGCACCTCTGCCTCGGTCTCGGGTCAAACCGTTGAAGTCAAAGGGCCGAAAGGCACCCGCAGCTTCACCGCAAGCGACGACGTGACCCTGACCATCGAAGGCGATGCGATCAAGGTCACCCCGCGTGGCCTGTCCAAGCGCGCGCGCCAGCAGTGGGGCATGACCCGCTCGATGGTGGCGAACCTGGTGACCGGCGTCTCGGAAGGCTTCAAGCAGGAAATGGAAATCCAGGGCGTCGGCTATCGCGCCGCCATGGCTGGAAACGTCCTGAAACTGTCGCTGGGCTATAGCCACGAAGTGAACTTCGATGTGCCGACGGGGGTGACGATCACCGTCCCGAAGCAGACCGAGATCATCGTGGAAGGCATCGACCAGCAGCAGGTTGGCCAAGTGGCCGCGAACATCCGCGAATGGCGCGCACCCGAGCCCTACAAGGGCAAAGGCATCCGCTACAAGGGTGAGTTCGTGTTCCGCAAGGAAGGCAAGAAGAAGTAAAGGTGGCAAAATGGCTTTGAACAAAAGAGAGCTGTTCCTCAAGCGCCGCCTGCGCGTCCGGAACAAGATCAAGGCGACCTCGCATGGTCGTCTGCGGCTGTCGGTGCACCGCTCGTCGAAGAACATCAGCGTCCAGCTGATCGACGACGTGAAGGGTGTGACGATCGCGGCGGCTTCCACGCTTGAGAAAGATCTCGGCGTGGTGGGCAAGAACAACGTCGAAGCGTCGGCCAAGGTTGGCGCTGCGATTGCCGAGCGGGCAAAGAAGGCCGGGGTCGAGGTCTGCTACTTCGACCGTGGCGGCTTCTTGTTCCACGGCAAGATCAAGGCGCTGGCCGATGCGGCCCGTGAAGGCGGCTTGAAGTTCTAATCAGCGGTCGGCGCGTCCTTTCGGGCGCGCGCCGACCCGATGATCCGGGGGCTGCCCATTGGGTGCCCACCAGGATTGGCTTTAGCGGCGCTGCGTGCGCCACCAGTGAAGGAATGCCTGATGGCAGAACGTGACAATCGCGGCGGAAACCGGGGCGGCAATGACCGCCGCGACAACCGTCCGGAAGAGAACCCGGAATTCGCCGACCGTCTGGTCGCGATCAACCGCGTGTCGAAGACCGTCAAGGGTGGCAAGCGCTTTGGCTTTGCGGCTTTGGTCGTTGTCGGTGACCAGCGTGGTCGCG
>JANOER010000020.1:0-9653 GCA_031441285.1 Rhodobacterales bacterium
CATCACATAGTCGTCAAGGCGGTCCAGCCGGCCCTCCCAGGACGTGCGCTGCTCTTCCATCCAGGCCCGCATCGGTTGCAAAGCCTCTGGCACGAAGGCGCAGGACCGGACCCGGCCGTCCTTCTGGGTGGTGACAAGCCCAGCATTCTCCAGCACCGAGAGGTGCCGCAGGATCGTCGGCAGTCGAAAGCCTGTCGGGCCCGCAAGCTCGGTCACCGCGGCGGGCCCCTGCGCCAGACGCGCCAGCATCGTCCGCCGGGTGGGGTCGGACAGGGCGTGGAACAAGAGGTCAAGGGTCGGATCATGCTTAGCCATATCGCTAACAATCCGCCCTTGGCCTTGATTCGGCAAGTGGAAACTTAGCCATCCGGCAAACCATTCGGCCCCTGCCCCGAAATCCCGCGCAGTTCCTTGCAGCCGGCCCCTGGCCTGGCCTATCCTGAGCCCGCGCAGCGCCGACCGGAAGGACCACCGACCATGACCAGACGTATCGACCGGGCCAACCTGCAAGTGGCCGAGGTGCTTGTCCGCTTTGTCGAAGACGAGGCGCTGCCGGGCACCGGGGTCACCCCCGCGGCCTTCTGGGACGGGTTTGCCGCCGTCCTGCGCGATTTCGCGCCGCAGAACCGCGCGCTTCTGACCCGGCGCGAGGACCTGCAGGCCCGGATCGACGCCTGGCACATCGACCGGCGTGGCCAGCCGCATGACCATGCCGCCTACAAGGCGTTTCTCGCCGAGATCGGCTATCTTATGCCCGAAGGCCCTGACTTCACCCTCGAGACCGCCAATGTCGACCCCGAGATTGCCCGCGTTCCCGGGCCGCAGCTTGTGGTCCCGATCACCAATGCCCGCTATGCGCTGAACGCGGCAAACGCCCGCTGGGGCAGCCTTTACGATTGCCTTTACGGCACTGACGCGATGGGATCGGCTCCCCCGGCCGGCGGTTATGAACGGGGCCGGGGCGCGCGGGTTGTCGCCCGGGCGCGGGTGTTTCTGGACGAGGCTTTCCCGATTGCCGGGACCAGCCATGCCGACGTGCGCCGCTACCAGGTCAAGGACGGCCAGCTTCTGGTCGACGACCTGCCGCTGGTGGACCCGGCGAAGTTCGTGGGCTACCGAGGCAACCCGAAGGCGCCGGACGCGGTCCTGCTCCGCAACAACGGCCTGCATGTGGAACTGGTCTTCGACCGCGCGCATTTCATTGGCAGCCGGGATCAGGCGGCGCTTGCGGATGTGCAGCTGGAAAGCGCCTTGACCACGATCATGGATTGCGAGGATTCGGTCGCCTGTGTCGATGCCGCGGACAAGGTCACCGCCTATCGCAACTGGCTTGGGCTGATGCAGGGCACCCTGTCCGAAAGCTTCCAGAAGAACGGTCGCAGCCAGGACCGGCGGCTGAACCCGGACCGGGACTACCTGGATCCCTCGGGCAAATCCTTTGCCCTGAAGGGCCGCGCGCTGATGTGGGTGCGCAATGTCGGGCACCTGATGACCAATCCGGCGATCCTGTTGCCAGACGGATCCGAGACCCCCGAAGGCCTGATGGACGCGATGCTGACCGTGACCCTTGCGCTGCACGACCTGCAAAAGACCGGGGGCACGCGAAACTCGACCTGCGGATCGGTCTATGTGGTCAAGCCGAAGATGCATGGCCCCGACGAAGTGGCCTTCGCCGATGCCGTCATGGCCCGGATCGAAACGCTGCTGGGCCTGCCCGCGAACACCGTGAAGCTTGGGATCATGGACGAAGAGCGGCGCACGTCCGTCAACCTGAAGGAATGCATCCGGGCGGCAAAGGCGCGGGTCGCCTTCATCAACACCGGTTTTCTGGACCGCACCGGAGACGAGATCCATACCAGCATGGAAGCCGGGCCGTTCAGCCGGAAGGATTTCATCAAGCGCAAGGCCTGGATCACCGCCTATGAGGCACTGAACGTCGACATCGGCCTTGAGTGCGGGCTTTCGGGACGGGCGCAGATCGGCAAGGGGATGTGGGCGATGCCGGACCTGATGGCGGCGATGCTGGACGAAAAGATCGCCCACCCCCGCGCGGGGGCGAACACTGCCTGGGTGCCCTCGCCTACGGCTGCCACCCTGCACGCGCTGCACTATCACCGGGTCGACGTGCTTGCCGTGCAGGCGCGGCTGGCCAAAGGCGGGCGGCGGGCGCATGTGGACGGGATCCTCGATATCCCCCTCGCCAGCTTCAAGGCCTGGAACCGGCCCCAGGTGATGCGCGAGGTGGAGAACAACGCGCAAGGAATCCTTGGCTACGTCGTGCGCTGGATCGACCAGGGGGTGGGGTGCTCCAAGGTTCCGGACCTGAACAACGTGGGGCTGATGGAGGACCGCGCGACCTGCCGTATCTCGGCCCAGCATATCGCGAACTGGCTGCATCACGGGGTGGTTACCGGACAGGACGTGATGGAAGCCCTGCGCAAGATGGCCGCCGTGGTGGACCAGCAGAACGCCGGAGATCCGGACTACCACCCGATGGCGCCGGCCTATGACGGGGCGGCGTTCCAGGCGGCCTGCGATCTGGTCTTCAAAGGCCGGGCGCAGCCTTCGGGGTATACGGAACCCGTGCTGCACGCCTGGCGGCTGCGGGTGAAGCGGGGGTAGCGCTCACGGCGGACCGGTTCGGGATTTAAAGCGATTTCATGGAATCGGCAGTGCGCATTAGGGTGGTGTTAACCCTTTCCCGGCACCCGTTCAGCCATGTCCGACTACCTTCGCCCCCGCAATCCCGGTGCCAGCGTTTTCTTCACGGTGGCTTTGGCTGACCGAGGGTCGCGGCTGTTGGTGGAGGAGATGGACCGCCTGAGGGCTGCGGTCCGGGACACGATGAAGGAACGGCCGTTCCAGATCGACGCCTGGGTCGTTCTGCCGGACCACTTGCATGTCGTCTGAACCCTGCCGGAGAGAGACGCGGACTATTCGGTCCGGCGGAGCGCGATAAAAGCGCGGATCACAATGTCTGTGCGTGGTCGATGTCGGGACGGGCGTAGGCCCGGCTGAAGCCCGGCCGGCGGGTCGGGAAGCGGGAACCGGCGGTATGGCAGCGCTGGTTCTGAGAGCATGATGTTGGAGCGAGGGCGATCCGTTCAATGATCAAAGGTAGGGTGCGCTACAGCGCACCGGGGGAAGGTGCGCTGTAGCGCACCCTGCGGTAGTCTGAACGCGGTTACCCCACATCCAGCGCAATCGCGTGCACCCTCTGGTTCAGATCCCCCAGCGCCTGGTGCACGGCGCGGTGCCGGGCGACGCGGGACATCGGCGCGAAGGCCTCGGCGCGGATCACCACCCGGAAGTGGCTTTCTCCTGTCCCGTCGTCGCCGGAGTGCCCGGCATGCTGGTGGCTTTCGTTCACCACCTCCAGCCTTTCGGGGGTGAAGGCGGCGGTCAGGCGCGCCTCGATCTCATCTTTCACGGCCATGTCAGTCTTGCCCCCTTCAATCTGCCCGTAAAACACCTAAGCTTATGGCCCCGAGTCGGAAAGGCCCGTCGGGACGGCCCCTCAAGTGAGCAACCACGCATGACCAACCGCCCGCCCTTCGAATTCAACATCAGCGCCGCGGCGGCCAAGAAGCGCAAGACGGCGGGTCGGCGCGGCATGTCCGGCGCGTTAGAGACCGCGGATCGGGGCTGCGACTATCCCGGCTGCGCCGAGAAGGGCGCCTTTCGCGCGCCGAAATCGCCCGATCTGCTGGATGAGTTCTTCTGGTTCTGCAAGGACCACATCCGCGAATACAACCTGAAGTGGAATTTCTTCAACGGCACCACCGACGAGGAGTTCCAGAAATTCCTGGAGAAGGACCGGCTGTGGGAGCGTGAAACAAAGCCCTTCAGCCGGCTGGGTGACGGCAATTCCTGGGCGCGGCTGGGTGTGAACGATCCAATGGCGATCCTGGGGTCGAATGCGACGCAGAACCCCGGCAAACCGGCCTCGACCGCGACACGCAAGCTGCCGCCGACGGAACGGAAGGCGATCGAGATTCTGGATGCCCGCGACACCTGGACCAAGACCGAGATCCGCAAGCAATACAAGGCGCTGGTCAAGGACCTGCACCCGGACATGAACGGTGGCGACCGCCGGGACGAGGACCGACTGCAAGAAGTGGTCTGGGCCTGGGACCAGATCAAGGACAGCCGCTACTTCCGCGAGTGATCAGGCGGCTTCAAAGCTTAGTGCCGCACCGTTCATGCAGTAGCGCAGGCCGGTGGGCGCCGGCCCATCTTCGAAGACATGGCCGAAATGCCCGCCGCAGCGGCGGCAATGCACCTCGGTCCGGGCGCCGAACAGGCCGCCGTCCTCACGCGTGCCAGTGGCATCGGGCAAAGGCTTCCAGAACGAGGGCCAGCCGGTGCCACTGTCATATTTCGTTTCGGACGAGAACGCTGCCAGATCGCAGCCGGCGCAGGAATAGGTGCCGGGACGGGTTTCCTTGTCCAGCCGGCTGGTGCCCGGACGCTCGGTCGCCTCCTCGCGCAGGACGCGGTAGGCCAGATCGCCCAGCCTTTTGCGCCATTCGGCTTCGGTCAGCGTGACCTCGAAGGTTTCGGCCCGCGCCATCGGGGCGGCAAGGCTTGCCGCCAGGGTAACCATGAAATCTCTGCGCCGCATCGTCTTCTCCTCGCCTTGCTGCGGCAAACCTATGCCGAAACCAGGCGCCCGGCTTAACGGGAAATCGCCCGGTCACGCGAATGCGAAGCGGCGTGATCCGTTGCCTTCCACTTGAACCCCCCGGCGATATGATCCAAACACTTCCGGTGCGCGCAACGGGTGCGCCGGCGATGGATTGGACGATGTCATGGTGGATCAGGCAGCAAAACCGACCGAGGAAATCTCGGTCCGCGATGTGTTCGGGATCGATACCGACATGCGTGTCAAGGGTTTTGCCGACCGCACCGACCGGGTGCCCGAGATCGACCCGACCTACAAGTTCGACCCTGATACCACCCTCGCGATTCTTGCTGGATTTGCCTACAACCGCCGGGTGATGATCCAGGGCTACCACGGCACGGGCAAATCGACGCACATCGAACAGGTCGGCGCGCACCTGAACTGGCCTACGGTGCGGGTGAACCTCGATTCGCACATTTCCCGGATCGACCTGATCGGCAAGGACGCGATCAAGCTGCGCGACGGCAAGCAGGTGACCGAGTTCCATGAAGGCATCCTGCCCTGGGCGCTGCGCAACGCCGTGGCCATCGTGTTCGACGAATACGATGCGGGCCGGGCGGATGTGATGTTCGTGATCCAGCGCGTGCTGGAACATGACGGCAAGCTGACGCTTCTGGACCAGAACGAAATCATCACTCCGCATCCGTCATTCCGGCTGTTCGCCACGTCGAACACCGTGGGCCTTGGCGACACGACCGGGCTGTACCACGGCACCCAGCAGATCAACCAGGCACAGATGGACCGCTGGTCGCTGGTCGCTACGCTGAACTACCTGTCCCACGACGCGGAAGCCGCGATCGTGCTGGCCAAATCGCCGCATTACAACACCGAGAAGGGCCGCAAGACGATCGGCCAGATGGTGACTGTCGCAGACCTGACGCGGACCGCCTTCATGAACGGCGACCTTTCGACGGTGATGAGCCCACGCACGGTGCTGAACTGGGCGCAGAACGCCGAGATCTTCCGCAACGTGGGCTATGCCTTCCGGCTGACCTTCCTCAACAAATGTGACGAACTGGAGCGCCAGACGGTGGCCGAATTCTACCAGCGCTGCTTTGCCGAGGAACTGCCGGAAAGTGCCGCCAGCATGGCGATGAAGTAGGATGCCTGGGCGGGTCGGAATTTGCTTGCTGTGGGGCTTCAGCCTTGCCGGTTGCGTAGCCCCGGCGGTCCCGGCACCCGAAAGCGCAGAGTCCGTATCCGAAAGTGCCTGCCGCGTGACTTACGTCGTCGATGGCGACACGGTTCATATGGCCTGTGCCGGCATGGGAGAGATCAAGGCGCGCTTGCTGGGCTTTGACACACCGGAAATCTATTCACCCGGGTGCGAACAGGAGCTTGCGGCAGGCCAGCAGGCGACGCGGATCCTGCGCCAGATTCTGCAATCGGGACCGATCAGCGACGTCAGGTTCGAAGGACACGATCGCTATGGCCGCGAGCTTGTCCGGCTAGAGGTCGGGGGCAACGACGTGGCGCGCAGCATGATCGCCACGGGCTATGCCGTGCCCTACTCAGGCGGTCGAAGCCCTGATTGGTGCTCGATGCTGTAAGCGCGCGCATGCGCGAATCAACTCTGCCTTGAAAAACTGCGGCTTCCGGCGTCTCATGCTGGAATGGCGCGCGGTCTGGGAACTTTTCTGGCTGCTTTCGCTGCGGGGTTCATGACCTGCTCCCCCGCAACGTCCAACTCCCTTTTGCGTGAGTTTTCGGTCTGCACAGGGCGGTTCTCGGCCTTGGTGGAACATCAGTGGCTGGTGGATGGTCCGGCGTCGGGCGCTTCGGCAGGGACGCGGGACAGCCTGCTGGCGCTGGTCGAGGCGGTGGAAGGCACCGAGATGGCCGCGACTGCCCTGGCCTGGCGCATCGAGGCCAAAATCGCGCAAAAGGCGCTGTTGCAGCGCGCCTATTTCGCAAAGGATGCCGTAGCAAAGGCGCGTGCGGCGCAGCTGTTGCAAGCCTGCGCCGACCTGATCGGGCAGTCCTGACGCTTACCCCTTCGCCGGCCTCCCTGCCAGCTGTGCCAGCGCAAGGCAGACCCGCACCGCGGCCGCCATATCCTGCGCAGAAATCCACTCCAGCGGCCCGTGGATCATCTGCATTCCGGTGAAGATGTTTGGGCAGGGCACGCCCTTTTCGGTCAGGCGCGACCCATCGGTGCCGCCGCGGATCGGCAGCGCGAAGGGTTCAATCCCCGCCGAGCGGCAGGCGGCATGGGCAAGATCGACCGGAGTCATGTCCGTCTCCAGCCAGTAGCGCATGTTGCGGTATTGCTCGGTAATGGTGCAGGTGATCTTCGCCCGGGGTTCGGAAGCCTGAAGGGCGTCGCACAGCTTGCGCAGAAGATCACCCTGCGCGGCCAGCGCGTCACGCTCGAAATCGCGCAGGAAGATGCGGACCTCGGCCTCGGCGGCGGTGCCTTTCATCTCGTTGACGTGGAGGAAGCCTTCACGCCCCTCGGTCGTTTCGGGCGTCAGGGTCGCCTGCGGCAGAGCGGCGACGACCCTGGCCGCAAGGGTAAGCGCGTTCACAAGCTTGCCTTTGGCCTGCCCCGGATGGATCGAGACGCCAGTGATATGGACCACCGCGGCGTCGGCCGAGAAGGTCTCATGCACCACCTCGCCCCGGTCGGCACCGTCCAGCGTATAGGCAAAGTCCGCCCCCAGATCGGCGGGCAGCCGGGCATCGACGCCGCGGCCAATCTCTTCGTCCGGGGTAAAGGCGAGACGGATTTTTCCGTGCGGAATCTGCGGGTTGGCAAGCAGATGACCTGCGGCGGCCATGATGATCGCGATGCCGGCCTTGTCATCGGCCCCCAGCAGCGTGGTGCCGGAGGCGGTGATCAGGTCATGCCCGATGCACTGCGCCAGGTAGGGCGATTGTTCGGGCGAAAGCACCAGGTCGGCTGCGTCGGGAAAGCGGATCGGGCTGCCGTCCCAGGCCGGAATGACGCGCGGCCTGACCCCCTCGGCGGCAAAGCCGGGCGCGGTATCGACATGGGCAAGCCAGCCCATCACCGGGGCCTTGTGGCTGACGGTGGCGGGGATCGTCGCCAGGACGACGCCGTAATCGGTCAACCGGACCTCGGCCGCGCCGATGGCGTTCAATTCCTTGACCAGAAGGTTTAGCAGAATGAACTGGCGCGCGGTGCTGGGCGAGCTGGAAGACCCCGCATCGGACTGGCTGTCGATCGCTACGTAGCGGGCGAGACGCTCGGTGACGTTGGCGACAAAATCGGCGGGCATGGCGGGCTCCGGGGGCTTGGGGCGCGACACTACGCCGTGGAGTCCAGCTTACCCGAAGCGGCTTGGTGAGCAACTGTCGGATGAAAGGGCGGGGCCGAAACCCCGCCGCCAATCGTCAGGCCGCCTTGGCCACCATGTTGCCTTTGGCTGCCATGGTCGCGTTGGCCCACCAAGCCACGTCATCCAGCATCGCCTTGGCCGATCCCAGCATCCCGGCCTCGATGTCGGCCATCTTGCCCGACCCGCCAAAGCCCGGGTGCACGCGGAAGAAGTCGCTGCCGCCGATATGGACGGCGCTGCGGACCGGAACCATCTGCAGTTCCACCCCGATCACCCGCAGATGCGACAGCGCCAGGCTGCCGCCCATCGAGCCGTAAGCGATGGCGCCGAAAGGCTTTTTCGCCCACTCGACGCTGGCCTGATCCAGCGCGTTCTTCAGCGCGGCGGTGACCGAACGGTTGTATTCGGCAACAACGAAGATGTAGCCGTCGAATTCGGCAAGCTTCTTCTGCCACTTGACCGCAACCGGGTCTTGTGTCGGGGCCCAGGCGTTCGAGGCAACCTCGGCGAAGAAGGGCATCGGGTAGTCGCGCAGGTCGACGACTTCGACATCCATGTCGCCGCGGGCTTCGGCCTGCGCCTTGATCCAGCCGGTCGGCAGGTCGGCAAAGCGGGTGCCGCGGGTCGACGAGACGATGATCGCTATTTTCGGGTTGGCCATGGTTCATTTCCTTGCGGTTGCTGTTTGCTGCCCATCTTATCTGGCCACAGGCGCCCCGCCGCCAATTCCGCACAACCGCGCCGGTTCTGTGCATCCGCGCACGGCGACAGCGTGCCGCAGCGCATGCCGGGCGCTTTCGAAGGCAAGCAATATCGGATCGCGCAAGCACATCGGCCGATCTCGCATCTGGAACCCGCAGGCCGGACGCACTAGGCTGACGCCATGAGCACCCGCAGCGACAACCCCGCCGATCCGTTCAAGAAGGCCCTGGCCGAGGCCACCCGCACCATGGCTGATGACCCGGAGATGACGGTGACCTATTCCGTCGATCCCTCGGGGATGTCGAAAGAAGGCGTGCGCCTGCCGCAGGTCAGCCGCCGGATGACCCGGGACGAAGTGCTGCTGGCGCGCGGCACGGCAGATGCCTTTGCCTTGCGCCGCAAGTATCACGACGAGAGCGTCGCGACCCGCTATGCGCCGACCGGCCCTCTCGCGCGCGAGATCTATGACGCGATGGAAGCCGCGCGATGCGAAGCGGTCGGCGCCCGCGCTATGCCGGGAACGGCCGGGAACATCGACGCCAAGATCGCGCATGAGGCCGACCGCAAAGGCTATGGCCAGGTGACCCAGGCCTCGGACGTGCCGCTGCCGGTCGCGGCGGGCTATCTGGTGCGCCAGATGGCAACCGGGCGCGAGTTGCCGAAAGCCGCAGCCCATGTCGCCGATCTTTGGCGCGGTTTTGTCGAGGACCAGGCCGGCGAAACCCTGTCAAACCTTGACCATGTGCTGGCCGATCAGGCGGCTTTCGCGCGGCTGGCCCGAAAGGTGATCGCGGATCTTGGCTATGGCGACCAGCTGGGCGACGACCCCGACGCCCCCGACGACGACGCGGGCGACGACCAGGCCGAAGAGGATCAGGACGCCCCCGATTCGGCAGGCGAAGAGCAGGACGAGGGTGACGAGTCCGAGGCCACTCCGGAGCGCAGCCAGGACGAACAGCAGGACC
>JANOER010000021.1:0-9751 GCA_031441285.1 Rhodobacterales bacterium
ACAGCATGGCCAGCAACCGTCCGTCGATCGAGGCGAAAGCCTCGTCCGCGTCGATGCAGCGGGTCAGCAGGACCACGGCGACGCCGATGAAGGCCAGAATCTCGATCGGCGCGATATCCATCGCCGAAACGGTGATGACGCCCACCAGCACCGCGATGACGATCGGCGCATGGGCGCGGCGGAAGGCGCGCTCAGTAGGGTGCGAGATATCGACCAGATCCATATCCGCCGCCAGCCGCTGGATATCCTGCATCGCGCCTTCCAGCAGCAGCGTATCGCCAACCTGCACCACCAGATCGTCCAACTGGCGGCCGATGTTCTGATTGCGCCGGTGCACCGCCAGCGGATAGACGCCGTAGCGGCGGCGCAGGCGCATTTCGCCCAGGGAACGGCCGACCAGCCGACAGCCGGGGGTGATCAGCACCTCGACAGTGTTGGTTTGCACCGAGCTGAGCTTGTCGACCAGTTTCAGATCCTTGTGGCCCTGCAGCCCGAGGATTTCCGACATCGGTGTGCGCAGCACCACCCGGTCACCGGGTTCCAGCGTCACCGATGCCAGATCGCGGCGGAGCGACACATCGCCGCGCAGCACGTCGATAACCCGCGCCCCGCCGCGTTTGAAGATATCGACCGACTCAAGCGACTTGCCGACCAGCGCCGAGCCTTCGGGCACCGCGACCTCGGTAAAGAACTTCATCTTTGAGCGGTCACTCAAGAGCGTGCTCATCGAATCGCGGCTGGGCAAAAGCCGGTTGCCGAACAGCCCCAGATAAAGCATCCCGGCAATCGCAATCGGGATTCCGACCGGGGTGATCTCGAAGATCGAGAACGGCTCCAGCCCCGACGACCGCGCCACCCCGTCGACGACCAGATTGGTCGAAGTGCCGATCAGGGTGATCATCCCCCCCAGCACGGTCATGTAACTCAGCGGGATCAGCAGCTTGGACGGGGCCGCGCCGATCTTGATCGCGATCTGGATCACCACCGGAATCATCACCGCCACCAGCGGCGTGTTGTTCATGAAGGCCGAGGCCGTGGCGATCAGCCCGAACAGCACGGCGATGGTCGTCCTCGGCCGGTCGCCGATGTGCCGCTCGGCCATGGCAATCACCATCTCGACCGCACCCGTCCGCACCAGCCCGCCCATCACCAGAAACATCAGCGCAATCGTCCAGGGCGCGGGGTTGGCCAGGACCGACGTCGCCTCGCTGACTGGCAGGATACCAAGGACCAGCATCACCGCCGCCCCGCCGATGGCCGTCACCTCGACAGGGGTGCGCTCCATGACGAAAAGGACGAACATGACCGCAAGGATGGCAAGTGCCACCCAGGGCTGGACATCGGCGGGAACCGAAAGCCCGAACATCAGACCTCCACCGGCGCCGGGCGTGCGGGGCGCGGCCGGACCAGTGCCACTCCCGCCAGCATCACCGCAAGCGCCAGCCAGATCATTGGCGAGAACCTCTCTCCCAGCAGCCCCATCGCCCAGAAGACGCCGGTGCAGGTAACGATGTAGCCCACCTGTGACGAAAAGACCGCCCCGGCCCGGCCGTTCAGCCAGACATAGGCAGAATACAGCAGTGCATGCAGGCCCGAATTGAAGACCAGCGCCGCTTCCGGCACGCCGAAGGGCACAAGGCCGAACATCTGCCCGGTCGCCAGGGCCACCGGCAGGGCAAGGATCGCTGCAATCATGCTGGCCCAGAACATCACCTGCACCGGGTCCAGACCGAAGGTGCCCCAACGGGCGACGATGTTGCCCTCCGTCGCATAGAACAGCGGGCCGAGGAGCGCGAACGGCACCCAGATCGCCATCGCCGGGTCAGGCAGGCTGGCGCCCGGAAGGGCGATCAGCGCCACCCCGGTCAGCCCGCAGACCAGCCCGACCAGCCTGCGGACCGAAAAACTGTCCATCCCCAGCAGCATCGCCATCGGAAAGGAAAACAGCGGAACGGCAGAAATCAGCACCGACATGATCCCGGCCGGCAGATGCGCGACCGAGGTGTAGAAGGTGTAAGTTGGCAGCACCGTGCCCACCATCGCGATGACCACCGCGAACCGCAGGCCCGCCCAGGTCAGCGCCATGGGCCGGCGCAGCACCAGCATCAGCGCACCCGTCACCGCAACGCCGATCACGCCTTGCCAGACGATCAGGCCGAACGGCCCGTGTCCGGTCGAAACGGCAATCTTGCCCAGCGCCTGCGTGCTGCCCCAGCCGGTCCCCAGCGCCAGAAGCAAAGCGACATAGATCAGCCGCTGGTTCACGGAACCGCCTCCTGCAACCGCCCGCCGACCCGGATCATCCGCACCTTTGTGGCCAGCCCGGTCTTGTCATCGGTCTCGACGTAAACGCCCGACAGCGTCGCCTCACCATTCGCCGGCTCGAACCGACCCTTGGCCATCCCGGTGATGAAGCGGCGCAACGGCTCCAGCTTCTCCATCCCGATGACACTGTCATAGTCACCGCACATTCCGGCATCGGTCTGATACGCCGTGCCTTTGCCCAGGATCATCGCATCCCCCGTCGGCACATGGGTATGGGTGCCCACCACCAGACTGGCCATCCCGTCGCACCAATGCCCCATCGCCATCTTCTCGGATGTGGCCTCGGCATGGACATCGACAATCGCCGCCTGCACCACCCCGCCCAACGTGTGCGCCTTCAAGACCGATTCCAGCGCAGAGAACGGATCGTCGAAGGGCCGCTTCATGAACACCTGACCCAGCGCCTGCGTCACCAGCACGCGGCGGCCCTGCGTCGCCTCGAAGACACGATGCCCCTTGCCGGGTGCCACCTTGGAAAAGTTCAGCGGCCGGATGATCCGCGGCTCGTTTTCGATGAAGCTCAGCATGTCCTTCTGGTCAAAGGCATGATCGCCCAGCGTCAGACAGTCCGCCCCTGCCGCCAGAAGTTCCTTCGCATGGTCGCCGGTCAGCCCGGCGCCCTGACTTGCGTTCTCGCCATTGACCACAACGAAATCGAGCCCCCAGGCCGCCCGAAGCCCCGGCAGCCGCTCCGTCACTGCCGCCCGGCCCGACCGGCCGACGACATCGCCTAGAAAAAGCAGTCTCATGGCACCCGGATTAGGCGGGCGCCGGGGCTCCGGCAAGCGAATTGGCGGCGAAACCGGAAGAATTTTCCCCGAAAGGCCCAGGCTCCCCGGTTTCGCCGGGTGCCTCGGGAAATCCGCGCGGCAATCCGATTTTTCGCAGAAAAATCGTCGCCCCCGGGGTCAGCCGCTGGCGGCACTTTCCAGCGCGATTCGGCCACGCTTCACGCCAAGGGCGGTTTCCCAAACCCGCGCCGCGCTGTATCACTCCCCGATGACCACGCTACCCCCCGCCCTCGCCGACTGGTTCGCCGCCAAGGGCTGGACCCTCCACCCGCACCAGCTCGACATGCTGGCGCTGGCCGCTGACCCTGCCACCCTCCTGATCGCCCCCACCGGTGGCGGCAAGACCCTCGCCGGCTTCCTGCCCACCCTGGCCGAGCTTGGCCCCGCCCCGCCCCCCGGCCTCCACACGCTTTACATCTCGCCCCTCAAGGCCCTCACTGCCGACATCCGCCGCAATCTCGGGCTGCCGATCGAAGGTGCTGCCCTGAAGATCAGGGTCGAGGATCGCACCGGCGACACCTCCGCCACCCAGCGCCGCCGCCAGCGCGCCGACCCGCCGCACATCCTCCTGACCACACCGGAATCGCTTGCCCTCCTGCTCAGCTACGACGACGCCCCCCGGATGTTTGCCGGATTGCAACGGGTTATCGTCGACGAAATCCACGCCCTCGCCGAAAGCAAACGCGGCGACCACCTCGTCCTCCAGATCGCCCGCCTGCAATCCCTCAACCCGCAACTCCGCCGCATCGGCCTTTCGGCCACAGTCGAGAACCCGCCGGCCCTGGCCCGTTTCCTCGCCCCGAAAACCACCATCCTCGAAGCCGATCCCGGCCCCGATCCCGACATCTCCATGCTGGACACCGACGCCCCGCCCCCGTGGAGCGGCGGCGGCGGTCGCTATGCCATCCCCGCAATCCTGAACGAAGTGACCCGCCACCGCACCACGCTGATCTTCCACAACACCCGCGCCCAGGCCGAGCTTTTCTTCCACGACCTCTGGCTCCAGAACACCGACGACCTGCCGATCGGGATCCACCACGGCTCCCTCAGCCGCGAACAGCGGACGCGTGTCGAACAGGCGATGACCGCCGGCGCCCTCCGCGCTGTGGTCTGCACCGGCTCGCTCGACCTCGGCATCGACTGGGGCGATGTGGACCTCGTGATCCAGGTCGGCGCGCCGAAGAACGTAAAGCGCCTCGTGCAACGGATCGGCCGCGCCAACCACCGCTACAACGCGCCCTCCAAGGCGCTCCTCGTCCCCGCCAACCGGTTTGAGGTGGTCGAATGCCAAGCCGCGCTCGACGCCGTCCGCGCCCATACCCTTGACGGCGAACCCCGTGGCCCCGGTCCCCGCGATGTCCTGTGCCAGCACATCCTCGCCACCGCCTGCGCCGGCCCGTTCGACGCGGACGCGCTTTTCGCGGAAGTCATCACCGCCGGCGCCTATGCCCTTCTGACCAAGGCAGACTTCGACGCCTGCCTCGATTTCGTCGCCACCGGGGGCTACGCGCTGAAGGCCTATGACCGCTGGCAAAGGCTGAAGCACACCAGCGGCAAATGGCACCTCCGCGACCCCCGCGCCGCCGCCCTGATCCGCCAGAACCTTGGCACGATCATCGACATCGAGACCCTGAAAGTCCGGCTCCGCAACCACGGCACCCCGCTGGGCGAAGTCGAGGAATCCTTCGCCGCCACCCTCACCCCCGGCGACACTTTCCTGATCGGCGGCCAGATCGTCCGCTACGAAGGCCTGCGCGAGATGACCGTCGAAGTCTCGCGCAGCCCCGGCCGCGACCCAAAGGTCGCCGTCTTCTCGGGGACCAAATTCGCCACCTCCACCCTCCTCGCCGACCGGATTCTCGCCATCCTGCAACAGAAAGACTGGCCGGACCTGCCCGCGCACACGGCCGGGTGGCTGGCCCTTCAGCGCAAGGTGTCGCGCCTCCCCGACCCCCACTCGCTCCTGCTGGAATCCTTTCCCCATGACGGCCGGGAACACCTTGCGGTCTATGGCTTCGCCGGTCGCAACGCGCAGCAAACCCTCGGCCTCCTCCTGACAAAACAGATGGAATCCCAGGGCCTTGCCCCCCTCGGCTTCGTTGCCACCGACTACGCCACCCTGATCTGGGGCCTCGATCCCGTCACCGACCCCGCCCCGCTTTTCGACCTCGCCACCCTGCGCGACGGCCTCGACACCTGGCTTTCCGGCAACGCGGTGATGAAACGCACCTTCCGCACCACCGCCATCATTTCCGGCCTGATCGAACGCAGCCACCAGGGCCGCCGCAAATCGGGGCGGCAGGCCACCTTCTCCTCCGACATCCTTTACGACACGCTCCGCCGCTACGACCCCGATCACCTCCTCCTCCAGATCACCCGGGACGAGGCCCTGCGCGGCCTGATCGACTTTTCGCGGATCGAGGCGCTTCTCGCCCGCGCCGGCCCCCGCATCGACCTGATCCGCCTTGCCCGCGTCTCCCCCCTCGCCGCGCCCCTCTTTTTCGAGCCCGGCCGCATCCCGGTTCACGGGACAGGCCGCGACCGCCTCGCCTCCGCCCAGGCGCAAGCCCTGATGGAGGCGGCAGGGCTCGCCTGACCCCTTTCAGCTTTGCCCAAATATCCCCGCCGGAGGCTCCTCCCTTGCCAGAAACGCAGGTCCGAGGCATGACATAGCCATGCACCACGCGCTCTTTTTCCACGGCGAGACGCTCCACCTCCTGCCTTCGGGCGGGCTGCATTGGCCAGCGCGGCACCTCCTTGCCGTCTCCGACCTGCACCTCGGCAAGTCCGAACGCCTCGCGCGCCGGGGCGGGTCGCTCCTGCCCCCCTACGAGACGCAGGCGACCCTCGCAAAGCTTGACCGCGATCTTGACACGACCCGCGCCACAACCGTCGTCTGCCTCGGCGACAGTTTCGACGATCTTGCCGCTGCCGATGGGATCGACGAGGCGGCCCGCCTCTGGCTCATCCGCCTGCTCGCGGGCCGGGACTGGACCTGGATCACCGGCAACCATGACCCCGGTCCGATCGACATCGGCGGCTCCCACCGGGCAGAGCTGAAGGTCCCGCCCTTCTCCTTCCGCCACAGTGCCGATCCTGCGGAAAAGGCCGAGATTTCGGGCCATTACCACCCGAAAGCCCGGCTTGCCGGCCAGTCAAGGCCCTGCTTTCTTGCGGATGCCGCGCGGTTGATCCTGCCGGCTTACGGGGTCTACACCGGCGGGTTGCGCGCCCAGCACCCGGCCCTTGCCACCCTGATGGCCCCGGACGCGCTGGCCATCCTGACCGGCCCGCGCCTCCTTGCCATTCCGATGCCAAGGTAGCGCCCGGGCGAATTTTCTGCGAAAATTCGGGGCGTCAGGCCGTCAGCCCCTCGGGCTCGGCCAGACCATTGGACCGGCAACAAGCGGTCAGCGTATTGGCCAGCAGGCAGGCAATCGTCATCGGTCCCACCCCGCCCGGCACCGGAGTGATCGCGCCCGCCACCGCCGCCACGCTTTCGTAATGCACGTCGCCCACCAGCTTCGCCTTGCCGTCCCGTTCGATGCGGTTGATGCCGACGTCGATCACCGTCGCCCCGGGACGCACCATGTCGCCGGTGATCATCTCGGGCCGCCCGACCGCCGCCACCAGAATGTCAGCGCGCTTGCAGACCTCGGCCAGATCCTTCGTCCGGCTGTGGGCAATCGTCACCGTGCAGCTGTCGCCAAGCAGCAGCTGCGCCATCGGCTTGCCCACGATGTTCGACCGCCCCACCACCACCGCGTTCAGCCCGGCCAGCTTGCCATGATGATCGCGCAGCATCATCAGGCAACCCAGCGGCGTGCAGGGCACCATGCTTTTCTGGCCGGTGCCCAGCAGGCCCACGTTCGAAATGTGAAACCCGTCGACATCCTTGGCCGGGTCGATCCGGTTGATCACCAGGTCCGAGTTCAGATGCGCCGGCAGCGGCAACTGCACCAGAATCCCATGCACTTTAGGATCGGCGTTCAGCGTTTCGATCAGCGCCAGAAGCTCGGCTTCACCCGTCCCTGCATCCAGCCGATGTTCGAAAGATGCCATTCCGACCTCGATGGTAGAGGCGTGCTTGTTCTTCACATAGACCTGACTTGCCGGGTCTTCCCCCACCAGCACCACCGCCAGCCCCGGCGTAAGCCCATGCTCCTCACGCAGCCGCGCCACATGCGCCGCCACCTCGGCCCGCACCCGCGCCGCAAAGGCCTTGCCGTCGATTACCGATGCCGTCATCTTCTTCCCTTTATCGTTCCGTGCCCGTCACCGGGCGTCGCACTCTCGTTTTCGGTAAGCGGCAGCAGCGTGTGCGCCTCGTGGCCGGTGTAGGCTAGGAAGGGCCGCCAGATCGCGGCAAGGCCTTTCCAGCATGGTTTCATCACCGGGCCCGCGACCTTTACCGAGATCCCCGCACCACCCGCCATGATGCCAGAGGCAAGGATAGGACTTACCCGAAAGAGCAGCAGGTAGACGGCCATCAATACCCAAAGAACCAACGCTAGACCCGCGCGGAAAACGCCTGCCGACAGCACGGCCAACCCTAGCGCCAGACCCACCTCCAGCCACCGTCCTCCGGACCTGCCGTGGCGTGCTGTCATCACGTCATCCTTTCCGCAAACTGTCCGGTCCAAGCTTGCTTTCCTCGCGCGCGATGGACCAGTCGATCAACCGCCGCCACAGCTTTTCCACCAGCTCGGGCGGCAACCCGTAGGTGTCGGCATGGCGACGGACATTTCCCACCACTTCCTCGACGCGGGCCTCGATCCGGGCCGGCAGGTCTGCCGTTGCCTTGATCTCCGCGGCGCGGTCGATATAGCCCGCCCGCTGGGCGAACAGCCGGACGAGTTCCTCGTCCAGCCGGTCAATCTCGGCCCGGATCTGGGCCATCGAGGTGCAATCGGCGGGTGCGCGCATCAAAGTCTCCCCTTGCAAGGCCCACCCTCAGATAAGGGGAAGCCCCGCAAAGGGCAATGCGACCTTAGAACAGCCCTTCGACCAGCCCATCATCGTTCAGCCGGATCACCTCGGCCGACGGCACCTTCGGCAGGCCCGGCATCGTCATGATCTCACCGCAGATCACCACGATGAACCCCGCCCCAGCCGACAGCCGCACTTCGCGGACCGGAACCGTGTGGCCGGTCGGCGCGCCGCGGACTGTGGGATCGGTGGTGAAGGAATACTGCGTCTTGGCCACGCAGATCGGCAGATGGCCATAGCCCGCCGCTTCCCAGGTCTTCAACTGGTCGCGGATCGACTTGTCCGCGATCACGTCATCGGCGTGGTAGATGCGCTTGGCGATGGTCTGCAGCTTCTGGAACAGCGGCATCTCGTCGGGGTAGAGCGGCGCAAAGTTGGCCGACCCGGACTCGGCCATCTGCACGACCTTCTTCGCCAGCTCCTCGATCCCGGCCGACCCCTGCGCCCAGTGCTTGCACAGGATCGCCTCGGCACCCTGCTCGGCGACATAGGCCTTCACGGCGGCAATCTCGGCATCGGTGTCGCTGAAGAAATGGTTGATCGCGACCACCACCGGCACGCCGAACGATTTCACGTTGCCAATGTGACGGCCAAGGTTCGGGCAGCCCTTCTTGACAGCGTCCACGTTCTCGGCCCCAAGATCGGCCTTCGCCACCCCGCCGTTCATCTTCATCGCGCGCACCGTGGCCACGATCACCGCGGCCGAGGGCTTGAGCCCGGCCTTGCGGCACTTGATGTCATAGAACTTCTCGGCCCCAAGGTCGGCCCCGAACCCTGCCTCGGTCACCACATATTCGCCCAGCTTCAGCGCGGTCTTGGTGGCGATGACACTGTTGCAGCCATGCGCGATGTTGGCAAAAGGCCCGCCATGCACGAAGGCCGGGTTGTTTTCCAGCGTCTGCACCAGGTTCGGCTGCATCGCGTCCTTCAAAAGCACCGTCATCGCGCCGTCAGCCTTGATGTCGCGGGCATAGATCGGCGTCTTGTCGCGGGTATAGGCCACAACGATGTCGCCCAGTCGCTTTTGCAGGTCTTCCAGATCGTTCGACAGGCAGAGGATCGCCATGACTTCCGAAGCCACGGTGATGTCAAACCCGGTCTGGCGCGGGAACCCGTTCGACACGCCGCCCAGGTTCACCACGATATCGCGCAACGCCCGGTCGTTCATGTCCATCACCCGACGCCAGACAATGCGGCGGGCGTCGATCTGCAGCTCGTTGCCCCAGTAGATGTGGTTGTCGATCATCGCCGACAAAAGGTTGTGGGCCGAGGTGATCGCGTGGAAATCGCCGGTGAAGTGAAGGTTCATCTCCTCCATCGGCACGACCTGGCTGAAACCGCCGCCAGCCGCCCCGCCTTTCATCCCGAAGTTCGGCCCAAGGCTCGCTTCACGAATGCACACGACCGCTTTCTTGCCAATCCGGTTCAAACCATCGCCCAGACCCACCGTCGTCGTGGTCTTGCCTTCGCCCGCTGGCGTCGGGTTGATCGCGGTCACCAGGATCAGCTTGCCATCGGGACGCCCGGCCAACGACTTGATGAACTCCTGACCGACCTTGGCCTTGTCATGGCCGTAAGGCAGCAGATGCTCGGACGGGATGCCCAGCTTGGCCCCGATCTCCATGATCGGCCTTTTCTTCGCTTCG
>JANOER010000022.1:0-19242 GCA_031441285.1 Rhodobacterales bacterium
GATGACGATAACCTCACCTTCCTTGTAAGCGCGCTGCTTGACCGCCTCAAAAGCGTCTTCCTCGCATTCAAACACCCGCGCGGGGCCGGTGAACACCTGCTCGGCTTCGGTCATGCCTGCGACCTTCACGATCGCTCCGTCGGGGGCAAGGTTGCCCTTCAGCGACACCACGCCCCCGGTCTTGGTGATGGGCGAGCCGATGTGGTAGATCACCCGGCCGTCAGCCTCGCCGCGAATCTCGTCCAGGGACTCGCCCAGCGTCTTGCCGGATGCGGTGATGCAGTCGAGGTGCAACAGCCCCTCTTTCGCCAGTTCCTTCATCACGACGGCCACGCCGCCAACCTCATGCAGGTCCTTGGCCACGTATTTCCCGCCGGGCCGCAGGTCGACGAAGTAGGGCGTGTCCTTCATGCAGGCGGCCACGTCAAAGAGGTCAAAGTCGATCCCCGCCTCGTTCGCCAGCGCCGGCAGGTGCAACGCCGCGTTGGTGGACCCACCCGTGCAGCCCACGACCCGCGCCGCGTTCTCCAGCGATTTCAGCGTCACGATATCTCGCGCGCGGATGTTCTTTTCGATCAGGTGCATCACCGCCACGCCCGACGCCTCGCCATACTGGTCGCGCGATTCATAGGGCGCGGGCGCACTGGAGGAATTCAGCAGCGCCAGCCCGATCGCCTCGGACACGCAGGCCATGGTGTTCGCCGTATACTGCGCCCCGCAGGCACCACTGGACGGGCAAGCCACCCGCTCCATGATCTCAAGTTCTGCATCCGACAGGTTGCCGGCCTGATGCTTGCCGACAGCCTCGAACATGTCCTGCACGGTGATGTCCTGGCCCTTGTAGCGGCCCGGAAGGATCGACCCGCCATAGATGAACACGCTTGGCACGTTCAGCCGCACCATCGCCATCATCATCCCCGGCAGGGATTTGTCGCAGCCGGCAAGGCCCACGAGCGCGTCATAGCAATGCCCGCGCATCGTCAGTTCAACGGTGTCGGCAATCGCGTCGCGGGATGCCAGCGACGACCGCATCCCCTCATGCCCCATGGCGATGCCATCGGTCACGGTGATTGTCGTAAATTCGCGCGGGGTGCCCCCGCCCTTTTTCACGCCATGCTTCACGATCTGCGCCTGACGGTTCAACGAGATGTTGCAGGGGGCCGCCTCGTTCCAGCAGGTCGCCACGCCCACCCAGGGCTGGTGGATCTCTTCTTCGGTGATTCCCATCGCGTAGAAGTAGCTGCGGTGCGGCGCGCGCGCCGGGCCTTCGGTGACATGGCGGCTGGGAAGCTTCGACTTGTCGAAACGCTGGTTGGTCATGGCTGCTCCTTGCGGGCGATGGCTTGGCCAGCAGGGATAATGGCCTGCCCGATCAGGGGCAAGCCGAATTGCCTGAAATCAGCCGCCGTTGATCGCGACGGTGGCCGACCGCATCACGCCGTCAAGCCCAAGCCGCAAGCTGTCGATCACCGAAACATAGCTGTCCAGCGGGTCGGACAGCGATGGCACCATCGCCCCAAGCCGGGGCGCCACGACATAAAGCGCCGCCCCAAGGATGGCGATCGTCATCACCGCAAGAAAGCCGCTGCGGAAGCCGCGCGGGGCGATCGGAGGCGGAGCCGCGAAATCGGTCGCATCCCCCCCTTGCGTGTCGGACGGGCGCAGGGTCGAGTTGATCTCTTCGACATCCGGCAGAAGATCGCGCCGGGCCGAGGGCCTGGTGTCCGCGTCGGCCGCCAGCGCTGCGGCAGCGATCGGCATCGCGGTGTCGATCCCCAGTTCGGTCTGGCTTTCCAGCGCATCGGCGCGTCGGGCATTTGCCTCGCGTTCGGCCTCTTCGCGCAGGATGGCAAGCACCGAGTCGTCAACCGCATAGGTCCCGGCGTCAACCGCCGCGGGACCGTCTTCGGTGGCCGTTTCTTCGACCGGCTCCGGGACAACGGCTTCGGACGCGATTTCCACCACGGGTTCCGGGTCCGCCGCTACAATGGGCTCAGGTTCCGCTTCGGCCATTGGCACAGGTTCGGGCACAGGTTCAGGCTCGGGCGCGAGTTCAGGCGCAAGCTCTGGTTCGGCGGCAAGCTCTGCCTGAAGCTCCGGTTCCGGCGCGACGGCAAGCGGGTCATCGGAGGACGCAAGGTCTGGCTCATGCGGCTCAGGCGCCGCTTCGTCCGGGGTTGTCGTGTCGGCGACCGCCCCGTCTGCCGCCCCGTCTGCCGCCCCGTCCGCCGGCTGGTCCGCCGCCACAACTTCCACGTCCAATGCTACTTCAGCCGAAGCCTCGGCCGGCGCCGGGGCAACCGCCGCAGGGTCAGTGCCGGTCGCTTCCGCTTCGGCGGGCATTGCTGCCACAAGGACTTCAGCTACAGAAAGGGCCGCTGCGGACCGCGATCGCATCTGGAACCAGGCATGTCCGCAATTCGCGCATTGGACATCACGCCCGGTATCCGGGATCGCATCGTCCGGCACTTCGTATTTGGCCTCGCAGTTCGGGCAAACCAACCGCATTCTAATCCCTCAAAGCCAGTTCCAGGCTCCCCCGTAGGCGTTGTAACTCTTAATTCCTGTTGTTCCAAGGGTTTGTCGCTTGCTCTTGTGCAATCGTTTCCGCCTGTGCGATGGAAAGCGCAGTCGGCAGGATTTGCCCGGCCGACCAAGCCCGCTTTCCGCCCCCTTTGCCGGCCCAGGAGAACAGACGTGATCGCCTTCGAGAACGTGGCTTACAGTTACGGTGGCGGTGACCTTCTGTCCGATGTGTCCTTGCGCCTTGCTCCGGGATCATTCCACTTTCTTACCGGACCATCAGGCGCTGGCAAGTCGACGTTCCTGAAGCTTGCCTATGCTGAATTGCGCGCCACGTCCGGCAACGTCACACTCTTTGACCGTGACGTGACCACGCTGTCGCGCGACGACGTCGCCCGGACTCGGCGCCGCATCGGGATCGTGCATCAGGACTGCAAGTTCCTTGATCACCTGACGCTGGCCGCCAACATGGCGCTGCCCTTCACTGTGTCGGACCGCGAAAGCGACCGGCAGGATCTTGATGACCTCCTTGGCTGGGTCGGACTTGGCCATCTGGCCGACGCCCTTCCGCCCCAGCTTTCCGGGGGAGAACGCCAGCGCTCGGCCCTCGCCCGCGCTGTCATCGTCGATCCCGACGTGATCCTTGCGGACGAACCGACCGGCAACGTCGACTGGGAGATGTCGCTGCGGATCCTTACCCTGCTGGTCGAGCTGAACCGCATGGGCAAGACGATCCTGGTGGCGACGCACGATCTGAACCTGATCCGCCAGGCCAAGGCGCAGATCCCGGCCCGCGTCCTGCGCATCGCCAAGCACCGGGTCCAGCTTGCGGGGGCCGATCTGTGAAACCGCCCGTCGCCAAACCCGCCGGCCCCGAAACCCGCGCGCTTCAGGTTGTGCCGCCGTCTGGCCCGACGGCCTGGCTGACCATCTTCACCGCGGGGGCCATGACCTTCCTCTGCGTCTTTGCGCTTGCGCTGTCGCTGGCCTCGGGCCGTCTGGCGGACCGCTGGTCCGAGGCCCTGGCGCGCACCGCCACGATCCGGCTGTCCGCCCCCGCCGGGCAAGAGCAGATCCAGGCTGACGCGATTCTTGCCGTACTGGCCACCACGCCCGGCATCGCCAGCTTCCGCGCCATCGACGCGGCCGAGACCCGCGCCCTGCTGGAACCCTGGTTCGGTCCCGGCCTGCCGGTCGAGGTGCTGCCGATTCCGCGCCTGTTCGAGATCGTCGAAGCAGCGCCGTCCTACGATTCCGAAGGCCTGCGCCAGCGCCTGAAGGTCGAAGCCCCCGGAGCCCTTCTGGATGATCACACCCGCTGGCGCCGCCCGCTGATCGAGGCCGCAGAGCGGATCCGCCTGCTTGGCGTCCTCTCCATCGCGCTGATCGGGGCCACGATGGCGGCGATGATCACCCTCGCTGCCCGTGCAGCCCTTGCAACCAATGCCGAGGTGATCCGCGTCCTGCGCCTGGTCGGGGCCAAGGACAGCTACATCGCCCGCGCCTTCGTCCGCCGCTTTACCTTGCGCACGCTGGCCGGGGCCGCGGTCGGCACCGCCGCCGGGATCGCCGGGGTCGCGGCACTTCCTGCCGCCGACGCCGCCGGCGGGTTCCTGACCGGCCTTGGCTTCACCGGACCCGGCTGGCTTTGGCCGCTGGTCCTGCCCCCCGCTGCGGCGCTGGTCGCCTTCCTGGCCACCCGGCGTGCCGCCTTTGCCAAACTGCGAGACCTGACATGACCGCCCTGCGCTGGCTGCTTTCGCTTGTGTTCATCATCCAGATGTATCTGGCGATGGCGGTCCTTGCGATCGGCTTCGCGCCCTGGGCGCTGTTCTCCCGAAACGGCGCCTACATGGCGATGCACAGCTATTGCCGCTGGGTGGTGTTCACCGCCCGCGTCCTGTGCGGCCTGCGCTGCGAGGTCCGCGGCACGCCCCCGGTCGGCGAAGCGGTGATCGCGGCCAAGCATCATAGCTTTCTGGACATCATCCTGATCTTCCACGCCGTCCCGGCGGGCAAGTTCATCATGAAGCGTGAACTGATCTTCACGCCGTTCCTTGGCCAATACGCCATGAAGATCGGCTGCGTGCCGGTCAACCGCGGCAAGCGCGGTGCTGCCATCAGCAAGATGAAGGCGGACGTGGCCGCAGGTGCGGCCGAACCCGGCCAGCTGATCATCTACCCGCAAGGCACCCGCGTCGCACCCGGAGCCTCCAAGCCCTACAAGGTCGGCACCGGCCTGCTTTACGACCAGCTTGGCCAGCCGTGCTACCCCGTTGCAACCAACGTCGGCCTGTTCTGGCCAAAGCACGGGATCCTGCGCAAGCCCGGCCTTGCCGTGGTGGAATTTCTGCCCCCGATAGCCCCCGGTCTGCCTGTCGCCGCCTTCATGGCCCGACTAGAATCCGAGGTCGAAACCGCATCCGACCGGCTGATGGCCGAGGCCGGCTTCAAGGCCTGAGCCATGGCAACCGCCGCCAGCACCATCGACCACCTGCAGGATACGCTGGCACCCCTCGCGCTTACGGCCCGCAAGATGTTCGGCGAATATGCCCTCTATCTTGACGGCAAAGTCGTGGCGCTGGTCTGCGATGACCGGCTGTTCCTCAAGCCCACCCCCGGCGCAAGCGCGGCCTTGCCGGGCAGCCCGACCGGCCAGCCCTATCCCGGTGCAAAGCTTCATCTCCTCGTCACGGACGCGCTTGATGATCCCGACCGGGTGGCAGGCGCCCTTCGCGCAATAGCCGCTGATCTCCCGCCACCGAAACCCAGGAAGCCGAAAACTTGACTCAAAGTGTCATCCTTTCTGCCCAAGTATCCCACAAGGGGTCCGGGGGGTGTGAACCCCCCCGGGGTCGGCCACAGGCGGAGCGCCGATGACCTGGATAACCAGCCTCGAAGACCTGCACGCCCACTACGGTCAGCCGGGACAGGCCGCGACCGTCAAAGTCACCGACCACCTCACGCCGGCCTACCGCGCCTGGCTGGAAAGGTCGCGCTTTTGCATCCTGACCACCGTCGGACCGGAAGGAACCGACGGCTCGCCGCGCGGCGACGACGGCCCCGTGGTGCGCGCCCTTGACCCCCGGACCCTTGCGTTGCCGGACTGGAAGGGCAACGAACGCATCGATTCCCTGCGCAACATCGTCCGCGACGGCCGGGTCAGCCTGATCTTCCTGATCCCCGGATCGGCCACCGCGATCCGCGTCAACGGAACTGCCAGGCTGACCGCCGACGATCCCTTGCGCGAAAGCTTCCGGCACGGCGAGGCGCTGCCGCGCAGCGTCATCGTGATCTCCATCGCCGAGGTCTATTCGCAATGTGCCCGCGCGATCCTGCGCGCCGGGCTCTGGACCGGCGGCGACCAGTCAGCGGGCCTGCCGACCGCGGGCGACATGCTGCGCGAGATCACCGAGGGCGGCATCGACGGCGCCGCCTATGATGCCGACTGGCCCGGCCGCGCCGCAAAGACGATGTGGTAGCGTCAGCTAAGCGGGCAGTCCGCAACCTTCAGGTCCAGCGCCAGCGTCGCTTCCGGCCCGTAACCAAGACCCGAGACGTTGATGTAAAGCGCGCCGGCCTCAGCCCAGACCTCGGTCACCGGCATCGTGGTGCCGACGGGATCGACGGTCACACTGTCGAACAGCGCGCAGTCGGTCACGAAGCGCAGCACATAGCCGTTGAACGCAGCCGCATAGAACCGTCCGATCCCGCGCGGATAGGACAGCTCGACCCGGGTTGGTGCGATCTCGACCGTCACCGGCACCACGTCAAGGCCGGCGGTCAGCCCTTCCGGCTCCAGCCCGAATTCGACGCCCTTGCCCACCGTGACCGTCCGCCCCCGTGCCTGCAGATAGGGCTGGTCCCGCTGATCCCAGGTCTCGACCGAAAAACTGACCAGCCGGCCTTCCAGCGTTCCGGCCGCGACCGGGGCAGCCAGCAAAAGCAGCAAGGCCACCGCGCGAATCATCCGGCTTTCGGGGCTGCCGCACCAATGGGGGTCCGCGCCGGGCTCATGCCGCAAGACCCTTTGCGCCAATATCCAGGAACTTCTGCCGGCGATCCTTGATCAAAGCTTTCGCATCCTTGCCGGCCAGATCCTTCAGCATCGCCTCGATCGCCTTGCCAACGGCATCGACCGCTTCCTTTGGTGCCCGCTGCGCGCCACCCACCGGCTCTTTCACGATCCGGTCGATGATCCCAAGCTTTTGCAGATCCTGCGCGGTCAGGCGCAGCGCCTCGGCGGCTTCGCGCATCTTTTCGGCGTCCTTCCAGAGGATCGACGCGCAGCCTTCGGGGCTGATGACCGAATAGACCGAATGTTCCAGCATCGCGAGCCGGTTCGCCGTTGCAAAGGCCACGGCCCCGCCGGATCCGCCCTCACCGATCACCACCGAGATCAGCGGCACCCCGATCGTCAGGCACTTTTCGGTCGACCGGGCGATCGCTTCGGCCTGACCGCGCTCTTCCGCACCCTTGCCGGGGTAGGCGCCGGGGGTATCGACCAGGGTGATGACCGGCAGGCCGAACCGGTCGGCGATGTCCATCAGACGGATCGCCTTGCGGTAGCCTTCGGGCCGGGCCATGCCGAAGTTGCGCTCGATCCGGGACTTGGTGTCGTTGCCCTTCTCGTGGCCGATCACCACGACCGGCTGATCCTGGAACCGGGCAACGCCGCCCATCACCGCATGGTCGTCGGCAAAAGCCCGGTCACCGGCAAGCGAGGTGTACTCGGTGAAAAGCGCCTGAATGTAGTCGGTGCAATGCGGCCGGTCCGGGTGCCGGGCAACCTGACATTTCTGCCAGGGCGACAGATTCTTGTACAGATCGCGCAACGCGGTTTCGGCCCTGCGGTCCAGCGCCTCGGCCTCCTTGGTCAGGTCCATGCCGCCACCGGTCTTGGCCATTGCGCGAAGTTCTTCCGCCTTGCCCTCGATCTCGGACAGGGGCTTTTCAAACTCAAGGTAGTTCATGGCACTTCCTTCCGGGTTCCGCCCCTATATGCCTTTGCCCTTGGCCTGATGCAACTCGGCAAGATTTGTGCGGGCAAGAGATGCCATACCGTCCCGGCAAGGCTGGAGGAATGATGGCATATGACTATGAAAGGCGTTTGCTGCGCGTCCTGGATTACATCCACGACAACCCGGCGGGGGACCTGTCGCTTGACGCCCTCGCCGATGTTGCCGCGATGAGCCGTTTTCACTGGCACCGCGTCTTTCGCGCGCTGACCGGAGAGACGGCGGCCCAGATGGTCAAGCGGATGCGGATGCACCGCGCCGCCGTCGCCCTCGTGCAAGGCACCACGCCGATCCCCCGCATCGCGTCCGATGTCGGCTACCCGAACCCCGCCAGCTTTGCCCGCGCCTTTGCGGAAGTCTACCGCTCTACCCCCGCCAATTTCCGCGCCCGGGGCGAGCTTCGCCCCATGAACCACAGTCTGAAACAGGAGATCACGCTGATGTTTCCCGTCACCATCCGGTCCGAACCTGCCCGCCGCCTGGCCGCGCTGCCCCATGCCGGCCCGTATTTCGAGATCAACCGCAGCTTTGAAAAGCTGTTTGCCACCCTGGCCACCCACAATCTGGTGTCGCGGACCGCCCACATGGTCGGCGTCTTCTACAACGATCCCGCCCAGACCGCGCCGCAGGACCTGAAAAGCCATGCCGCCGTCGAAGTGCCCGCCGGCCTGCCCGTCGAGGCGCCGCTGGAGGTTGTCAGCCTTCCCGCCGGGCGCCATGCGGTGCTGACCTTTACCGGCCCCTATGCCGGGTTGCCGGCGGCCTATGACCAGCTTTATGCGGCCTGGCTGCCCCGGTCGGCGGAAAAGCCCGCCAACCTTCCTTCGTTCGAGGTCTATCTCAACTCGCCGATGGATACGGACCAGGAAAGACTGGTGACAGAACTCCACCTGCCGCTTGCGGGATAGCCGCCGCCTGAAACAGCAACGCCCCGGACCTTTCGGTCCGGGGCGTGCATCCTCCCAATCGCCGCGCGGGGCCTCCCCTCCCCTGATGCGCGGCTCTGGTATGCTTTGCGATCTGCCCGACAACGGAACAGGCGCCGGCGAACGCTGCCTTTTTTACCGGCATTGTGTCAACGATTCCTCATGCTCCCGCGATGATCTCGGCCTGCCGGACGATCACCTCGGCCTGACGCATCGAGGCGATGTCGACCAGCCGGCCCTTGTAGACCGCAGCACCCTGCCCGGCCGACTTGGCCGCCTCCATCGCCGACAAAATCTCTCGTGCCTCGGTCAATGCCGCGTCGGACGGAGTGAACACCTCGTTTGCCAGCGCCACCTGCCTGGGGTGGATCGCCCACTTCCCGACCATCCCCAGCGTCGCCGATCGGCGTGCCTGCGCGCGGAAGCCTTCCTCGTCAGAAAAGTCGCCAAACGGGCCGTCCACCGGAAGCACCCCATGCGTCCGGCACGCCGCGACGATGGCGGCCTGCGCCCAGTGCCAGGGGTCGGACCAGAACCGCGCACCGTCATGGTGCATGTAGTAGTTTTCCTGCGTCCCGCCGATCCCGGTGGTCTGCATTCCCATCGAGGCCGCGAAATCCGCCGCCCCAAGGCTCATCGCCTGCAAGCGGGGGCTGGAGGCGGCGATCTCTTCGACATGGGCGATGCCGGCGGCCGTCTCGATGATCACCTCAAGGCTGATCCGCTTGGCCCGCCCTGCAGCCGCCTCGCAGGCGGTGACCAGGGCGTCGACGGCATAGACATCGGCAGCACATCCGACCTTGGGGATCATGATCTGGTCCAGCCGTTCGCCCGCCTGTTCCAGCAGATCCACAACGTCGCGATACCAGAAGGGCGTGTCCAGACCGTTGATCCGGACGCTGAGGGTCTTGCGCCCCCAGTCGACTTCGGAAATCGCCCGGATGATGTTTGCGCGCGCCTGTGGCTTGTCGGCGGGGGCGACTGAATCCTCAAGATCCAGATTGATCACGTCCGCCGCACTTGCCGCCATCTTGACAAAGAGCTCGGGCCGCGAGCCGGGGGCGAACAGCTGGCAGCGGTTCGGACGGGCGGGCGCAGGGGGTTGCAGGCGGAAGCTCATGTGGTTCTCTTGGCAAGTAAGTTTCGCGGCGCGGCCCGTCACGGTTAGATTGTTGCGCAAGCTAACGCAACAGTCCTTTTGCACTTGCAGCATCGGCGGCGATCCCGCCAGTGCCGGTTTCCCGCTTGACCCCACCCGCCAATGCTGTCCTCTGCGCGGGCTATTGAGAGGTGACCCAATGACCTTCCCTACCCGCTCTACCCCGGTCAACCAGGCGATCCGGGTCAACATCCTGCGGCTGGCTTTCCTTCTTGCCGTGCCGCTGCTGATCTTCACCCATTCCGCCTGGCCCGAGCCGGTGTTCGAAGTCCTTGAAGTCCTTGGTCTGGCCTTGATCATTACGGCCGTGCTGGGACGGTTCTGGTCGATCCTCTACATCGGCGGACACAAGAACCAGACGGTGATGCAGGATGGCCCCTATTCGGTCTGCCGGCATCCCTTGTACCTGTTCTCGACCCTTGGCGTGCTGGGCCTTGGGCTGATGCTGGGGTCGATCGTGATGACCATCTTCCTTGGCGGGATGACCTTCGCCATCCTGTCGGCCACCGCGCGCAAGGAAGAAGCCTTCCTGCGCGGCCAGTTCGGCCCGGACTACGACGCCTATGCCGCACGCGTGCCGATGATCGTGCCGCGCCTGTCGGGGTTCCGGACGGAAGGCGAGGTGACGATCTCGGTCCCCCACCTGCGCCAGAACCTGATGGACGCGCTGGTGTTCCTGTCCTTCATTCCTCTGGCCGAGGCCCTGGAATTCCTGAACGAAAACCACATGCTGCCGGGCATGGCGATCTGGTGACCGCCTGCCGGCCAGCGAAGAAAGCCGTCAGGCTTGATGAGCGGACCCGATGATCACCCTCACGGAAGACCGCTTCGCGCTCGCGCAGGCCTTCACCATCAGCCGGGGGTCTAAGACCGAGGCCCGGGTACTGACCGTATGCGTGACACGCGAAGGTGTCACCGGCCGAGGCGAGTGCGTGCCCTATGCCCGCTACGGCGAGACGGTGGACAGCGTGCGGGCCGAGATCGAGGCGCTGCCGTCCGGCATCACCCGCGCCGCCTTGCAAGCCGCCTTGCCGCCCGGTGCGGCCCGCAACGCGGTGGACTGCGCGCTGTGGGATCTTGAGGCCAGACAGCAGGGCCAGCGGGTCTGGATGATCGCGGGCCTGAGGGCTCCGCACCCGGTGGTCACCGCCTACACCCTGTCGCTGGCCGCACCCGAAGCGATGCGCGCTGCCGCCGCTGTGAACGCCCATCGCCCGATCCTGAAGATCAAGCTTGGCACGCCCGACGACATGCCCCGGCTGGAGGCCGTCCGCGCCGGCGCCCCCCGCCCGCGCATCATCATCGACGCCAACGAAGGCTGGAGCGCCGAGGTCTACGCCGATCTTGCCCCGCACCTTTTGCGCCTTGGCGTGGAACTTGTCGAACAGCCGCTTCCCGCCGGGCAGGATGACATCCTCACCGAAATCGCCCGCCCGGTCCCGGTCTGCGCCGACGAAAGCTGCTTTGACCGGGCGTCGCTGGCCGGCCTTGTGGGCAAGTATGACGTGGTCAACCTCAAGCTTGACAAGACCGGCGGGCTGACCGAGGGGCTGGCCACCCGTGATCTTGCCCGCCAGATGAGGTTCAAAGTGATGGTCGGCTGCATGGTCGGATCGTCGCTGGCCATGGCTCCGGCCGTGCTTCTGGCGCAGGGGGCCGCGTGGACGGACCTTGACGGCCCGCTGCTTCTGTCCGAAGACCGACCTCATCCCCTGCACTATGACAGCGCCGGGGTGCACCCGTCCGATGCCAACCTCTGGGGATGAACCATGACCCGCACCGTCTATGTGAACGGCGACTACCTGCCCGAGAACGAGGCGAAAGTCTCGATCTTCGACCGCGGTTTTCTGATGGCAGACGGGGTCTATGAGGTCACCAGCGTGCTGGACGGCAAGCTGATCGACTTCGCCGGCCATGTGAAACGCCTGTGGCGATCGCTGGCCGAGCTGGAGATGACCTGCCCGGTCCCGGAGGCCGAGCTTCTGGCGATGCACCGCGAACTGGTGGCGCTGAACGCGATCGACCAGGGGATGATCTACCTGCAGGTGACGCGCGGCAATCCAGGCGATCGCAGTTTCGTGTTCCCCGATCCGTCGCTGCCGGGCACGATCGTCGCCTTTACCCAGAATATCCCCAATCTGGCCGATGCCCCCGCAGCGAAAACCGGGTTCCGCGTGATCACCATCCCGGACCTGCGCTGGAGCAGGGTGGACATCAAGACGGTGCAGCTTCTGTATCCGTCGATGGGCAAGATGGCGGCGAAGAAGGCCGGGGTCGATGACAGCTGGTTTGTCGACGAGGCGGGCGACGTGACCGAGGGCACCTCGAACAACGCCTATATCGTCAAGGGCAACCGGATCATCACCCGCGCCCTGGGGTCGGATATCCTGCACGGCATCACCCGCGCCGCCGTTCTGCGCTTCGCCACCGAAGCGCAGTTCGAGATCGAGGAACGCCCCTTCACTTCTGCCGAGGCGCAAGCGGCCGACGAAGCCTTCTCGACCGCCGCGTCGATCTTCGTGATGCCGGTGGTCGAGGTCGACGGTGTGCCGGTTGGCACCGGCGAACCGGGGCCGGTCGCGACCCGGTTGCGCGAGATCTATCTGGACGAAATGCGCAAGTCTGCGATCTGAAACCTTCAGCCGTCCGAAGCGCGCACGATTTTCCTGCGAAAAATCCGGCCGGCGTCAGTCTGTCTTGCCGACATTCCGCGCGAAGGCCTGCTGAAACTCGGCCTGTTTGGAGGGGTCCGCCTCGGTCTGGTTTTGCCCCGCCCAGTCCTGATAGGGCATGCCGTAGACGACCTCGCGGGCCCCGTCCTTTGTGAGCGCGATCCCGCGCTCTGCAGCCGCTTCCTGATACCAGCGCGACAGGCAGTTGCGGCAGAAGCCGGCCAGGGTCATCAGGTCGATGTTCTGCACGTCCGGGCGTTGGTCCATCAAGTGATGCACCAGTGCGCGGAACGTGGCGGCTTCAAGCTCGGTTCGGGTCTGGGCGTCCATCGGCATCTCCATTTCAACGCCCAGGCTGGGGGCCGGCGCGGTCCGCGTCAACCGGGTGCAAGCCACATGACGCCAGACGCAATATCCTGCAACCAGGCGATCCCGGCGTCGGCATGGGCGGCACGGGTCACCACGGCAACCAGCGGCGTGATCTTCAGATCGAACGGCAGCGGCGTCGCAACCAGACCGAAGCGCCGGGCCTGACCCTCGGCCAGGCTGGAGGGCACCCCGGCGACCAGATCGGTCGAGGCGGCCATCAAAAGGGCCAGCATCGCGTTCGGCACCGAGGCCACGACCACGCGCCGATGGCCAAGCTGGGCAAGAACGCTGTCGATCACGCCGGTCATGTCACCGGTCAGCGACATGAACACATGCCGCGCCGCGCAATATGTGTCCAGCGACGGGGCGCGGGCAAAGGGGTGGTCGGGTCGGCACACGGCGACCAGCCGGTCACCCCCAAGCGGACTGGCAAGGAACCGGGCCGGACGCGGCGCATCCTCAAGCTGGGGGATCACCGCCAGGTCAAGATTGCGGTCATCAAGCTGCGTCAGGACATGGGCAAAGGGGCTGTCGCCCGGCGAGACGTGGAAACTGGGCAGGACATGTAAAAGCGACAGGGTGATGCCCGGCGCTGTGCGTTGCACTTCCTGCACCAGAAGCGGGCCATGCACCGCAAGGGCAGAGTCCGGAGTACCGATCCGGAAGCGCCGGGTCGAGGTGGCGGGGTCGAAGGGCTCGGCTGCGCTCAGGACGGCGCGCACCCCGTGCAGGATGCCGGCAATCCGCGGCGCAAGTTCCAGCGCCCGCTCGGTGGGCGTCACCCCGCGGGGGGTGCGCAGGAACACCGGGTCGTTGAGCAACCGCCGCAGCCGCCCAAGCCCATGACTGACCGCCGACGGCGACAGGTTCAGTGCGGCGGCGGCAAGGCCGACATTGCCCTTGGCCAGAACCGTCTCGAACAGGACGAGGAGGTTGAGGTCAGTGCGCGAGAGATCAATCTGGTTCAGCATATCAGTGAAATCGTATCACTGGTTTCAGCACTGTTGAACGACGATAGGTGTGCCTCGCTTCGCCGGGCGGCTTTCTGCTCAGGCGATCAGGCGAAGGAGCACAGCTATGGCGGCAATCACGACGTGGGAAATCGCCGGGCAGACCTTTCAGGGATCTAACGGCCTGGTCAACGCGGTTTCATCCCCGCTGAAGACCGCTCAGGGGGGGTGTGGTGCACGCGTCGCACCCGATCAACGGCGGCTGGCGCGTGGTGGAAATCCGAAGGGGCGCGCGAAGACGCGGCCCGGTGCTTGGCCTCGACCGTTGCTCCGCAACGGCCCGAGGGCATCCGCCCGACGCTGTCATTCTCGCCGATGCAGGACGTGCTGCAACGCTGACACAACCGGCGGCCTTGTCGCCACATTCACCAACGAGGTTTCACGATGTTTTTCGACACAACTCTGCAAACGCGCCTGACCGCGCATCTTTCGTCGCCCGAAGCGGTGGCCGAGTTTTGGGCGCCTTTGGGCCATGCCGTCTGGTTCGGCAAGGACCCGGCCTTCGACCAGAAGTTCCGTGCGGCCTTTGCGGCCGGACACGGGGCCGCCGCGCGGGGCGAACTGATGCCCTGGCTGGCCACGCCAAAAGGCGCGCTGTCGCTGGTCCTGCTTCTGGACCAATACCCGCGCAACGCCTTTCGGGGCACGGCGCGCATGTATGCGACGGACACCCTGGCCCGGATCGTGGCGGATGCGGCGCTGGACCTTGGCCATGACCGCGCGTTCGGCCCGGAACTGCGGGGGTTCTTCTACCTGCCCTTTGCCCATTCCGAGCATCTTTCCGATCAGGAGCGTTCGGTCGCCCTTTGCGCCGACCTGCCCGAGCCGGGCCCCAGCCATTCCCGCGGCCACCGCGACACTGTCGCCCGCTTCGGACGGTTCCCGCACCGCAATGCGATCCTGCGCCGCACGCCCACCGACGACGAGGAAAGCTGGCTGGCCGCCGGCGGATTTGCGGGATGAGCCGGGTCATGCGGATCAGTGACTTCTGTTTTGTCGTCGCAACGCTTTCGGCCCTGGGCGGCATGGGGCTGGGGATCGTGATGGGGATCTCGCAGGATTTCACGCTTGCCCCGGCCCATGCCCACCTGAACCTTCTGGGCTGGGTGACACTGGCGATTTATGGCCTGTACCACCGGGGGATCGGCAGGACCGGCGGATTTGCCGGCTGGGTTCAGGTGGGTTGCGGCGCGTTGGGAGCGGGGCTGATGTCGGTGGGCCTTGGGGTCTATCTGGCGACCGGAACCGAAAGCCTTGTGGCGCTGGTGATTGCAGGGTCGCTGCTGGCGGTTCTTGCGATGCTGATGTTCCTTGGCCTTGTCGTTGTCGATATGCTGCGCGTGCGGCGTCCGTCGACCCATGCCTTAGGTGCGCACTCGGGCTAGGCAAGCGTCGCGATACCGGGGCCTGAAGCGTCAGGCCCCGGCATCCCCAAGGGCTGCCTGCAGGATCGGGGCCAGGCGGGCCGCCCAATGCGCCTGCTGGTCCGTCGTCCGGATCAGATCGTTGCGCAGCTCGACCAGAGTGTTGTGGCGGCGGTGGCGCAATGCGTGGCGGTCGATGGCATCGCCGGGCAGGTGGCCGGAATAGGGCTCATTGTCACCGATGCAAAGATCGGCTTCCCGTTGCAGCCGCGCGACAAGCCGCTTCGAAAACCGGTCGTCCAGATGCGAATAAAGCACCCCCACATGCCAGGGGCGCGGGCTGCGGCCGCGCAGGCAAGGGGTGAAGGAATGCAATGCCAGGATCACCTGGTCCGGGCGAAGGGAAGCCAGCCGCGCATAGGCGGCGTGATAGGGGCGGTAAAGCCGGTCCAGCCGACGCTCGATCTCGTCCGGGCGGGCGTGGCGGTTGGCGGGAATGATCGTGCCGTCGTAAAGCTTCATCACCAGGGTCGGGTCATCCTCGCCCCGGTTCGGGTCGATCACGAGACGCGAGAAGTCCGACAGGATCACCGGGCTGTCGAGGTGTCGGCCAAGCGCGCGGGCCAGACCGGAGGCGCCAACATCCCAGGCGATATGGCGGGCCATGTCCGCCTCCGGGATCCCCAGCGAGCCGCCGTTCACCCAGGGCGGCACATGGTTCGACGCATGGTCGCAGGTGACCAGCCAGCGGCCTGGGCGGTCCTCTCCGTCGATGATGAACGCCACGTCGTCCTCGTCCTGGCTTTCCGGGGATGCTCATCTCTCCCTTACGGTCGATCTTGGCCGGTTGCCAGCGATGAGCGCCCGAAAGGAAGCGAAGAGCGACCGGAAAGCGTTGCGGCAGGCTTTTGTTTGCGCCATAAGGCACGCGGCCCACATGAACCGAAATTCAAGCAGGAGGATGGCGATGCGCCGCCACCGCAACGTGAAGATTGTGGCCACGCTTGGCCCGGCATCCAGCACCTACGAAATGATCCGCGCGCTCTTTGACGCGGGTGCCGACGTGTTCCGGCTGAACATGAGCCACGGCACCCATGACGAACAGCGCGCCCGGCACACGATCATCCGCCAGGTCGAGGCCGACACCGGCCGCCCGATCGCCATTCTGGCCGATCTTCAGGGGCCGAAGCTGCGCGTCGGCGTCTTTGCCAACCCGACCGAAGAGCTGGTCGAAGGCGCGAAGTTCCGCATGGACCTTTCGACCGCCCCCGGTGACGCCACCCGCGTGAACCTGCCGCATCCCGAGATCTTCGCGGCGCTGGAACCCGGCGCGTCGCTTCTGGTCAATGACGGCAAGATCCGTCTCAGGGTAGATGCCTGCGGCAAGGACTTTGCCGATTGCACGGTGACGGTCGGCGGCACGATCTCGAACCGCAAGGGCGTGAACGTGCCGGACGTGGTGTTGCCGGTCGCCGCCCTGTCCGACAAGGACCGCATCGATCTGGAGTTCGCCTGCGAAATGGGGGTGGACTGGCTGGCCCTGTCCTTCGTGCAGCGCCCGGAAGACGTGATCGAGGCGCGCGGCCTGGCAAAGGGGCGCGCAGCAATCATGTCAAAGATCGAGAAGCCCGCCGCCGTAAAGGCCTATGACGCGATCCTGCAGGTTTCGGACGGGATCATGGTCGCACGGGGCGATCTGGGGGTGGAACTGCCGGTGACCTCGGTTCCGCCGATCCAGAAACGGCTGGTGCGCGGTGCACGGGCGGCGGCCAAGCCGGTGATCGTGGCGACGCAGATGCTCGAATCGATGATCGAATCGCCGGTGCCGACCCGGGCCGAGGTGTCGGACGTGGCGACCGCGATCTACGAAGGCGCGGACGCGATCATGCTGTCGGCAGAATCGGCCGCCGGCCGATACCCAGTCGAAGCGGTCCGCACCATGAACGACGTGGCGATGAGCGTCGAGAAAGACCCGACCTACCGCTCGGTCATCGAGGCAAGCCGCGTAGTCCGCCGCGAATCGATTGCCGACGGGATCGTCGCCGCCGCGCGCGAAATCGCCGAGGCAACCAACATCAAGGCGATCTGCTGTTTCAGCCAATCCGGCACGACAGCCAGCCTTGTCGCGCGCGAACGCCCGCATGTGTCGATCCTTGCGCTGACGCCGCTGATGTCGACGGCGCGGCGGATGGCCCTGACCTGGGGCACGCATTGCGTGATCACCGAACCGCAGGACCGCTTCAAGGGCGCGGTTCTGGCCGCAGTCCGGGCCGCCCGGGATGGCGGCTTTGCGTCCGACGAGGATCAGATCGTGGTGACGGCCGGCGTGCCGTTCAACGTCAAGGGCACCACCAACATTCTGCGGGTCGCCCCGTGCGACGAACGATTGATCTCGCGCGTCGACCCGGAGTAGCCTGCCTCCAGGTAAAGCAACCTGGAGGTATCGTGGATACAGACCTGGTTCTGACGCTTGGCATCGTGATTCTGGTCTTGACCCTGCCATCGCTGCTGGCAGCCTGGGTCGAAGGCCGCGCACCCCGCATTGGTGCGATCATGCTGATTGCGTCGATGGCGATGATCATCGCGGCAGTGCTTTACCATCCCGGCGGCTATGCCATCAGCGATGTTCCCGGCGTGATGATTGCCGTGGTCGCACGCGTCATTAACTGACGCCGGGCCCTTGCACCTTTCCGGGCCTGCCCCTATACGGGCGCCTTCTCACCCGCACGGCCGGCCAAAGTGGCATGCCGAGTCGTGCCTGAAACCACGGAGATGGAAATGCCCAAGATGAAGACCAAGTCGGCGGCGAAGAAGCGCTTCAGCTTCACGGCCTCCGGTCGGGCCAAGGCCGGCGTTGCCGGCAAGCGGCACGGCATGATCAAGCGCACGACGAAGTTCATTCGCGATGCTTCCGGCACGATGCTGCTGTCCGCTGCGGACACCAAGATCGTCAAGAAGTACATGCCCTACGACCGGTAAGGAGAGCCCCCGATGTCCCGCGTCAAATCCGGTGTGGTCACCCACGCCCGTCACCGCAAGGTGATCAAGGCTGCCAAGGGCTATTACGCCGCGCGCAGCACCAACTTCCGCACCGCCACCCAGGCGGTCGACAAGGCCAACCAGTACGCGACCCGCGACCGCAAGACGAGGAAGCGCAACTTCCGCGCGCTGTGGATCCAGCGGATCAACGCCGCCGTGCGCCTCTTCGACGCCGAGATGACCTATTCGCGCCTGATCGACGGCCTGTCCAAGGCCGGGATCGAGGTCGACCGCAAGGTCCTCGCCGATCTGGCGGTACATGAGCCCGAGGCGTTCAACGCCATCGCAGGCCAGGCCAAGGCCGCGCTGGTCTGAGGCCGGCCAACCAGACGACAAAGGCCCCGCGTGCCGCGCGGGGCCTATTGTTTTGCACTGCCCGCTTTCGAATTTTCGTCGAAAATTCGCAGGCAGGGCGCAAGAGGCGCCCAGACTGTTGCAGATCGTGATGAGGATGGCAGGGGCAGCAGGGATTGAACCCGCGACCTACGGTTTTGGAGACCGTCGCTCTACCAGCTGAGCTATACCCCTACGCGGGGGACGGGTTACGGCAGGGCGCGGAAGAGGTCAAGGGATTCCGCTGCCGAAAAGCAAACGGTGCGCCGGGTGTCCCGCGCGCCTTCGGTTCACTGGCAGGGTGGGCAATCGTGCCCACCCTACGATTGGTCATCAGGCGATGATCTTCGACACGACGCCGGCACCGACGGTGCGGCCGCCTTCGCGGATGGCGAAGCGCAGCTTTTCTTCCATCGCGATCGGCGCGATCAGTTCCACGACGAACTTCAGGTTGTCGCCCGGCATCACCATCTCGGTGCCTTCGGGCAGCTGGACCGTGCCGGTCACGTCCGTGGTGCGGAAGTAGAACTGCGGGCGGTAGTTCGCGAAGAACGGGGTGTGACGCCCGCCTTCTTCCTTGGTCAGGATATAGGCCTCGGCTTCGAACTTGGTGTGCGGCTTGACCGAGGACGGCTTGCACAGCACCTGGCCACGCTCGATCCCCTCACGCTCCACACCGCGCAGCAGCAGCCCGACGTTGTCGCCCGCCATGCCCTGATCGAGCAGCTTGCGAAACATCTCGACACCCGTGCAGATCGTCTTCTTGTTCGGGCGGATGCCGACAATCTCGACCTCCTCACCGACCTTGACGATGCCGCGCTCGATCCGC
>JANOER010000023.1:0-10066 GCA_031441285.1 Rhodobacterales bacterium
TACCGACCTCGGCCAGATGCTTGCCGCCCATCCCGAGGTGCAGGTCGTGTCGCTTTGCCTGCCGCCGGTCCCGCGCTTTGGCCCGGCCGAAGCGGCGCTGCTTGCCGGCCGCCACGTCATGCTGGAAAAGCCGCCGGGCGCGACCCTGGCCGAGGTTCATGCCCTGGAAGCGCTGGCCCGCGACAGGGGCCTGACCCTCTTTGCCACCTGGCACAGCCGCATGGCGCAGGCGGTCGCGCCCGCAAAGGCCTGGCTGCAGGACACGACCATCACCCGCGCCCACATCACCTGGCGCGAGGACGTGCGCCGCTGGCATCCCGGCCAGAACTGGGTGTTTGAACCGGGCGGCATGGGCGTCTTCGATCCCGGCATCAACGCGCTGTCGATCCTGACCGAGATCCTGCCGATGCCGGTCCACCTGACCGGGGCCACGCTGACGTTTCCGGAAAACCGCCAGACCCCGATCGCGGCGGACCTGGCCTTCTCGGGACACATCACCGCCGATTTCGACTGGCGCCAGGACGGCCCGCAGACCTGGGACATCGAGGTTCACACCCCGAAGGGCCATCTTGCCCTGCGCATGGGCGGCAATGTGCTGGAAATCGACGGCCAACCCGTCTCGGGCGGGGCCAGCATCATGGGCGAATACCCCGCCCTCTATGCCCGCATGGCCACCCTCGTCCGCTCCGGCGCGCGCGACGTCGACCTCGCACCAATGGTCCATGTCGCCGATGCAATGACACTGGGGCAGCGGCTGGAAACCGGGGCCTTCGACTTCTGAGCCATCGCTGCCGCCCGAAGACGTCCAAGCCGCAACCCTCAGTCCAACCATGATTTTTCGCAGAAAAATCGTGCCCCCCGCTCAACAAGAGGCCCGACACCATGCCAGACCGTGACAGAACAGGGCAGCCCGGCCGGTCGGACCCCGGCGAAGTCACCCTCCTTGGCGACGGTGGGTTTCGCGCCACGCTTCTGACCCTCGGGGCCCGCCTTGGTGCGCTCTGGGTGCCCGACCACGCCGGACGTGTCGTCGATGTCGTCCTCGGTCATGACACGTCCGCAGACCACGCGGCCCATCCCAGCTACATGGGGGCAACCTGCGGGCGCTTTGCCAATCGCATCGCCGGGGGTCGCCTGACGCTGGACGGAGTGCCCCACCAGCTTGACCGCAACGAGGGCGAGACCCACCTGCACGGCGGGACGGACGGGTTCGACAGCCGCCACTGGACCATCACTGAGCGGTCCGATGCCCATGTGACCTTTGCCCTCATCTCACCTGCCGGCGACATGGGCTATCCCGGCCGTCTGACCGCCGCCTGCACCTACCGCATGCTTGGCGGCGCGCGCCTGATGATCGAGATGACCGCCACGACCGACGCCCCGACAATCGTCAACTTCGCGCATCACAGCTATTTCAACCTGGCCGGTCAGGGTGCTGGCGACATCCTCGGGCATGAGCTTTGGCTGGGGGCGTCGCGCTACCTGCCGGTCGATGCCGCCAAACTGCCGACCGGTGCCCTGTGTCCGGTCGCGGGCACCGCCTTCGACTTTACCGACGCCCGCCCCATCGGGCAGGCGATGCCGGGGCCGGGCGGCTTTGACCATTGCTTCTGCCTTGACCTGCCGCCCGAGCGGATCGCCGGACAGGCGTTGCGCCGTGCTGCCAGGCTGAGAGATCCCGTCTCGGGTCGCGGCTTGCGGGTCTGGACGACGGCCGCCGGGCTTCAGGTCTATACCGGCGCGCATTTCGACGGCACGCCCGGCAAGGCTGGCGCACGCTACCCGCGCTTTGCCGGCATCGCGCTGGAAACCCAGGGCTACCCCGATGCCCCGAACCACCCGGACTTTCCCAGCGTCCGCCTTGACCCGGGCGAGACCTACCGCCACCTGATGCTGTGCGATTTCAGCCCGGACTGACCGGGTCCGCCGCCCCAAGCCGTGCCAGCGCGGTCGCGCGGATCGTGCTGAGACTGGCGCGCGGGGTCAGCGCCTCGGCCGAGATCACCAGTTCCAGCACGGCCCCGGTGGCCGAGGCCGTGGCCCGCGCAAAGGCCGCGGCGAAACCTGCAGTGGTCTCGACCCGTTCGGCATGAAACCCGTGCGCGCGGGCCAGCGCCACGAAGTCGGGGTTGATCATGTCGGTGCCGGACACCCGTGCCGGATACTCCCGCTCCTGATGCGCGCGGATCGTGCCGTAGATGCCGTTGTTCAGGAGCAGGATCACCGGCATGGCCCCCGCCTGCCGCGCGGTGGCAAGCTCTTGCGATGTCATCTGGAAATCGCCGTCACCGGCAAAGCAGACCACCAGCCGGTCGGGATGCGCGACTTTGGCCGCGATTGCCGCCGGGACGCCATAACCCATCGCGCCGGACTGTGGCGCCAGCAGCCGCGCGCCGGGCCCGTATTGCAGGAACTTGTTCGGCCAGGTCGCGAAGTTGCCGGCCCCGTTGGTGATGATCACCTCCGCCGGCAGCGTCGCGCGCAGGTGGGCCGAGACCACGCCCATGTCCACGGGAGAGGGCTGCGGCGGAAGCTCCAGCGAGGCCAGATAGTCGGCCCGCGCGGCGCGGCGCCAGCCAGCCCAATCCCCGCTGACGGGCCGCAAGGCGCCGGCAAAGGCGTTCGGGCCGGCCTGGATCGCCACTTCGGGGCGGTAGATCTTGCCAAGCTCGGCATCCGACGCATGCACATGGATCAGACGCTGGCGCGGCGAGGGCACCTCAAGCAAGGCATAGCCGTCGGTCGTCATCTCGCCAAAGCGCAGGTTGATGGCAAGGATCGCATCCGCCTCACGGACCAGGCGCTTGACATGGGCAGGCATGCCCACCCCGGCCTCGCCGGCGTAGACCGCCGAGTGGTTGTCGAACTGGTCCTGAAAGCGGAACGCCGCGATGGCCGGCAGGTCCGAGGCTTCGGCGAAGGCTTGCAGCGCAGCGCGCCCCTTTGCCGTCCAGTTGCTGCCCCCCAGCATCAGAAGCGGACGCCGTGCCGCCGACAAAAGGTCAAGCGCCGCCGTGACCGCCGCTGCCCCCGGCGCGGGTTCATGGACCCGGACGGGTGCTGTCAGCGGCGGGGTGCCGGTCAGGCGGGTCAGCATATCCTCGGGCAGGGCCATCACCACCGGGCCGGGCCGGCCGGTGACGGCGACGGTCCAGGCGCGCGAGAGAAGCTCGGGGATACGCTCAACCTGGTCGACCTCGACCACCCATTTCGCCATGCTGCCGAACACCGCCCGGTAGTCGAGTTCCTGAAACGCCTCGCGCCCGCGCATGTCGGTGCCGACCTGTCCGACAAAAAGGATCATCGGCGCGGAATCTTGCATCGCGGTATGGACCCCGATCGCGGCGTTGGTCGCCCCCGGTCCGCGCGTGACCATGGCAAGCCCGGGCTGGCCGGTCAGCTTGCCCCAGGCGGCGGCCATGAAGGCGGCCCCGCCCTCGTGGCGGCACAGCACATAGTCAAGCCGCCCGCCGGTATCGTGCAACGCATCCAGCACCGCCAGATAGCTTTCACCGGGCACCCCGAAGGCCTTGGTCGCCCCAAGGCCAAGAAGGCTGTCCACCAGAAGCTGCCCGCCGTTGCGCATGATGCCGATCTCCCCCGTCCGTGCCGAGGCAATCTGCCCGGCTTTGCGGCAAACGGAAAGGGTGCGCCTCTCGAAGGCGGCCGGGCTGTCGCGCCCCAGTCAGGGGTTGGTGGTTGCAGCGGCAGCCGGGGCATTGGCGGCGGCGTCAACCTGTGCTTGCAGCGCGTCGACCTGCGCCTGCAGGGCCGCGCCCTGTTCGGTCAGGGTTGCGCGCTCGGCCTCCAGCGCCTTGACCTGATCGGCGGCGGCAGCCAGTTGCGACTGCAGGCCGGACACCTGCTGATCCAGCGCCGCCTTTTCCGCTTCCAGCCCCGCGACCTGATCTGTCAGGGCCGCGCGTTCGCTTTCAAATGCGGCGGAGGCATCCGTCGCACTTTGCATCGCGGCTGCCGAACCTGCCTTCAGTTTTTCGGCTTCGGCAATCAGCGTCGTCTTTTCTGCGTCAAGCGCGCTGGCCGTCTCGGTGCGCGCGGCAACGTCGGCCTGCAGGCCGGAAACCTGCTGCGAGCTTTGAATGGCAAAGAAGCCAAGGATTGCGACGGCCGCCACCAGAATCCAGGTCAAAAGGTTCCGCATCATTCCCCCCGCTGCGTGGCCCCGTTCCCCGAGGCGTTGGCGGAACCTCACCACAACGCCAGCCATCACACAACAGTTTCTCGTGCCGCCCCTCTGTCTTGCAGTCCGCCGTCAGACGGGCAAAAGGGCAGAACCTCAGGTGACACCCAGTGCCCGCATCGCGTCGCGCATCCGGATGGTCTCGGTCAGCACGTCGTCGTGAAGCGTGTTCATGTAGGACTGGTGGACGTATTCCACCGCCAGCCAGCCGTCATAGCCCACTGCGCGCAGCGTCGTGACCATCGCCGCGAAGTCGAGCGTCCCCTCGCCCCACTTGGCCTGCAACGCCCCCGGCCGCGCCTGCCGCAGGTGGACGTGGCCGGCATAAGCCGCAAGCGGGTCGATTGCCTCTTGCACAAAACCCATGCAGACGAAATGCGCGTAGTCGAGCGCAAGCTTCACCCCCGGCGCCTGCGTCAGCAGCGACAGGGTTTCGGCCGGGCTGCCAAGGACGCCGCCGACATGCGGCTCGAGCGTCAGCGCCACGCCGTGGTCGCGGGCGATGGGAAGCAGCGCCCGCAGCGCGGCAGCACTTTGCGCAATCGCCTCGGCCTTGGGTCGGGCATCGGTGACGCCGGGCAGCACAAAGACCGACGGGATCCCGGCCTCGGCCGCGAAACGGCAGACGGCGGTGAAATCGGCAAGGTTTCCCGGCAGGGACGCAGGGTCGGTCAGCGCGCGGTCGGCAAGGCCAGAGCCGAACAGCCAGTAAAGGTTCGCGCCCCGGATGCCGCGCGCCTTCAGTGCGGCTGCGGCACCCACCGGGTCGGCAAGCACGGCAGCCTTGTCCAGCGCCGGCCCGTGGAACAGCCCCAGATCCAGCGCCTGAAATCCCAGTGCCTGCGCGATTGCCCATGCCTCGTCCAGCGTGCAGGCGGGAAAGGACCAGCTGGTGACGGAAAGCTTCATCTGACTGGCCTTACCAATTGCGCCATTTATCGCGATATTCTGCGAAGATACACGAAATGCAACCGTCATCCGCGTCCGGATCGTGCAAAATACCGAAGAAATCAGTTGCAAGCGTGAAAGTGGTCAGGCCAATATGCCATCAAGCCGATCCCGCGAGAGATTCGGCGAACGTTCAAATGGGAGGAGAAGACATGAACAAGCTGACCGTGTCGGCACTGGCGATCAGTGCAGCACTTTGGGGCGGTATAGCCCTGGCCGAGGTGATGAAAGCAACCCCGGGCCAGGACGTGCCGATGGTGCTTTTGCCCAAGTTCCTGGGCATCCTGCCCTTCGATCAGGCCAACCGTGGCGCGCAGGAAGCACATGCCGAGTTGCAGAATCCGGCTGAGCTTCTGTTCACCGGGCCGACGCCGGAAAACTCGGTTGCCGGCCAGATCGAGGTGATGACCAACGCGGCGGCACAAGGCCAGAAGGTCGTGATGCTGTCCAACAACGCCGGCGACCAGATCGTCCCGGCAGCCGAGGCCGCACAGGCCGCCGGCACCATGGTCGTGACCTGGGACAGCCCGATCCCGTCGGGTGCCGGCGAGTCGGTCTTTGTCGCTCAGGTCGATTTCGGGTCCATCGGGGTCGTTATGGCCGACATGGCGCATTCGATCATGGGCGGCGAGGGTGAGTTTGCCGTCCTGTCCGCCACGCCGGACGCCGCCAACCAGAACGCCTGGATTGCCGCGATGGTGGAAACCCTCAAGGATCCGAAATACGCCAAGATGACGCTGGTCGACACGGTTTACGGTGATGACCAGTCTGAAGTCAGCTACAGCCGCGCACTGGCGCTGGTTGACAGCCACCCGAACCTCAAGCTGATCATGTCGCCCACCACGGTCGGCATTCAGGCCTCGGCCAAGGCGATGCAGGACGAAGGGCTGTGCGACAAGGTCAAGGTCTCTGGTCTTGGTCTGCCGGCGGAAATGGTCAGCTACACGATGAACGGCTGCGCGCCGGAATTTGCGCTGTGGTCCTTCGTCGACCTGGGCTACCTGACCTACTACACCAGCTACCTGATGGCGACGGGCGCGATCACCGGTGCGGTGGGTGAAAGCTTCACCGCCGGCCGCATGGGCGACTACACCATCGAGGAAGATCCCGGCCGTGCCGGATCCAAGCGCATCCTGATGGGACCGTTCACCGTCTACAACAAGGATAACGTCGAGGCCGAGGCGAAGTAACGCCCCAGCCCTGACAGTGACCAGCCCTCCCCCCCTTGCTCCCGGGCGGGGGGCTGGTTGCCCATATCTTGAAAGCACCGCGATGCCCCCCGTCCTGATGCCCCCCGTGCAGAAGCCCCCCGTCCTTGTTCTGCGCGACGTCTCGAAAAGCTTTGGCGGCACGCGCGCGCTGACCGGCTTTTCCCTGACGCTTGAACCGGGTCGCATCCACGCGCTTGTCGGGGAAAACGGCGCGGGGAAATCGACGCTGATCAAGGCGATGACCGGCATCCACCAGCCCGACAGCGGAGACATCCTGATCGCGGACCGGCCCGTCACCTTTCGTGGCACCGCCGATGCCCAGCGCGCCGGAGTTGCAGCGATCTATCAGGAACCGATGATCTTTCCCGACCTCTCGGTCGCTGAAAACATCTTCATCAGCCATCAGGATCGCCCGCAGCTGATCAACTGGTCCAACCTGAACGAACAGGCGGCCACGATCATCGCCCGGCTGGGCGTCAGCCTTGACCCCACGCGCCCGGCGTCCGAGCTGACCCTGGCCGAACAGCAGACGGTGGAGATCGCCCGCGCCCTGTCGCTGGACGTGCGGGTGCTGATCATGGACGAACCCTCGGCCAGTCTTTCGGACCACGAGGTGCAGCGCCTGTTCGGCATCGCCCGGACCTTGCGCGATCAGGGGGTTGCGGTCCTGTACATCAGCCACCGGCTGGACGAGATCTTCGCGATTTCCGACACCGTCACCGTGATGCGGGACGGCCGCCACATCAGCACCCGCCCCACGTCCGAGACCACGCAAGGCGGCATGATCGCCGAGATGGTCGGTCGCGACATGGCCGGGCGTTTCGCGCGCACCGCCAGCCGCGCCACCGGGACGACGCTGCTGCGCGTCGCAGGCCTTGGCCGGACCGGAGCCTTCCGCGACATCGACTTCAGCGTGCAGGCCGGCGAGGTGCTGTGCTTTTCCGGCCTTGTCGGCGCACGGCGGACGGATGTCGGTCTTGCGCTCTTTGGCATCGCCCCCGCGGATCGCGGCACGATCGAGGTCGCGGGCCGCGCGGTGACGATCACCGGCCCGCGTCAGGCCCAGTCGCTGGGCATCGCCTATGTCAGCGAGGACCGTCGCAAGATGGGTCTGGCGCTGGAGGAATCCATCGCCGCCAACATCACCCTGCCGATGCTGGACGCCTATGCCAACCGCTGGGGCATCATCGACCGGATGCGCGAACTGGCCGACGCGCTGGATTACCGCAAACGGCTGCAGATCAAGGCCGCAAGCCTGACCGCAAAAGTAGGCACCCTGTCGGGCGGCAACCAGCAGAAGGTCATGCTGGCCAAATGGCTGAACACCCAGCCGAAGCTGCTGATCGTCGACGAACCCACGCGCGGCATCGACGTCGGTGCCAAGGCCGAGGTCCACCAGATCATCCGCGACCTTGCCGCCAGGGGTGTGGCGGTGATCGTCATCTCCTCCGACCTGCCCGAGGTGTTGTCGCTGGCCGACCGCATCCTTGTGATGCGCGAGGGGCGGCTGGCGGGCGAGTTTCCGGGCGAAAGCGCCACCGAACAGGCTGTGATGCGCGCAGCCGTAGGGGCCGCGCATGGGTAATGTCAGCCCAACCACGCTGCGGGTGCTGGCCCTGCTTGCGGTCTTCGCGCTGACAGTGGCGTTCTTCTCGACGCAGATCGACAGCTACCTGAACGCGCGGCTGTTCAACCGCACCTCGACCTCGGTTGCCATCATCGCGCTGATCGCCGTCGGGCAGGCCTTTGTCGTGCTGACCCGCAACATCGACCTTTCGGTCGGGTCCACCGTCGGCTGTGTGGCCTATCTGGTCGGCGGTCTTGTGGCGCAATACCCCGATATCCAGCCGCTGCTGCTGGTCGCGCTGGCCATTGGCGCGGGCGCGCTGTTCGGCGCGGTGAACGGAGTTCTGGTGGCCTATGTCGGGCTGCCCTCGATCATCGTGACGCTGGCGACGTTGGCAATCTTCCGATCGATCCTCGTGCAGTTTTCCACTGGCGGGTCGATCACCACCGACCGCCTGCCCGACTGGCTGACCGGCTTTGCCCAGGCCAACGCCATCCAGATCGGCGAGCTGCAGGTGCGCTGGATGGTGGTCATCACTCTGGTCGTGGTGCTGGTCGCACATGTCTACCTTACCCGCTTCCGGTCGGGGCGGCAGTTCTTCGCCGTCGGGTCAAACCCCGACGCCGCACGCTTTGCCGGGATCAGCATGGCGCGCACGATCCTTGTGGCCTTCGTCCTGTGTGGCGCTCTGGCCGGGCTGGCCGGGTTCATGTTCCTGTCGCGCTTTGGCAACATCACCGTGGTCGCAGGCCTTGGGTTCGAGCTGAAGTCCATTGGCGCGGTCGTCGTCGGCGGGGTCAACATCTTCGGCGGTTCCGGCTCGGTCATCGGCGTGTTGATCGGCGCAACCCTGATCGACCTGATCGACACGTCGCTGGTCCGCTGGGAGGTGGTCAGCGAGTTCTGGCGCGAGGCGGTGCTGGGCTTCCTGATCCTTGGCGCCGTGGTCCTTGACACACTCCTCACCCGCCGCCTGATGCGCCGCAAGATCGCAGCCGCCGAAGCCGCGCGCAGCCCCGCCTTGCAAAAGGAGGCCGCCGCATGACCCTTCGCGCCCGCCTTGCCAGTTACGAGGGCTTTCTCTGCGCCGTGCTGCTGGCCCTTCTGGTCGTCAACACGCTGGTGTTGCGGGATCAGTCCGGGGTGCCGATGTTCCTGACCTCGGACAACCTGATCAACATGTTCCAGCTTTCGGCGGAAAAGATCATCGTGGCGCTGGTGATGACCTTCGTCATCATCAACGGCGAGATCGACCTTTCTGTCGCCTCGATCATGGGCCTTGCCGCCTGCGCCTTCGGCTGGTTCTTTCAGCAGGGCGTGCCGGCCCCGGTGGCCATCGGCCTCAGCCTGCTGATCGGCCTGGCCTGCGGCGCCTTCAACGCGCTCTTCATCGTGCGGCTTGGCATTCCGTCGCTGGTCGTCACGCTGGCCACGATGATCGCCTTCCGCGGCATCGCCCGCATCCTGGTCGAGGATCGCGGGATCACCGATTTCCCCGACTGGTTCGACCGGCTGGGCCAGGCCGGGCTGATCGGCCCCTTCCCGCTGGCGATGGTGATCTTCGCGTTTGGGGCCGTCTTCGCCTGGGTGGTGCTGGAACGGTCGGCCTTCGGGCGCAAGGTCTATTTCATCGGGTCGAACCGGGCGGTGGCGGACTATTCCGGCATCGACGTCGGCCGGATCAAGACCGTGATCTTCGTGGCCTCCGGGCTGGTGTCGGCACTGGCCGGTGTCCTGTATGCCGCCCGGCTGGGGGCGATCCGGGGCGACGCGGCGCTGGGGTTCGAACTGGACGTCATCACCATGGTGCTTCTGGGCGGGATCAGCATCTTCGGCGGGTCGGGCACCATGGTCGGCACGGTGCTGGCGATCCTGATCGTCCTTGCGCTGCGCAACGGCATGGGCCTTGCCAATATCACCGGCCACATCCAGACCGGAGTGCTGGGCATCCTTCTGATCCTGTCGGTGATGGTGCCGATGATCCGCGACCGCCTGACACGCCTGTTCCAGAGGGGGGCACATGGCACGCCAGACTGAACCTGTCGTCGTCCGGCTGGACGATCCCATCGGCCGCAAGTCGGTGTCCGAACTTGTGGTCCAGCGCATCCTCGACATGGTCAAGGCGGGCTCGCTTGCCCC
>JANOER010000024.1:0-8724 GCA_031441285.1 Rhodobacterales bacterium
CGGCCCAGTCCGCGCTGGGAGCCATGATCCGCATCATCAGCATGCCGAAATCGGTGCGGTTGCCGGGACCCTCGATCCCCTCGCCGCGCGGGCTCCACTCGATCGAGGCGACGCCGTTCGCTTCGGTTGCATTGGCCGGACGATCTTCGGCGCGGCTGTAGACGATGGTGTAGGTGCCGTCCTTGTCGACCGGGATCTGCATGTCGATCAGCCCTTCCACGATCTGGCCCGAAGGTGCGGCTTCGGCGCTGACGATCGAAAAGTATTGCGTCTGCGCCTCGGGCATGACCGCAAGCCCCTGACAGGCAGCCCCGGCATAGGTGTCGGGGAACGTGGGCAGCTTGCCGCGCGTCACGAAAACCGGGCCGAACTGGCGTGAAAGCTGCACGATCATGTACTGCGTTTCGGTGTCGCCACCTGCGTCTGTCGCACCGGCAAACGGGATTTTCGCCTGCTCTTCCGGCGTCTTGAAGGCCCCCAGGATGGAAGGGGATGCTCCAGTATTTTTCCCAATGAACGTCTTTCCGGGCCGGGGCAGTTGCCGGATCAAGCGCCGGGTCGTTTCCCTTGGCCGTCACCAGCGCCTCCCATTGCCTGGCCGTGAAGGGCTGCGCGGTGCCGCCCTTGGTCGGTCGGCCGAAGGCAGCGGCAGCGGCCCCGCCTTCCAGTTTCGTGCCGTCTGCAAGCGTGCCTTCCTGCGTCGGCAAACCGCGCTTCGATGACCCGGACGCCCATGGCCCCCATCCCGCACCGTCGCTGCCCTGATCCGACAGGTAGATCCGCATTGCCATCTGCAACTCACCGCCATCCCTGCCCGAATACAGCGTGTTCGGCTGGCGGTCTTTGGGATCCTTCGGCGGATCCTCGGCCACGATGCTGATGGTGTAGTCGTGGGGTTCAGACAGGCGGTTGTTGCCGACAACGAACGGATTGGTCGATCCCGGATCGGGGATGATCACCTTTCCGGCCAGATCCTCGCCGGTGGATACGAACGTGCCCCGCGCGGACGTGTAGAGCGCATACTTGAAGTAGCGCGCGCGGAAACGCCCCGCGAAGGGTCAGGGTGCTGCCGGCCGGCAGCACGGACGGTGCCTCGGTCTTGGGATAGTAAAGCCGCATGACCATGAAGATCGGACCGGCGGGGGCGGGCAGCCAGTTGGCTTCCCGATCCTTGCCGGGACTTTCATGCTGGATGAACAGCGTCAGCGAACCGTCGGCATTGGTCTTCAGGTCCTTCAGCATCGGCGCGTTGATCAGATAGCGGTTGATCGGATTGTCGATCAGAAGCTGCGTGTCGCCATCATACATCGTGATCGACCAGAAGGCGTTCACCGAAGGCAAACCACCGGCCGGGAAGGTCAGCGTGGAATTGTGCCGACTGCCACCCAGCGGCACCCCGTTCACATCGTTGCGGGCGAAGGGATAGCTCGCCTCTTCAGCGTCGTTGCCGTAGATGCCGACCTTGGCCCCGGCCGCGCGCAGCGCATAGTTGCCGTTGAAAAAGTCGCAGCTTCCCGCAGGGGCACCGACCTGCCAGCCATTGACCGCTACACCGATTGAATCCGCCGTGGCTCCGATCCTGGCCGTGGAAGACTTGATCGCATCGCCAAGGGCTGTCTGCTGGTCGGCGGAAAGCTTCGTGCTGTCAAAGGGCTCACCCGCCTTGATCCCGATCCGGGCAAAGCTGGCGAGCAGCTTCTGTTCGGACGCAGGAAGCGCGGACTCCGGCGCGAACTGCAGCAGGAAGTTGAGATACTTCGGAAAGTCGGCACCCAAGGCGTTGGGCGTCGGAGCCGGCCAGTCGATCTCGGGTGCGGCTGCCCATGTAGCCGAAGTTGTTGGTGAACATGTCGGTCAATTGCACGCTGTAATAGCGGGCCTTATCGACTTCGGGCAGGCAGAACACCATCGGCTCGGCCCGCAGGTCACGCTGGACCATGGAATAGGGCGTATCGCTGTTGGGGGTGACGATGGTCGTGTCCTTGGGCGAGAACACCCGCGCTTGATTGTTAATCTGGTTGAACGGGGCCAGGAAGGCACCCGATTTCTGGTCCACGTTGTAGTCGTGCAAGACCTTGTAGGCGACCAGCATCGGAAAGGCATAGACATAGGCCTCTTCCGCCGTGGCGCGAAAGTCGTCGATGCTGAGGTCTGGATCGACGGTCTGGGCAAGGGCGCTGCCCGTCATGCCAAGAAACACCATACCGGCGACGGCCACCCAAACCTTCGGTCGCTGACCGCAGCGGCGGCTGACATTCCTTTCGGCACCAGGTTTTGGGGGACGAGGGGCCGCAAAAATCGTTTCAGAACAGGAATCAATGCCAGTCTTGCAGTCCAAGAGCATCCTTCGGGCCTTTCGTCGCCACTACCGGATCGGTTCTCGGCTGAAGTCGGTCGCGGGATTTGCCTTTTTGCGCCGAAATTTGAATGTATGAGGAAAAGAGGCCATGGCAGGTTTCAACCTATGAGGAGGTCACTTGCCGCACGCTGTCCCGATGATCCGGGCCCTGTCATTGATGCCTGCGATCCGCTGGTTGAAATCGCATTACATCGACTGCGATCCGTTCCTGCAGCCCGTCGGAATGTCATCAGCACCATTCGACGACCCGTTGCGCCCCGTTCCACTACTGCACGTTGGCGGTTTTCTGCGGGCCATTGCTCGCAAGGAAGGACCCGACGTTGCCTGAAGGATTGTCGCCGAAGCAAGTGTAACCGAGCCGGTGCTTCTTGGCATCACTGGCGCTGTCGGACCGAGAATAGCTCGCATTGACCTGCCACCACATCCGGATTTCGGTGTGAAGCATCTGGGCACCTGGTTCGGCGACGCCGTCCGTCCTTCCGAACGTCGTGAAACTCACATTGTGGTCGAGGTGGCAATGGCCGAGCGGCCTTTTCCCAGAGTGGCCCGAGACCATCTTCTTGCCGGACGTCTTCCCGCACTCGAACCCATCCGCGGTGACGGAAGCTTCGGTGGCAGCGTGAAGACCATGCTGGCGTCCATGTTGGCCGAGGGCATCCCGACCATTCCGGACATGGCTAAGCTCAGCGGCACCAGCGTTCGAACATTGCAAAGACGACTGTCTGGTGAAGGCCTTGTCTACTCCGATCTGGTGGAAGAGGTGCGTCAGGCCCACGCCGTGAGGCTCATGTCGATGCCGAATGCAACTGCGAAGTCGGTTTCCGGCGACCTGGGCTATGAGCACCAGTCTTCGTTCACGCGTGCCATGCTGCGCTGGACCGGGGCCAGTCCGAAGAAGTTCAAGTCCCAGAGAGGCAACGCAGGATGAAGCTGGTTTGAGACCGCACCGTTCGAGGTCAAGCTCGTCGCCTGGTCGCCTTCATTCCTGCGTGGCTGCTTCACCCATTTCGCCGGAAACAACCTGAACTTCGCTCAAGCGGCCTCCAGCCCAAATGTCGCGCAATAAACCGCGCCAACGTTGGCCGATTTGAGCAGTAACAGCCGAAGCACCCGTGGAATCAAGGGCGTCGCGCTCCATGTGCGCCCAGAACCGGATATAGTGTCCAAAAGCCTTGGCACCGGCTTTGGTTGAAGTAGGGACGGGCAAGTTCAGCCTCCTATTTGGTGGCCTGCGCACCGGGCTCATGACGTTGCTTGGGTCGCCTGGGTGGAAGAGACGCTTCACGCCTAGCGGACCAAGCTCAGGGGCAGCTTTTGGCACGCGCACACTCCTACCCGTCAATATGGATGTGATCAGACACCATGCCGTGCGACTGGATGAAACAGGGCCTTCAGCAAATCACGCAGTAAAATGAAAAAGATTGCCGTTGGATGCATCGGGACGCAACTGGAAGAAAGGCAAGAATGGCGGCCTCCGGGTCCGCCAATTTCATTCCTGCACTCCCGGCGCGGACACGGTGCCTTGCAACGGGAAGGTCCGGTGGCATATTCCATCAGTGGGTGGCCCGGCATGACGCGACGCGAACGCAGATTTCAACGGCAGTTTGATGCATTGGAGCGGATGCTTCCCGGTGCCAAAGGGGTCTTCGGACGCCTGCGCAGCAATCGCTGGCTGCCCCTTCGCCTGCCGTTGGCGCTTTTGCTGATCGTCGGAGGGGTGGTGTCCTTCCTGCCGGTGCTTGGCATCTGGATGCTGCCGCTGGGGCTATTGCTGCTGGCGGTTGACCTGCCGTTCCTGCGGGGACCGATCTCGGCGCTGGTCATTCGTGCGCGCCTGGCCGTTCGGCGCCTGGCACGGCGCTGGCGAAAGTGGCGCAAACGGTCCTGAACCATTCCGTTGCCTGATCGTCGCAAACCTGTCGCATCCCTTGGGCATCTTCCGGCGGGCAAGGACAACCGGAATGACGCGGCGCGAGCGCAGGTTTCAGCGGCAGTTTCAGGTGCTGGAACGCCTGGTCCCGCAGCTTCGCGGGCCGATCTCGCGTTTGCGCCGCAACAGCTGGTTCCCGGTCCGTTTTCCGCTGGCGCTGGTGCTGACCTTTGGCGGGCTGCTGTGGTTTCTGCCTGTCCTTGGACTTTGGATGCTGCCGGCCGGCCTTCTGCTTCTGGCCGTGGACCTGCCGCGCCTGCGCGGGCCGATCTCGATGGTCATCATCCGGGGTCGCCGCAGCGGACAGCGTTGGCTTCGGCGCTGGCGCGACTGGCGAAAGCGGCGAACCTAACGCGCCCGCGCGGCCAGCCAGTCGGCCCAGGCCCCTTTCGATCCCGCAAAGACGTTGATGTCGGCCTTGCCCGAAACCCCCGGCACCAGCCCGGTCGAGGTATACTGCCAGAAGCTCCACGCGGTGCCGTCATAAACGCTGTGCGGGTGGTCCGCGACCGACCGCAGCCAGAACTCGACCCCTTGCAATCGCCACAGCTCGGTGTCCTCGAAGAAATCCACCGTCGCATAGATCAGCGGTCGCTGACCGTAGTGGCGTTCAAGGATTGAAATGAAGATGCGCGCCTCTTCCCGGATCGTGGCGCCGTCACGCCGGATCGTGCAGGTGGGCGAGGTCGGCGTCCACTCCATGTCCAGCACGGGCGGCAGGCTTCCGGCGGTGAGGGGCACGTGGCGGATGAACCAGCGCGCCTGTTCCGCTGCCGGCCGGCAATGGTAAAAGAAGTGGTAGGCCCCGCGCCGGACCCCCGCCGCCCCTGCGCCGCGCCAATGGTCCTTGAACATCGGGTCCACCAGATCGCCGCCCTCAGTCGCCTTGATGAAGGCGAAGTTCACGCCGTTGGCACGCGCCTCTGACCAGTCGACATCCGTCTGGAACCGCGAGATGTCGATCCCGTGCACCGGATAGCGGTCGGGCGATCTTCCGGGCCAATCGGTCGGGTCTGCGTCCGAGAAGTTCGAGGTGGTGACGGTGATCGTATCAACTGACGACGGGACGGCCGCCTTACGCGGGGTGCCACCACAAGCGGCAAAAGCGAGCAGGGCAAGGAGGGGCAAAAAGCGCATCATGCCCTGATGCTGCCGCGACCCGTGGCCGGTGTCACGCGGGTTTTTCAGGTCTCGGCGGAAAGCCTCATCCGAAGCGGGAGGGCGACAGGGCCGCCACCAGATCCGCGTCCAGCACTGGCGTGCGTCCGCCGATCAGGTCGGCCGCAAGCTGGCTGGCACCGGGGCTGGACAGGAACCCGTAGCCGCCCTGACCGCCCAGCCAGAAGAACGACGGCTCGCGCACGTCCCTCCCGATGACCAGCACCCGGTCGGGCGAGAAGGTGCGCAGGCCGGCCCAGCTTGAGATCAGCCGGGTCACCGGTTCGGTGACCATTTCCTCATAACGCGCCAGCCCTTCGGCCAGCACCATGTCGTCGGCCCAGGCGTCATGCGGCTCCATCAGGTCTTCCTCGGCGGGGCTGACGATCAGCGCACCGGCGTCGGGCTTGGCATACCAATCCTCGCCGGGACCAAACATCATCGGCCAGCGGCTTACATCATGGCCAGCGGGGGCGGGAATGCGGGCCATCGACCTGCGCAAAGGCGTGAAGCCCAGCGGCCGCACGCCCGCCATCTCTGCCACCTTGTCAACCCAGGCGCCGGCTGCGTTCACCACCATCCGCGCGGAAAAATTTCCGGCGGTACTGTCCACGCGCCATCCTGACGCATCCTTTGCAATCGCAGTGACCCGTGCCCGCGTCAGGATCTGCGCGCCCCGCCCCTTTGCCTCGCGGGCAAAGCTCTGGATCAGCCGGTCCGTGTCGATATCCTCGGCGTGTTCGGACAGACCCGCGTAGGCCACGACCTCGGGGTTGAGGATCGGCACCAACGCCCGGGCATCCTCGACGCTGATCTCTTGATATCCCATCTGGTCGCGGTCGCGCACAAAGGCGTCGCGCGCATCGGACTTGCCGACCAGAAGCAAACCGCGCGGCGACAGAAGCCCCGGTATCGCCTGGAAGTCTGCCGCCGAGGCCAAGGCAAGCGCGACCACCGGAGGCGCGCCGTAGTGCGGCTCATAGGTTGCCGCCGACCGGCTGGACGCGTGGTGCGCCAGCACATCCTCGGCCTCCAGCAGCAGGACCGAGCCCAGTTCCGACAGCCGCGCTGCGGTCGACACTCCGGCGATACCGCCGCCGATGATCAGGAAATCATGTTTCATGCGGCGGACACTGCCACGCCGCCGCGCAAGGCGAAAGGGGCCTCAGGTCCGGGCGAGAAGAGCCGCGTAGCGCGCGCCGATCCGGATGCTGCCGCCCGGTTTTCGGAACGCGGCCAACGCCGTCATGTGGGCGGCGCTGACCGCCGCATCGCCCACAATGCTGGCCGCGCGGATGGCGCCACCGCTGGAATTCAGCCCGCGCACCGCCGTTGCCAGGTCGGGGTAGACCCATTGCGTCTCGCCTGCGATCACCTCGAAGGGGGTCAGCCCGGCTTCAACCGCAAGGGCCGACAGGTGGTCAGGGTCCGACAGCGCAAAGGGGCCGGGCGCGCCGGGCGGCGCTGCGGGCAACAGCGGGCGCAGGGCAGTGACAACCGAGGCAGCCTCCATCCCCTCTGGCCGGCCCCAGGTCATGATCGCGACGATCCCGCCGGGACGGGTGACCCGGCGCGCTTCGGTCAGGGCGCGAAGCGGGCTTCCGGCGAGCTGGAAGGCGTTGAACCCGGTCACCACGTCAAAGCTTGCGTCGGCAAAGGGCAGATCCTCAAGGTCGCCTTCGCGAAAGTCGCCATCCGGCACCCGCTCGCGCGCGATCTCCAGCAGCAGGGGGGCGGCGTCGATCCCGGAGACGCTGGCGCCAAGGCCTGCGGCCCGCATCGCAGCCATGCCGGCCCCGCAACCCGCGTCCAGAAGCCGCGTCCCTGCGCCGACTTTAGCTGCCGCAAGCACGGCGTCGTAACCGGCGGCGAACTGGCCTTCCTGCACCTCGGCCCAGTCGCGGGCGCGCGCGTCCCAAATCTGACCGTTGATGGCTGATGTGCGCTGGGGTGCGGGATCGGTCATCTGGCATCCTTTGCGGAACGAGCCTGACGCGCTCAGGAAACCATGACTGGCCCGGAAAAGCAAAGCCGCCGTGTTTCCACGGCGGCTTTCCCGGTTAGGCCTGACAGCCGTTACTTCGGAATGTCGCCGACGATGCCTTCGACATAGAAGCCCATCCCCAGAAGGTCGCCATCGGGTGCCGTCGCACCGTCGGCCAGCCAGGGGGTGCCATCCTGCTTGTTGATCGGGCCGGTGAAGGGGTGATAGGTCCCCGCAGCAATCGCGTCGCGCATCGCCTCGGCTTCGGCCTTCACGTCTGCCGGGACGGCCTCGGTGATCTCGCCGATCTCGACCTCACCGCCGGCGATCCCTTCCCAGGCGTCCGCCTGTGCATAGCTGCCGTCCATCAAAGCGCTTACGCGCTTGATGTAGTAGGGCGCCCAGTTGTCGATGATGGAACTCACGCGCGGGCTGGGCTTGTATGTAGCCATGTCCGAAGCCTGCCCGAAGCCGATCACCGCGCCGTTGGTCTTGGCCGCCTCTGCCAGGGGAGCGGTAGAGTCGGTATGCGACGCGATCACGTCCACACCCTGGTCGATCAGCGCCTTGGCGGCGTCGGCTTCCTTGGCCGGGTCGAACCAGGTGAAGGCCCAGACGACCGAAAGCTCGACCTCGGGGTTCACCTTCTTGGCGTGCAGGTAGTAGCTGTTGATGCCCATCACCACTTCCGGGATCGGGAAGGACGCGATGTAGCCGATCTTGTTCGACTTGGTCATCTTGCCCGCAATGTGGCCCTGCACCGCGCGGCCCTCATAGAAACGCGCGTTGTAGGTCGAGACGTTCGGATGCTCGCGCTTGTAGCCGGTCGCATGTTCGAACTTCACGTCAGGGAACTTGGCGGCGACGGCGTTGGTCGCGTCCATGTAACCGAAGGAGGTGGTGAAGATGATGTTGCAGCCGCCCAGCGCCATCTGCGTCAGCACCCGCTCGGCGTCGGCACCTTCCGGCACGTTCTCCTGATACTGGATCTCGACCTTGTCGCCGAATTCCGCCTGTACGGCCAAAGCACCCTCATGGTGCTGGAAGGTCCAGCCGCCGTCGCCGATCGGACCGACATAGACGAAGCAGGCCTTCGTCTTGCCATGGCTTTCCGCAAAGGCCGCGCCGCCGCTTGCCAGCATCAGCCCCATCGCGGCGGTTGCCAGCAGATTTCTCCGTTTCATTCTTCTTCTCCCCGTGGTGGCAAGGCACATTGTGGCCCTGCGGTTTTGTGCCTCAACGTGAGGCATGAAAGTTTTGGCCCAACGCGGCCGGAGCGCCGTTCGACTTCCG
>JANOER010000025.1:0-2056 GCA_031441285.1 Rhodobacterales bacterium
GACGCCAAGGGCAAGAAGATGTCGAAGTCCTTGGGCAACGTCATCGACCCGTTGGAGATCATCGACGAATACGGCGCCGACGCGCTGCGCTTTGCCAATGCGGCGATGGCCAGCCTCGGCGGCGTGCTGAAGCTGGATACCCAGCGCATTGCGGGCTACCGCAACTTTGGCACCAAGCTCTGGATGGCCCTTGCGGCCCAGCCGCGAGAAGAAGCCAGCCAGGCCGTAATAGTCGTTTTGGCTCCAGCGTTCATAGGGATGATGATGATGCAGCTTGCCGTGGTGGACGACATCCCCTTCCACACCGTCTACCTGCACGGCCTGGTCCGCGACGCCAAGGGCAAGAAGATGTCGAAGTCGCTGGGCAACGTCATCGACCCGCTGGAGATCATCGACGAATACGGCTGCGACGCGCTGCGCTTTGCCAATGCGGCGATGGCCAGCCTTGGCGGCGTCCTGAAGCTGGATACGAGCCGCATCGCGGGCTACCGGAACTTTGGCACCAAGCTGTGGAACGCCTGCCGCTTTGCCGAGATGAACGGGGTCTGGGACGGTCACGCGACGCAAGCTGCCCCCCCGGCGGTCACGGCCACTGCGAACCGCTGGATCATCGGTGAGACCGCCCGCACCCTGGCCGAGGTCAACGCGGCGCTGGAGGATTTCCGCTTCGACACCGCCGCCGACGCGCTTTACAAATTCGTCTGGGGCCGTGTCTGCGACTGGTATGTCGAGTTTGCCAAGCCCCTGTTCGACGGACCCGACGCCGCTGAAACCCGCCAGACGATGGCCTGGGTCCTCGACCGCTCGATGATCCTGCTGCACCCCTTCATGCCCTTCCTCACCGAGGAACTCTGGGCCACAACGGGCAAGCGCGAGAAACTTCTGGTCCACACCGACTGGCCCGACCTGACCGCCAGCCTGATCGACCGAGAAGCCGCCACCGAAATGTCCTTCGTCACCACATTGATCGACGACATTCGGTCCGCCCGCGCGCAAGTCCATGTCCCGGTTGGCCTGAAGGCCGACCTTGTGGCGACCAGCCTGACCACCGAGGCCCGCGCAGCCTGGACCCGGAACGAGGCGCTGATCCGCCGCTTGGCCCGGATTGACGGCTTTTCGGAAGGAAGCGCCCCGAAAGGCTCGATCGCCGTTGCCGCCGAAGGGGCTGCCTTCGCAATCCCGCTGCAGGGATTGATCGACATCGCCGAAGAACGGTCCCGCCTGCAAAAGGCTTTCGGCAAGCTGACGCGCGAAATCGGCGGGCTGAAGGGTCGGCTTGACAACCCGAACTTCGCCCGCTCTGCGCCCGAGGACGTGGTGATGGAGGCGCAGTCGAACCTCGAAGCCCGTCAGGATGAAGCCGCAAAGCTGGCCGCCGCCCTTGGCCGCCTGTCTGAGTTATCCCCATCGGATCTGTTGCTCAAATCCCATGGGGGATTCATCTCGTGAATCCAGCGTGGTAGCTGGAGGGCATTGTTTGAGCTACGCCCCAAAAATCGGACAGTGACGGACGCTACGATCTGAACTCTGCTGGTCTCCAAGCACGCGGAGCACAGACGTGTCCAAACGCAGGAACCAGGATGCGGCGTTCAAGGCGCGGGTGGCGCTGGAGGCCGTGAGGGGCAAGCGCACGGTGTCGGAGCCGGCGACTGGCTAGGAGGTCCATCCGACAATTATCATCAGTGGAAGAAGGCGCTGCTTGAGGCTGCCGCAGGGATATTTGACCGCGGCGGCAAGGCGGTCGCCACTGCCGAGGTTGTCGAGGATACGGTCCGCGAACTGAATGCCAAGATCGGGGAACTGGCGGTTGCCAACGATTTTTTGGCAACAATGCTCAAGCCCTGGACCGGGAAGTGAGGCGCGGGATGATCTGCCGGAGCCATCCCAAGTTGTCGGTCACGGCGCAATGTCATCTGCTGACGATTTCGCGCCCTGAGGTGCCCCCAGAGTCAGAACTCGTTCTCGTTTCATAGCCAGAACATGACGGTCGCGGCGCGGGCTATGGCGGCGAGGAAGACCGTCGGGCATCGGTCGTAGCGCGTTGCGACCTATGAGG
>JANOER010000026.1:0-16447 GCA_031441285.1 Rhodobacterales bacterium
CACTTTCATAACCTGCCATCCCCCGCCTTGGAGCGCTGCCCTCGTTTACACTTGCTGATCTCGGCACCCGTCACATGGGTCAGCTTCGCGTCAAGCCGCACGTGGTTCAGGTCAAGCAGGCGGGCGTTCTTCTGTTCAAGCTGCAGCGCGGCCTCTTTCCAGGCCTTCATCTGCTGCAATTCCCGCTTCAGCTCCTGGTTCTGTTCGTAGATCCGGGTGTAGGACTGGAAATCGTCGATCATCCCTGCTGCGGCCGTGACCGGTCGCATCGCCCAATCGAGGTTGGGCACCACCAAGTCGATCAAGCTGGCCCGGAACCGTTCGACCCGCGGACTGTCGATCCGCCACAGCAAAAACAGGCCCAAAAGCAGCAGCACCGCGATCGCCACCAAAAGGCGGCGCAGCGGTCGCGAGAACTCATCGGGTCCGATGCGGGTCTTGGCCACGGGTAATCCCCTTCAACCGGTGTGCCTGCGCTGGCCCTCAGGTGTCGTAGTCGATCACATGCCGAAGCTGCTTTTCATATTCCAGTGCTTTCCCGGTGCCCAAGGCAACACAATTCAGTGACTCGTTGGCCACGCTGATGGAAAGCCCGGTCTGTTCGCGCAAGGAAAGGTCCAGATCTCCCAAGAGCGCACCGCCGCCGGTCAGCATGACCCCCCGGTCGACGATGTCGGCGGCAAGGTCCGGCGGGGTTGCTTCCAGCGCCTGCATCACCGCGTCACAGATCTGCTGCACGGGTTCGGCAAGTGCTTCGGCGACCTGGGCCTGGTTGATCTCGGTTTCCTTCGGGACGCCGTTCAGAAGGTCGCGGCCGCGGATGGTCATGCTGGCGCCGCGCCCGTCATCGGGCATCCGCGCCGTGCCGATCGAGGTCTTGATCCGCTCGGCGGTGGATTCCCCGATCAGCAGGTTCTGATGCCGCCGCAGGTAGCTGACAATCGCCTCGTCCATCCGGTCGCCGCCGACGCGGACCGACCGGGCATAGACGATGTCGCCAAGCGACAGGACCGCCACTTCCGTCGTGCCGCCGCCGATGTCGACGACCATGTTGCCGGTCGGTTCGGTGATCGGCATCCCCGCCCCGATGGCGGCCGCGATCGGTTCGGCGATCAGGCCGGCCCGCTTGGCCCCGGCTGACAGCACCGACTGCCGGATCGCGCGCTTTTCCACCGGGGTCGCGCCGTGGGGCACGCAGACGATGATCTTCGGTTTCGAGAAGGTCGACCGCTTGTGCACCTTGCGGATGAAATGCTTGATCATCTCTTCCGCTGCCTCGAAGTCGGCAATCACCCCGTCGCGCATGGGCCTGATCGCCTCGATCGTTCCGGGGGTGCGGCCGAGCATCAGCTTGGCGTCCTCGCCCACCGCAAGGACGACCTTCTTGCCGTCCTTCACATGATAGGCCACGACCGAGGGTTCGTTCAGCACGATCCCCTTGCCACGGATGTAGACCAGCGTGTTCGCCGTGCCGAGGTCGATCGCCATGTCTGACGAGAATAGGCCAGAAAACAGGCCGGAGAATATCGACATCCTGAAGGGTCCCCACATGCAGGCAGTATTGTCCCGGCGACTCATGGTCCAAGGCAAGCGCCTTCATATAAAGACCTGCGCAGGGGAGCGGAAGACCTTGTAGCACAGCGCGCGGTCCACCGCTTACACAATCGTCTGCTTGCAGAAATCTGGTATTCTGGCCAGGATTCCGCGCCGAAAGACCACCAGATCTGATCTAATCAGACATCCGGCTGATCCAAAGCCGGAGAACAGCGGCAAAGGAGGCCCACGATGGCAGGCGTTTCGGGGCGCTTGGCGCTGGTGACAGGGGCCGGATCGGCCGGGGGAATCGGCTTTGCCATTGCCCGGGCGCTGGTGGCAGGCGGGGCGAAGGTCTGCGTCACGGCCACCACGGGGCGCATCCATGACCGCGCGGCCGAACTGGGCTGCATGTCCCATATCGCCGACCTGACCGACCCCGCTCAGGTCGTCGCCCTGTTCGCCACGGTCGAGGCGCGGTTGGGCCGGGTGGACATCCTGGTCAACAATGCCGGCATGGTGCAGACCGGCAAACGGGCAAGGCGCGGGCATCTGGCCGACTGGTCGGACAAGGACTGGGCGCATCACATGGCGCTGAACATCACCACGACATTCCACTGTTGCCGCGCCGCCCTTCCGGGAATGGAGGCGCGCGGCTATGGGCGGATCGTCAACATCTCATCCGTGACCGGACCGGTTGTCACCATCGACGGCTCATCCGCCTATGCCACCGCCAAGGCCGCAGTGACCGGCATGACCCGGTCCATCGCGTTGGAGTATGGCCGTCATGGCATCATTTGCAACGCGGTTCTGCCGGGGTGGATCGCCACCGCAAGCTCCAGCCCCAAGGAGCGTCGCGCCGGTCAGCGCACCCCTGCCTGCCGCCCCGGCACCCCGGACGAGGTCGCGGCCTGTGCGGTTTTTCTTGCGTCCGAGGAAGCCTCTTACGTCACCGGCGCAATGCTGGTTGTGGACGGAGGCAATACGCTGCAAGAGATGAAAGGATGACCGATCCCTCATTTCTTCCCGGCGTCCCCGCCGCAGCGGTGCTGGCAGCCCTTGGACGCATTCCGGGAAGTGACCTCGACAGTCCCGATTCTTCCTTTGCGCTTGTGGCCAACACCTTTGGCTGGTTTCTGGACCGTCCGCGCCAAATGCTGCCGTTTCCCGGCGTCCCGATGGGCCCGCCCGAAACCGTCGAGCTTGGCGTCGAGATGCAGCTTCCGTTGCGCGGGGTCCGTCATCCAAGGCTGGATGCCGTGGTGACGACATCGACGACGCTGGTCGGGATCACGTCCAGACGCTATCAGCCGTTTCGCCCGGCCAAGGCGGTCGCTTTCACCGAACCGTTCGACAGCCGCGACGATGGCGACGGGATGGCCCGCTGGGGCGCGATGCGCAAGGCGCTGACCGAAGGCCGCCAAAGCTTCCGCCATCTGGATGCCGTGACGCTGGTGAAACAGGCCCATGCGCTGCGGACCCAGGGCGTGAAACGGGCGCGGGGGTCGGTGCTGGTCTATCTGCATGCCGCCCCGACGCATTGGGCGAGCGGCAAGCCGGTCGACCCAAAGGCCATTGCCCGCCACAAGTCCGAGATCGCCGATTTCGCCCGAGCAGTGAAGGGGGACGCCGTGACCTTCGCCCCCCTGCGCTGGGCCGACCTTCTGGCAGAGTGGTCGCGGCAACCGGCCCTGAGCGCGCATGCGGCGGCGCTGACCGGCTGGTTCGGATCGCTCTGACCCGTCCTGCCGGCCGCGCCGGTCTTCATTCGCCGTGATAACTGACCGTCTTCACATCCTCGCCCGGCGCGGTCTTCTGGCGACGGATGATCAGGCGGTTCAAGGCGTTGATATAGGCCCTGGTCGAAGCGACGATCGTATCGGTGTCAGCCGATGACCCGGTGACGATCCGCCCGTCCTCTTCCAGCCGGACGCTGACGGTGGCCTGCGCGTCCGTCCCTTCCGTGACCGCCTGGACCTGATAGACCTGCAGCCGCGCCTTGTGCGGGAACAGCATCTTCACGCACATGAAGGCCGCGTCAACCGGCCCGTCGCCGGTCGCATCGATGTGGTGGTCCACCCCGTCGATGGCCAGCACCATCTCGGCCTCTTGCGGGCCGTCGGTGCCGCAGATGACGCGCAGCTTCTTCAGCTGGAGGTATTCATAGGCGTCATTGGTCTGTTCGTCCGACACCAGTGCGATCAGATCGTCGTCGTAGATTTCCTTCTTGCGGTCGGCCAGCGACTTGAAGCGGACGAAGACGTCGTTCAGCTGGTTGTCGGCCAGATCAAAGCCCAGATCCTTCAGCTTGGCCCGCAAGGCCGCGCGGCCCGAATGCTTGCCCATGGCGATGTTGGCCTGGCTGAGGCCGATATCCTCGGGGCGCATGATCTCGAAGGTTTCGACGTTCTTCAGCACACCGTCCTGATGGATGCCGCTTTCGTGCAGGAAGGCGTTCTTGCCGACGATGGCCTTGTTGAACTGAACCGTGAAGCCTGAGACCGACGCGACCCGGCGCGACAGGTTCATGATCTTCGTGGTGTCGATCCCGGTGCGGTAAGGCAGGATGTCGTTGCGGACCCGCATCGCCATCACGACTTCCTCAAGCGCGGTGTTGCCGGCGCGTTCGCCCAGCCCGTTGATCGTGCATTCGATCTGACGCGCGCCTGCTTCGACCGCCGCAAGGGCGTTGGCGGTCGCCATGCCAAGGTCATTGTGGCAGTGGGTCGCGAAAATGATGTCATCAGCCCCCGGCACGCGTTCGAGGAGCATCCGGATGATCTTCGCCGACTCCATCGGGTAGGTGTAGCCGACGGTATCGGGGATGTTGATCGTCGTGGCCCCGGCCTTGATCGCGATCTCGACCACGCGGCAGAGGTAATCGTGTTCGGTCCGGGTCGCGTCCATCGGCGACCACTGGACGTTGTCGCACAGGTTGCGGGCATGGGTCACGGTCTGGTGGATCCGGTCCGCCATCTGGTCCATGTCAAGGTTCGGGATCGCCCGGTGCAGGGGCGAGGTGCCGATGAAGGTGTGGATGCGCGGCGAGCGCGCGTGTTTCACCGCCTCCCAGCAGCGGTCGATGTCCTTGAGGTTGGCGCGGGCCAGGCCGCAGATCGTGGCGGTCTTTGCGCGTTTTGATATCTCGGTGACGGCGGTGAAATCGCCCTCGCTGGCGATCGGAAAGCCGGCCTCGATGATGTCGACGCCCATCTCGTCGAGAAGCGTGGCGATCTCGAGCTTTTCCTCTTGGGTCATCGTCGCACCCGGCGACTGTTCACCGTCGCGCAGCGTGGTGTCGAAGATCACGACTTTGTCTTGCGTGGATTGGGTCATGGCACTGGTCCTGATGTCTTAGCTGATCTGCGTTTGCGGGCGCTGGTCACCTCTGAGCGGTCGCGCCCGAGGGGCACGCTCAGAGGCGGCTAAGAAGGAGTAGGCCAAGGGGCAGCGCCGGGCGAAACGCCCTTGCGGTGGTATGGATCTGGTTTCCCCGGCTCATGGGGGGACTATACGGGGGAAAACGCGGAAGGGAAGCGGGTTTTCCCGAAAGGGGAGCCGTCCTCGGAGGCATCGAGCCCCCTCGGCCGGCGCTGCCGCAGACATGTCTTTCGGCTGGCCCGGTCGGGGACACGCAGGCCGAAGCCTCCGGCGGGAGTATTTCACAAGAAGCAAGCCCATGGTCGCAAGGCCGCGCTGAGCTAGGTTATCAGCAAAGCGGGAGAGCGTGATGCGGGCACTGGTTCTGGGGGCTTCGGGCGGAATAGGTGGGGCGATGCTGGCACAGTTGCAGGCCCGGGGCGATGTGGTGGGGCTTTCCCGCCACGACGACGGGCTGGACGTGACGGATGAAGCTCGGGTCGCGCAGTCGCTGGGGGCGCTGGAGGGGCCGTTCGATCTGATCGTGGTCGCGACCGGCGCGCTGGTCATTGGCGGGGTCGGGCCGGAGAAGACGCTGAAAGCCGTGACAGCGCAGGGGCTTGCGGCGCAGTTTGCCGTCAACGCCATCGGGCCGGCGCTGGTCATGAAGCACGCGATGCGGCTTCTGCCGCGCGACCGCCTGGCCAGGCTGGCGGTGCTGTCGGCGCGGGTAGGCTCGATCGGCGACAATGCCCTTGGCGGCTGGTATGGCTACCGCGCGGCGAAGGCGGCCCTGAACCAACTGGTTCACACCGCTGCCATCGAGGCGCGCCGGACGCATCCGCAATCGGTCCTTGTGGCGCTGCACCCGGGCACGGTGGCAACCGGCCTTGCCCCCGCGCAACGGGCCGGGCATCCGGCTCTGGCGCCGGGCGACGCGGCGCAGAACCTGCTTGCGGTGCTTGACCGGCTGGGGGCCGACGACAGCGGTGGCTTCTTCGACTGGCAGGGCAGGACCGTGCCATGGTGAAACTGGTCCTGGTTCTGGGCGACCAGCTGACCCCTGACGTCGCGGCGCTGAGGGCTGCCGACAAGGCGCAGGACGTGGTGGTGATGGCCGAGGTGATGGGCGAGGGGGCCAGCGTCCCGCATCATCCGCAGAAAATTGCGCTGATCCTTGCTGCGATGCGCAACTTTGCGGCGGCCTTGCGGTCCGACGGCTGGACGGTTGCCTATGCACGGCTGGACGATCCCGACAACACCCAGACCATCAGCGGCGAGCTGCTGCGGCGCGCCTCGGAGCATGGGGCCGGTGAGGTTCTGGCGACAAAGCCTGGCGAATGGCGGGTCTTGCGCGACCTCGAGGCGTTGCCGCTGCCGGTGCGGGTCCTGCCGGACGACCGCTTCCTGTGCAGCGAAGCCGAATTCGCCGCCTGGGCCGCGGAGCGCAAGCAGCTGCGCATGGAATGGTTCTACCGTGACATGCGCCGCAGGACCGGGCTCTTGATGGAGGGCGACCAGCCCGCCGGGGGGCAGTGGAACTTTGACCATGACAACCGGAAACCGGCGAAAACCGACCTCTTGCGCCCCCGTCCGCAGGATTTTGTTCCTGACGCCGGGCTGGAGGACGTCCTGACCCTGGTCGAGACCCGGTTTTCCCATTTCGGGCGCCTGCGCCCGTTCCGCTGGGCGACCGATCGGCAAGGCGCGCTTGCGGCCCTTGCAGAGTTCATCACCGATCGCCTGCCAACCTTCGGCGCAGAGCAGGACGCGATGCTGGCGGACGAGCCGTTCCTCAGCCACTCGCTGATTTCGCCCTATCTCAACCTCGGGCTTCTGGCGCCGCTGGAAGTCTGCCGCGCCGCTGAAGACGCCTGGCGCAACGGCAGCGTTCCGATCGCGGCGGCAGAGGGTTTCATCCGCCAGATCATCGGCTGGCGCGAGTATGTGCGCGGCATCTGGGCGCTGACCGGGCCGGAGTATCTGGTCCGGAACGCGCTCGGGCATTCCCGAGACTTGCCGGCAGTCTACTGGGGCGGCAAGACCCGGATGGCCTGCATGGCGGCGGCGATCGGGCAGACGCGCGACCTGGCCTATGCCCATCACATCCAGCGGCTGATGGTGACCGGCAACTTCGCACTTCTGGCCGGCGTGGATCCAGGCCAGGTCCATGAGTGGTATCTGTCAGTCTACATCGACGCCTTCGAATGGGTCGAGGCGCCCAATACGATCGGAATGAGCCAGTTCGCCGATGGCGGGATGCTTGGGTCGAAACCCTATGTCTCGTCGGGCGCCTACATTGACCGGATGTCTGATCATTGCCGCGCCTGCCACTTCCGGGTGAAGGACAAGACCGGCGACAAAGCCTGCCCGTTCAACCTGCTTTACTGGCACTTTCTCACACGCCATCGTGCGCTTCTGGCAAGGAACCCCCGGATGGGCCAGATGTTCCGGGTCTGGGACGCGATGGAAGAAAATCACCGCGACGCCGTGCTGGCGGGGGCCGCAACCGTGCTGGCGCGGCTGGATGCGGGCGATGTGGTCTGAATTTGCAGGCTTCGCACGACTTGAACTCTTGGTCCATCCACCGTATGTCCCCCGGAACGCAAGCATCGGATGAGCCATGACCACGAACCCCTTCCAGTTTCTTCAGCAGGTCCGCGCCGAAGTCGCCAAGGTCGTCTGGCCCACCCGGCGCGAGGTGGTGCTGACCACGGTGATGGTCTTCATCCTGTCGGCACTGGCGGCGACGTTCTTCAGCCTTGTCGATCTCGGGATCCGCACCGGCCTTACGGCGATCATCGGCTCCTGACGCGGCGGCCTGTGCCGGGTACCTGCGGTTGCCTCTTGAAATGACGGTCGCGGCGGGGTAATGCGGCGCCAACCAAAGGGACACCGGCGCGCATCGATTCGGGGTGCGCGCTGTTTTTTGTTCCGGGATACGATCACGAAGGCGGGCCGAATGGCCCCGGACAGCAAGGAAGACAGGCAAGATGGCGAAGCGCTGGTATTCGGTAAGCGTTCTCTCGAATTTCGAGAAGAAGGTTGCCGAGCAGATCAAGACCGCCGTCACCGATGCCGGGCTTGAGGACGAGATCGACGAAGTTCTGGTGCCGACCGAAGAGGTCATCGAAATGCGCCGGGGCAAGAAGGTCACGTCAGAGCGCCGCTTCATGCCGGGTTATGTGCTGGTGCACATGGAGATGACGAACAAGGGCTACCACCTGGTCTCGTCGATCAACCGGGTAACCGGGTTTCTTGGGCCGCAAGGCAAGCCGATGCCGATGCGCGACGGCGAAGTGAACGCGATCCTGAACCGGGTCGAAGAAGGTCTGGAAGCGCCGCGCAACCTGATCCGCTTCGACATCGGCGAAACGGTGCAAGTGACCGACGGCCCGTTCGAAGGCTTTTCGGGCATGGTCGAGGACGTGGACGAGGCGCACAACCGCCTCAAGGTCACCGTGTCGATCTTCGGCCGGGCGACGCCCGTTGAACTGGAATTCACTCAGGTCTCGAAAGGGTCCTGAGAAACCGCGTGGGAGGCGAGCGCCGCTTTGGGGTGACGGACCGGACCACTAAACCGCATCCTCCAATTCCGGAGGCATGCAGTGACAAAGGAGAGGCCAGATGGCCAAGAAGATTATCGGCAGCCTGAAGCTGCAAGTGAAGGCGGGGCAGGCGAACCCATCCCCGCCAGTCGGTCCGGCGCTGGGTCAGCGCGGGCTGAACATCATGGCCTTCGTGAAGGAATTCAACGCGAAGACCGCCGACATCGCGCCGGGCACGCCGACGCCGGTGATCATCACCTACTATCAGGACAAGTCGTTCAGCCTTGAGTTCAAGACGGCTCCGGCTGCTTTCCTGATCAAGCAGGCCGCCGGTCTGCCGTCGGTCGGCAAGCGCAACCGCGCCAAGGGATCGGTCAAGCCGGGCCATGACGTCGTCGGTTCGATCACCACGGCGCAGCTGCGCAAGATCGCCGAAACGAAGATGAAGGACCTGAACGCGAACTCGGTGGAAACTGCGATGCAGATCATCCTCGGGTCAGCACGGTCCTGCGGCATCGAAGTGAAGGGCTGACACCATGGCAAAGATTGCAAAGCGCGTCGCCAAGGCGACCGAAGCCTTCGCCGGCAAGACGATGATCTCGGTTGAAGAGGCCGTGAAGCTGATCAAGGGCGCGGCCTCGGCCAAGTTCGACGAGACGCTGGAAATCGCGCTGAACCTGGGCGTCGACCCCCGTCACGCCGACCAGATGGTCCGTGGCGTGGTGCAGCTGCCGAACGGCACCGGCAAGACCGTGCGCGTCGCGGTTTTCGCCCGTGGCGCGAAGGCTGACGAGGCCAAGGCCGCTGGTGCGGATATCGTCGGTGCGGAAGACCTGATGGAGACGATCCAGTCCGGCAAGATCGAGTTCGACCGTTGCATCGCGACGCCGGACCTGATGCCGCTGGTCGGCCGTCTGGGCAAGATCCTCGGCCCGCGCAACCTGATGCCGAACCCCAAGGTCGGCACCGTGACGATGGATGTGAAAACGGCTGTTGAGGCTGCCAAGGGTGGCGAGGTCCAGTTCAAGGTCGAAAAGGCCGGCGTCATCCATGCCGGGATCGGCAAGGTGTCCTTCACCGAAGACAAGCTGGCCGAGAACATCCGCGCCTTCGTGGACGCGGTGTCCAAGGCCAGGCCATCGGGCGCCAAGGGCACCTACCTGAAGAAGGTGTCGCTGTCATCCACCATGGGTCCGGGCGTTTCGGTCGAGATCTCGTCGGCGACGCAGGCCTGAGGGCTGGTGGGTTAGCACCCACCCTACGAAATCCCGAGCCGAAAGGTGAGGGGACTACCCGGGCAGCAATGCCCGGTTCTGTCCGAGACGGTGGGTGGCGCGCAAACGCCATAATTCCTGCCCGAGATGGGGAACGAGATTTGGGCTGCCTTCGGGTGATCTTGGTTTCGGGAACCTTTAGCGGACCCGAACGCCTCCCTGCCAAAGGGGGGCATAATTGAGCCGGGGGGAAACCCCCAACCTTGGAGTGAAACTGTGGATAGAGCCCAGAAAGAGAAACTGGTCGAGGAACTCGGCCAGATTTTCGAAAGCTCTGGCGTTGTGGTGGTTGCCCACTACACCGGAATGACGGTTGCACAGATGCAGGACCTGCGCGCGAAGCTTCGCGACGTGGGTGGGTCCGTTCGCGTTGCCAAGAACACGCTCGCCAAGATTGCCCTTGAAGGAAAGCCCGCTGCGAAGATGGGTGATCTTTTGACGGGCATGACCGTGATGTCCTACTCGGAAGACCCTGTGGCTGCGGCCAAGGTCTGCGATGCCTACGCCAAGACGAACGACAAGTTCGTCATCATCGGCGGGGCAATGGGCGACACGGTTCTGGACCAGGCCGGTGTGAAGGCCGTGGCGTCGATGCCGTCGCGTGAAGAGCTTATCGCTCAGATCGTGTCCTGCATCGGTGCTCCGGGCTCTGCCATTGCCGGGGCCATTGGTGCGCCTGCTTCGAACATCGCGAGCATCCTGTCGACCATCGAGGAGAAGGCCGCAGCCTGATTGGCGGCCTGATCCCTTGTCCGGTGTGGTTGAAACCGCATCGTTGGAACCCATCTTAACATACGGAAATGAACAAAATGGCTGATCTGAACAAACTCGCCGAAGAGATCGTTGGTCTGACCCTTCTCCAGGCTCAGGAACTGAAAACCATCCTGAAAGACAAGTACGGCATCGAGCCGGCCGCCGGTGGCGCCGTCATGATGGCCGCCGGTCCGGCGTCGGCTGCTGCCGCCCCGGCCGAAGAGCAGACCGAATTCGACGTCGTCCTCCTTGAGGCCGGCGCGAACAAGATCAACGTGATCAAGGTCGTGCGCGAACTGACGGGCCTGGGCCTCAAGGAAGCCAAGGACCTGACGGAAGCTGGCGGCAAGATCAAGGAAGGCGTCACCAAAGCCGACGGCGAGGCGATGAAGAAAAAGTTCGAAGAGGCTGGCGCCAAGGCCGAGCTGAAGTAATCGGACATCGGGGGCATCGCCCCCTGAAAGCCAGGGCTGGGTCCGACAGTGTCGGGCCCGGCCATGCGTGTCTTGGAAGGGGCTTTCATCAGGAAGCTTCTTCCCAGATGCGATATGGGTTCGGGAGCCGCCCTTCGGGACGGGTGGCACGAATGGAACCCTTGTGTCTCTTCGCATGCGGTGCGCGCCCGTGGCCCGACGGGTGGTGCGCCAGCGAAAACTGAAAGGTGACCAAGACCATGGCGCAAGCTTATGTCGGCCAGAAACGCATCCGCCGCTATTTCGGCAAAATCCGTGAAGTGCTGGAGATGCCGAACCTGATCGAGGTGCAAAAATCCTCGTATGATCTTTTTCTGCGGTCCGGCGACAGCGACAAGCCGCTTGATGGCGAAGGGATCCAGGGCACCTTTCAGTCGGTGTTCCCGATCAAGGATTTCAACGAGACCTCGGTGCTGGAGTTCGTCAAGTACGAGCTGGAAAAGCCCAAGTACGACGTGGACGAATGCCAGTCGCGCGACATGACCTATGCGGCACCGCTGAAGGTGACGCTGCGTCTGATCGTGTTCGATGTCGACGAGGTCACCGGGGCACGGTCGGTCAAGGACATCAAGGAACAGGACGTCTACATGGGCGACATGCCCCTGATGACGCACAACGGCACTTTCGTGGTGAACGGCACCGAACGGGTGATCGTCAGCCAGATGCACCGCTCTCCCGGCGTGTTCTTCGATCATGACAAGGGCAAGACCCATTCCAGCGGAAAGCTTCTGTTCGCCTGCCGGATCATCCCGTATCGCGGCTCGTGGCTGGATTTCGAGTTCGACGCCAAGGACGTGGTTTTCGCCCGGATCGACCGTCGCCGGAAGCTGCCGGTGACAACGCTGCTCTATGCCCTTGGCATGGACCAGGAAGGCATCATGGATGCCTATTACGAGACGGTCAGCTACAAATACCTGAAGAACAAGGGCTGGGTCACCAGGTTCTTCCCCGAGCGCATCCGCGGCACCCGGCCGCAGTTTGACATCGTCGATGCGGCGAGCGGAGAAGTGATCTGCAAGGCCGGCGACAAGATGACGCCGCGCATGGCGAACGATCTGATCAAGTCCGGCAAGGTGACCGAGCTTCTGGTCCCCTACGACGAGATCGTCGGCCGATATGTCGCCAAGGACATCATCAACGAAGAAACCGGCGAGATCTGGGTCGAGGCCGGCGACGAGCTGACGATGGAATATGACCGCGATGGCGGGGTGAAAGGCGGCAGCCTCAAGCTTCTGCTCGATCAGGGCATCACCGACATTCCGGTCCTCGACATCGACGGCGTCAACACCGGTCCCTACATCCGCAACACCATGGCGGTGGACAAGAACATGGGCCGCGACACCGCGCTTATGGACATCTACCGCGTGATGCGCCCGGGCGAGCCGCCGACCGTGGAAGCCGCAAGCCAGCTGTTCGACACGCTGTTCTTCGACAAGGACCGCTACGACCTGTCGGCTGTGGGCCGGGTCAAGATGAACATGCGCCTCGACCTCGGGCGCCCGGACACCCAGCGCACGCTGGACCGCGCTGACATTATCGCCTGCATCAAGGCCCTGACCGAGCTTCGCGACGGCAAGGGCGAGATTGACGACATCGACCACCTCGGCAACCGCCGGGTGCGGTCGGTCGGCGAGCTGATGGAGAACCAGTACCGCGTCGGCCTGCTGCGCATGGAGCGCGCGATCAAGGAACGCATGTCCTCGGTCGAGATCGACACGATCATGCCGCAAGACCTGATCAACGCCAAACCGGCGGCGGCGGCGGTGCGTGAATTCTTCGGCTCCAGCCAGCTGTCGCAGTTCATGGACCAGACCAACCCCCTGTCCGAGGTTACCCACAAGCGCCGCCTTTCGGCCCTTGGGCCGGGCGGTCTGACCCGCGAACGTGCGGGTTTCGAGGTTCGTGACGTTCACCCGACCCACTACGGCCGGATGTGCCCGATCGAGACGCCGGAAGGCCAGAACATCGGCCTGATCAACAGCCTCGCGACCTTCGCGCGGGTGAACAAGTATGGCTTCATCGAGACCCCCTACCGCAAGGTGATCGACGGCAAGGTGACCGACGAGGTCGTCTACATGTCGGCGACCGAGGAAATGCGCCACACGGTTGCCCAGGCCAACGCCGGCCAGGACGCCGAAGGGCGCTTCACGGAAGAGCTGATCTCCAGCCGGAAGGCCGGGGAATTCATGCTGAACCCGCCGGATTCGGTGGACCTGATCGACGTGTCACCAAAGCAGCTGGTGTCGGTCGCGGCCTCGCTGATCCCGTTCCTGGAAAACGACGACGCCAACCGCGCGCTGATGGGCTCGAACATGCAGCGTCAGGCGGTGCCTTTGCTGCAGTCGGACGCGCCCTTCGTCGGCACCGGCATTGAAGCTGTCGTTGCCCGCGACTCGGGTGCTGCCATCATGGCGCGCCGGGCCGGGGTGATCGACCAGGTCGATGCCGCCCGTATCGTCGTGCGTGCGACCGAGATGCTGGAACCCGGTGAGCCGGGCGTCGACATCTACCGTCTGCGCAAGTTCAAGCGGTCGAACCAGTCGTCCTGCATCAACCAGCGTCCGCTGGTCAAGGTGGGCGACACGGTGCTGCGTGGCGAGGTGGTGGCGGACGGTCCCTGCACCGACATGGGCGAACTGGCCTTGGGCCGGAACATCATCGTCGCGTTCATGCCTTGGAATGGCTACAACTACGAAGACTCGATCCTGATTTCCGAGCGTATCCTGTCCGACGACGTCTTCACCTCGATCCACATCGAGGAATACGAAGTCGCCGCCCGCGACACCAAGCTTGGGCCGGAAGAAATCACCCGCGACATCCCGAACGTCGGCGAAGAAGCGCTGCGCAACCTCGATGAGGCCGGGATCGTCTATATCGGCGCCGAAGTGCAGCCGGGCGACATCCTGGTGGGCAAGATCACCCCGAAGGGCGAAAGCCCGATGACGCCGGAAGAAAAGCTGCTTCGCGCGATCTTCGGGGAAAAGGCGTCGGACGTGCGCGACACCAGCCTGCGGCTGCCCCCGGGCGCTTTTGGCACCATCGTCGAAGTGCGGGTCTTCAACCGCCACGGCGTCGACAAGGACGAACGCGCGCTGCAGATCGAGCGCGAGGAAGTTGAACGGCTTGCCCGCGACCGTGACGACGAATTGGCAATTCTGGAGCGGAACATCTATTCGCGCCTGAAAACGCTGGTCTTGGGCAAGGCAGCCGTGAAGGGGCCGAAAGGCATCAAGGCCGGCTCGACCATCGACGAAGAGCTTCTGGGCACGCTGTCGCGCGGCCAGTGGTGGCAGCTGGCGCTGGGCGAAGAGGCCGACGCCAAGGAAGTCGAAGCGCTGCACGACCAGTATGAGGCGCAGAAGCGCGCTTTGGATCACCGCTTCGACGACAAGGTCGAAAAGGTGCGCCGTGGCGACGATCTGCCCCCCGGCGTGATGAAGATGGTCAAGGTGTTCGTCGCGGTGAAGCGCAAGCTGCAGCCCGGCGACAAGATGGCCGGCCGTCACGGCAACAAGGGCGTCATCTCCAAGGTCGTCCCGGTCGAGGACATGCCGTTCCTGGCCGATGGCACGGCGGTTGACCTGGTCTTGAACCCGCTTGGGGTTCCAAGCCGGATGAACGTGGGCCAGATCCTGGAAACCCACATGGGCTGGGCCGCGCGCGGTCTGGGCATGAACATCGACGAGGCCCTGAAGGAATATCGCCGCTCCGGCGACATGACCCCGGTGCGCGACGCGGTGCGTCTGGCTTACGGCGACGAGACCTATGAGGAAGCCTTTGCCGATCGGAGCGAGGATGACTTCCTCGAACTTGCCGGCAACGTGACCAAGGGCGTGCCGATCGCGACCCCGGTTTTCGACGGTGCCAAGGAATCCGACGTCAACGACGCGCTGACCCGCGCGGGCTTTGACACCTCGGGCCAGTCGGTGGTCTTCGACGGCCGCTCGGGCGAGCAGTTCCAGCGCAAGGTGACGGTGGGTGTGAAGTACATGCTCAAGCTGCACCACCTTGTCGTTGACTAGCTGCACGCGCGGTCGACCGGACCGTACTCGGTGGTCACGCAGCTGCCGCTCGGGGGCAAAGCCCAGTTCGGTGGCCAGCGTCTTGGCGAGATGGAGGTCTGGGCTCTGGAAGCTTACGGCGCCGCCTACACCCTGCAGGAAATGCTGACGGTGAAGTCGGACGACGTGGCAGGCCGGACCAAGGTCTACGAGTCGATCGTCAAGGGCGAGGACAACTTCGAGGCCGGCGTGCCGGAATCGTTCAACGTCCTTGTCAAGGAAGTGCGGGGCCTCGGCCTCAACATGGAACTCCTGGATGCGGAGGAGGAGTGAGGACCAAAAATCTTCGAAGATTTTTGCAAATTCCTTCGAAGGAATTTGGCTCTCACCCACTGACCGCAGCCCTTTATTTGGGAAGATGAAATGAACCAGGAACTCTCGACCAACCCGTTCAACCCGGTTGCGCCCGTCAAGACCTTCGACGAAATCAAGATCAGCCTGGCCTCGCCAGAGCGGATCCTGTCGTGGTCCTTCGGCGAGATCAAGAAGCCGGAAACCATCAACTACCGGACCTTCAAGCCGGAACGTGACGGCCTGTTCTGTGCCCGGATCTTCGGGCCGATCAAGGACTACGAATGCCTCTGCGGCAAATACAAGCGCATGAAGTATCGCGGCGTCGTCTGCGAGAAATGCGGCGTTGAAGTCACGCTGCAGAAGGTGCGGCGCGAGCGGATGGGCCATATCGAACTGGCCGCACCCGTCGCCCACATCTGGTTCCTGAAGTCGCTGCCCAGCCGGATCGGCCTCATGCTGGACATGACGCTGCGGGATCTTGAGCGGATTCTCTACTTCGAGAACTACGTCGTGCTCGAGCCGGGCCTGACCGACCTGACCTATGGCCAGCTGATGACCGAGGAAGAATTCCTCGACGCGCAGGACCAGTATGGCGCTGACGCCTTCACCGCCAACATCGGCGCAGAAGCGATCCGCGAGATGCTGGCCGCCATCGACCTGCAGGCCGTGGCCGACCAGCTGCGTGAAGAGCTGAAGCTGGCCACGGGCGAGCTGAAGCCGAAGAAGATCATCAAGCGGCTGAAGATCGTTGAATCGTTCCTGGAATCCGGCAACCGCCCGGAATGGATGGTCCTGACCGTCCTGCCGGTGATCCCGCCAGAGCTGCGCCCGCTGGTCCCCTTGGACGGCGGCCGGTTTGCGACGTCGGACCTGAACGACCTGTATCGCCGGGTCATCAACCGCAACAACCGCCTGAAGCGGCTGATCGAACTGCGCGCGCCGGACATCATCGTCCGGAACGAAAAGCGGATGCTGCAGGAAGCGGTTGACGCGCTTTTCGACAACGGCCGCCGTGGCCGCGTGATCACGGGCACCAACAAGCGCCCGCTGAAATCGCTGTCGGACATGCTGAAAGGCAAGCAGGGCCGCTTCCGCCAGAACCTTCTGGGCAAGCGCGTCGACTTTTCGGGTCGTTCGGTCATCGTGACCGG
>JANOER010000027.1:0-7135 GCA_031441285.1 Rhodobacterales bacterium
CAACGACTATGAGGTGGCGATCGGCAGTTTCCGGGGTGCGGTGGATCCCGGAACGCGCGCGTTTGGCGAGTTTCCCGACTGGTGGCAGGCCAATGGCAAGGCCTTTGCCGGAAAGCGGATTGCGATGTTCTGCACCGGGGGCATCCGCTGCGAGAAATCGACGAACTACCTTCTGGGTCAAGGGCTTGATGAGGTCTACCACCTGAAAGGCGGCATCCTGCAATACCTTGAGGAGGTGCCGGAAGCCGACAGTCTGTGGCAAGGCGAATGTTTCGTCTTTGACGATCGCGTGTCGGTGGGGCACGGGCTGGTTCCGGGCGGCCTGTTGTCCTGCGGGGCCTGCCGGCGGCCGGTGACACCCGAGGGTCAGGCGCACCCGGCCTATGAGAACGGCGCCCGGTGCGCTGCCTGCGCGGACGAATATTCAGACGCCGACCGCGCCCGTTTCCGCGAGCGTCACCGCCAGATGCTGCTTGCAGCCATGCGCGGGACGCAACATCTTGGTGACGGTGCGCTGTAGCGCACCCTACGCGGCCTTGTCGGCCAGCATGTCCCGCACCATCGGGATGACCTTTTCGCCGTAAAGCCGGATGCAGGTCATCAGATCGGCATGCGGCATCGGGCCGGTGGAATACTTCATGTCGAAGCGCTGGACGCCCAGCGTCCGCACGGTGCGGGCGATCTTGCGGGCGACCGTTTCCGGACTGCCGACATAAAGCGCGCCATGCTGGACCTCGGCCATGAACCGCTCTTTCGTGACCGGGGGCCAGCCGCGCTCGCGGCCGATGCGGCCGAACATGTCGGCGTAGTGCGGGAAAAGCCGCTCTTGTGCGGCCTCGTCCGTCTCGGCGATGAAACCGGGCGAGTGGACGCCAACCGGGCGCACCGGGTTGCCAAGCTGGGCGCAGGCGCGGTGGTAAAGGTCGATGTAGGGCGCGAAGCGGGCGGAATCGCCGCCGATGATCGCTAGCATCAGCTGCAGATCGTGCCGCACCACGCGGACCACGCTTTCCGGGCTGCCGCCAACGCCAACCCAGACCGGCATCGCTGTCCCGAGCGTCGGGAAAACCTGCTGGTTCTGCAACGGGCTGCGGGTTTCGCCTGACCAGGTCACGACGGGATCGCGGACCAGCCGGGCAAAAAGATCAAGGCGTTCTTCGAACAACTGCTCGTAAGCCTCAAGATCATGCCCGAACAAGGGATAACTTTCGGTGAACGACCCGCGCCCGAGGATCGGCTCGGCCCGGCCGTTCGACAGCGCGTGAAGGGTGCTGAACCGCTGGAACACGCGCACCGGATCGTCCGTCGACAGGACCGTGACCGCGGTGCCAAGCTTGATCCGGCGGGTGCGGCCCGCGATGGCGGCCAGCACGATCTCGGGCGCCGAGATCGCAAAGTCGGCGCGGTGATGTTCGCCCAAGCCGATGAAATCAATGCCGATCTCGTCGGCCAGCGTGGCCTGGTCCAGCACCTCACGCAGGGTCTGGTCCATGGATTGAAGTTGCCCATCCGGGCCGTGAGAGACATCGCCGAACGTGTCGAGGCCGAGGGAAACTTGGGTCATGCTGGCTCCTTTGGCGGTGAACTTAGGCAATGCTCGCCGCCTCGTGAATGCCGATTTCGAGAGAGGGTCGGTTCAAAGGCGCACGCGACGGGCCAAGCCCTTGCGGACGCAGGATTAACTGGCCGTTGCGGCGGTCTTTCAAGGGTCTTCCGCGCATCTTCCTTGCGTCTTCCTTGCGTCTCTACGCGCGGGCTGGGAATGGCCGATTAACCAAGACAGCGAATCGTCGCGCCGGGGCGGGATGGCTGGAAAGGGGATACCAGGACCGCATCCGATCGCCCGGCCCCCGGGCTTCTTGCCCTGCATATGGGCCTTGATATTCCCGACTTTGACACGGCGGTCTATTGCGGCGCGGCCTGGGCGGGCCGGCGACGATCGGGGGGATGGCCTTGGCAGGCGGAGTGCGCTTCGAGACCTGGGTCACGGCCGAAGTGGAGTGAGGGCGGCGCGATCTAAGAATTTTCGACGAAAATTCTTAGACTTGCAGGCCAGGGGTGGGGGTTTGCGAAGCTTCCTTTGCCGTCGACCGGCGATCAGACCACGGCATTTGTCCAAGCCGACCGACCACCGCGCGCCACCGATCCTTTCGCGCGGCACGGCGCGCGGAGAGGTGCGCGGCAGCATGATGCGCGTGCGGGTCCATGGGCCGGCCATCGGCGTGGTGGCGGGCGACGGCGCGAAGTAGGTCAAGGTTGACACTGTGCATGGCTTTCGTCCCGTTCTACGATTTCCTGTTGAAATTGCCATGAAACGTGTAGAAATTCGAATCAGGAAAATCCTGTAAACGAAAGATGAGGTTTCGTTTGAGCCGATGGCGTGACCTTCCTTCCCTGTCGTCGTTGCGGGCCTTTGACGCCACCGCCCGACAGGGCAGCTTTGCCGAGGCCGGGCGGGCCTTGAACGTGACGCATGCTGCGGTTGCGCAAGCGGTTCGGGGGCTGGAGGCCGATCTTGGCCTGCCGCTGGTGCAGCGCAATGGCCGGACCGTCGCCCTGACCGAGGCCGGCAAGCGGCTGGCAGCCGCCCTTGGCGACGGCTTCGGCGTGATCGCGTCCGGGATCGCCGATCTGCGGCGCGAGGAAAGCCGGCGCAGTCTTCGGGTGGCGACAACCGCCTTTATCGGGCAGTCGCTGATCCTGCCGCGCCTGGCCGAATTCTGGGCCAGACATCCCGGCATCGAAGTGGCGATGACGCCCGGCTACGCCACGGTCGACCTGTTGGCCGAGGGCTATGATCTGGCCATTCGCGGCTGGCGGACCGAGGGACCGGGCATTGTGACCGAGCATCTGGCCCAGACACGCTGGGTGGTGGTGGGGGCGCCGTCGCTACTGGGGGACGGTCCGGCAGATGTGCGGAAACTGCCCTGGATCGTGCCGCAGGACGGGTCGCAGGTTGTTCTGCAGGAAGCCGGGATCGAGTTCGAGCCTTCCCAGAAGATAAGCGTCGGCAGCCCGCACCTGGAGATTGCGGCAGCGATGCTGGGATTGGGCCTGACGATTGCCACCGAGGTGATCATCCGCGCCGAACTGACTTCGGGTCAGTTGCGCGAGGTTGCGGTGCCGGGCCTGCCCGAAGCGCATTACTACGTCACGATGCCTGTCGGCCCACGCCGCGCCGCGACTACGGCCTTTGTCGACTGGGTCCGGACGCTGTTCTGATCAGGCGGGTTCGGCTACGACCGCTCATCGCTCCCTGCCGGGCGCTTTTCGCTTCGGGCAGCGAAGACGGCCCGTCAGGGTCGGATGAGCGGCGGCTCAGGCGATGTCGCGGACCATGAGCTGATTGCCGTCCTTGCGGACCTCGAAGCGTTTGGTCAGGCGCTTCACCAGGTCGGACAAGCGCGGGCTGCCGTAGGTGCGGGGGTCGAAGTCCGGGTCGGCGCGCAGCATGTACTGGCCAAGCTGTCCGAGCGAGAACCATTCGCCATCGGGGTCGATGTTGGTCATCGCCTTGCGGATCAAGGGAATCGCCTCGGTTTCGGGACGTTTTACGGGGGCAGGCTCGGCCCTGGCGGTGGGTTCAGCCTTCGTGGCGGCGGGCTTGGCCTCTGGTGCTGCATCGCCGACGATGTTCTCGATCAGGATGAAGCGGTTGCAGACCTTTCGCAGGGATTCGGGCGTCTTTGACTCGCCGATCCCCACAACATCCAGCCCCTCTTCGCGGATGCGGCTGGCGAGGCGGGTGAAGTCGCTGTCGGAACTGACCAGCACGAAGCCGTCGAACTTGCCCTGATGCAGGATGTCCATCGCGTCGATCACGAGGCCGATGTCGGAGGCGTTCTTGCCCTTGGTGTTGGCCGATTGCTGGTGCATCACCAGCCCCAGATCGCGGGCCTGGTTCTTCCAGCCGGCAAGCTGCTGGCTGGACCAGTCGCCATAGACCCGGCGCAGGGCGGGTTCACCGATGGTGCCGATCTCCTTCAGGATCGCTTCGGCGTGTCTGGCCAGAACGTTGTCGGCGTCGATCAGGACGGCGAGGAGTTTGGTGCCTTCCCGGGCCATCAGAGGTGGCTCATTTCAGCGACTCGATGGACGAGATCACCGATCCGACAAGCCCGTAGTCCCGTGCCTCTTGCGTTGTCAGCCAGAAGTCGCGGGCGGTGTCCTTGGCAATGCGCTCGGGCGTCTGGCCGGTGGCAGCGGCGAAAAGCACGTGAAAGCGGTCGCGCATGATCTCGATCTGGCGGGCCTGGATCACCATGTCCGAGGCGGTGCCGCCGATCCCGCCCGAAGGCTGGTGCAGAAGAAAGCGCGTGTTTGGCAGGCAATAGCGGTCTTCGACCGGTGCGCCGATGAAGATCAGCGCGCCCGCGCTGGAGACCCAGCCCGAACCGATGGCGCGGACACGGGGGCGGATGAACTTGATCACGTCATGCACCATATCGCCGGATTCGACGTGGCCGCCGGGCGAGGAGATGTAGAGGTTGATCGGGTCGTCGCTTTCTTCGGCCAGCGCAAGAAGGTGAGTCACGGCGCGGGCGGCGACCTTGTCGTTGATCTCGCCGGTGATGATGACGCTGCGGGCCTTGAAGAAAAGCTGGTCGATCTGTCCGCGCGGGCCATCGTCCTTTTGGGTGCGTGTGTCGTCAAGAAGGGTGCTGTGCATCGCTATCTCCAACATTTCGAGTTTCCGCTTCAGAGTTCTAGAACACCACCACGGCGCGGATCGACGTGCCTGCGTGCATCAGGTCAAAGCCTTCGTTGATCCGCTCCAGCGGCAGGACATGGGTGATCATCGGGTCGATCTCGATCTTGCCGTCCATGTACCAGTCGACGATCTTCGGCACGTCGGTGCGGCCGCGCGCGCCTCCGAAGGCGGTGCCTTTCCAGATGCGGCCGGTGACCAGCTGGAAGGGGCGCGTCTCGATCACCGCACCTGCCGGAGCGACGCCGATCACGATCGACTGACCCCAGCCGCGGTGGGTGCATTCCAGCGCGGCGCGCATCACCTTGACGTTGCCGGTGCAATCGAACGAGTAGTCGACGCCGCCGATCTTGTCGAAGGGGGTCTTCGTCATGCCGACGATATGGGGGACGATGTCGCCCTCGATCCTGGTCGGGTTGACGAAATGGGTCATGCCGAACCTGCGGCCCCACTCTTCCTTGTTGTCATTGATGTCGACACCAATGATCATGTCGGCGCCGGCAAGCCGCAGGCCCTGAATGACGTTCAGCCCGATGCCGCCAAGCCCGAAGACGGCAGCCTTGGCCCCGGTCTCGACATTGGCGGTGTTGAGGACCGCTCCGACGCCGGTGGTCACCCCGCAGCCGATGTAGCAGATCTTGTCGAACGGCGCGTCGTCACGGACCTTGGCAAGGGCGATTTCCGGCAGGACGGTGTGGTTGGCAAAGGTCGAGCAGCCCATGTAGTGATAGATCGGCGTGCCATCGAGCATGGAAAAGCGCGAGGTGCCGTCGGGCATCAGGCCCTTGCCTTGCGTGTCGCGGATCGCGGTGCAGAGGTTGGTCTTGCGCGACAGGCAGGACGGACATTCGCGGCATTCGGGCGTGTAAAGCGGGATGACATGGTCGCCCGGCTTCAAGGTGGTGACGCCGGGCCCGCATTTCACCACCACGCCCGCGCCTTCATGGCCGAGGATCGCGGGGAAAAGACCTTCGGGGTCGGCGCCGGACAGGGTGAATTCGTCGGTATGGCAGATGCCGGTGGCCTTGATCTCGACCAGAACCTCGCCCTCGCGCGGGTCATCCAGGTTCACCTCCATGATCTGCAACGGTTTTCCGGCGGCAACTGCGACGGCGGCACGGGTGCGCATGGGGCTGATCCTTCCAAGGTGGCGTCCGGCGCAGGCTGACCGAACCGCCCGGCAATTGCAACGCCGCCCGGACAGTCCGGATGCGCGGTCCGGGGATGTGCGGCAGTAAGCCTACACGGCGGAAGGCGGGTTCCAATGCCGGGAGGGTTGTGGTTCTGTCTGACAGCCACCGACCGGGGCTGTCACGAAAGGATACCGCCATGCTGACCAGGATCTTGCCCGCCGCCCTTGCGCTGTCCGCCACGCTGGCGGGATGCGTTGTCGTCGAGCCGGTGCCCACGCGCCCGGACCTGTCGACCTGCACCTCGAACGCAACGCATGAGCTGGTCGGCTCCAGCATCAGTCTGGTCAACACCAGCGCTTTGGCCGCAACGGTGCGGGTGCTGCCGCCGAACAGCATTGCGACCATGGACTTCAACCCGGCGCGGCTGAACATCGAGACCGATGCCAGCGGGATCATCACCCGGGTAAGCTGCGGCTGAAAAAAGACCCCGGTCGCAGGACCGGGGTCGTTTTCTGTGCCGGGCGCGTCCGCAGGGGCGAGGGGCGCCGGATGGCCTTACTGTTTCGGGACCTGATAGGTCTTGTGGCAATCCCCGCAAGCGCCCCCGACAGCCCCGAGGCCTGCGCCGATGGATTCGACCGAAGCCACGTCCATTGCGGCGGCGGCATCGCCGAACGTCTTGGACTTCTTCAGGAAATCTTCCCAGTTTGTCCAGATTTCGGGCTTGGCGCGCGACGCCGGATCGGCTGCGCCCGGCTCCATGAACACGGCTTCGATCTTGCCGGATGTTTCGACAAGGACCGCCTTCGCAGCCTCGGCGGCGGCAGCATCGTAAGGGATCTTGCCTTCAGCCATTTCGCTGAGGATGCCGATGTTCTTGCCTTGCATCCGCATCAGGTCGGACCGGGCGATGGAGTTCGGATCGGTCCGCTCTGCCTGTGCATAGACTGCTCCTGCGGCAAGGACCGCACCGATCAGGACTGCTTTGGTGAGTTTCATTCGTCTGGCTCCCGTGCTGGTTAGCTTTCAGCACTATAGGCGCGACATTACGTCGCGTAAGCCGGTTTCTGATTGGGGGGCGATTGTTCACGCATTTGTCATCGCGAAGGGCGAGGGGACTCGACTTTCGCCCGCTCTGATGGCAGTGAGCGAACATAAAGGGAACAAACATGGCGGCACGACGCATCCTTTCGCTGTGGTTTCCGCGTCTTGCGGCAGAACGGGTGGTTCGGCTGCGGCGTGACGCGCTGCCGGTGCCGCTGGCGGTGGTGGCCGACCGGAACGGGGCGCAGGT
>JANOER010000028.1:0-15496 GCA_031441285.1 Rhodobacterales bacterium
AAAAGAAAAAGGGCGGTTAAAACCGCCCTATTCTTCAGATCTCTTTGGTGGAGCCAGGGAGGATCGAACTCCCGACCTCTTGAATGCCATTCAAGCGCTCTCCCATCTGAGCTATGACCCCACCGGAGAGAGACATCGCGCCGCAGGCGACGCGATGCCGGGTGTTTAGGGTAGGCCGGGCGGGGGTGCAAGGGGAAAAATCCGCCCTGCATCGGGTCCCGGTTTCAGACCTCTTCTTCGTCTCCGGCCACGTCTGCAAGGTCGTCCAGCGAGACGTTGTCGTCGGCGTCATCTTCCAGAAGATCATCGTCCAGCTCGGCATCCTCGGTGGCGCCGGCGGGCAGGAGGTCATCTTCGGCCTCGATGTCCTCGACCAGCGGATCATCGTCCTTTTCGGGAACAGCGCGCGAGATGACGGCGGCGGCCATCTTGCGGCGGGCGGATTCGATGTCCACGACCTCGCCCGTGTAGGGGCTGACGATCGGGGTGCGGTTCAGGTCGTAAAAGCGCTTGCCGGTCGTCGGGCAGGTGCGCTTCGTGCCCCATTCTGCTTTGGGCATGGTGATCCCTTCAGGTGGTGGGTGGCGGCAAAAATGGTCGCTTGCCACAGGTGTCGGCGACTGTCAAAGGCTTTCGTGCGGTCGGGCAAGCGGTTATCCTTGTGTCCGGGGTCATGGGGTTTGCATGCGGGTTCTGCCTGGGTCTCCACCGGTCGAGGTGCATCTGAAGCGATCCGCGCGGGCGCGGCGATTCTCGCTGCGGGTGTCGCGGCTGGATGGCAAGGTCACGCTGTCGATGCCGCTGCGCGCCCGCGAGGGTGAGGCGCTGACTTTCCTGCGCGGACATGAGGACTGGCTGCGCCAGACCCTGCAGGCGATGCCCGAAAGCGTGGTGCGGCAGGTTGGTCTGGGGTCGGTCCTGCCGGTCGAGGGACGGGCGCTGATTCTGGCTCCCGGCACCGGGCGCGGCATAAGGGCCGAGGGTGACCTGCTGTTTGTCCCCGGCAACCCGGAGACCGTCGGCCCCCGCGTCGCGGCCTGGGCAAAGGCCCTGGCGCGCGACCGCCTTGCCGCGGCGTCCACCCGCTATGCCGGGCTGGTCGGGCGCAGCTACTCCAGCCTTGCCTTGCGGGACACGCGGTCACGCTGGGGGTCCTGTTCGCCGGAGGGGCGGCTGATGTATTCCTGGCGGCTGATCCTGGCGCCACCGGCGGTGCTGGACTATGTGGCGGCGCATGAGGTGGCACATCTGGTGGAACTGAACCACTCACCGGCCTATTGGGCGGTGGTCAGCCGCATCTGCCCGGACTGGCAAGGTCAGCGCGCCTGGCTGCACGCCGAGGGCCAGACCTTGCACCGCCTGCGCTTTCAGGATTGACCCCTGCGGGACCGGGGTGTTTCCCTGCACAGTATGCCGACCAGCCGCCCCAGCGACCCGAACGCCGCCGCGCATGAACGGCTATACCGGTCGCTGCGCCTACAGGTGATGCATGGCGAACTGGACCCCGGCCATTCGTTGACCCTGCGGGGCCTTGGCCGGCAGTTCGGCGTGTCGATGACCCCGGCGCGCGACGCGGTCCGGCGGTTGGTGGCGGAAGGCGCGTTGACGCTGTCCTCCTCGGGCCGGATCACGACGCCGGAACTGACGCCGGAACGGATCGAGGAGCTGGCCGCGATCCGCGCGCTCTTGGAGCCGGAGATGGCCGCCCGCGCGCTGCCCCGCGCCCATTTCGCGCTGATCGAGCGGCTGGCGGCGATCAATGTGGCGAACGGCGAGGCCGCCGTCCGTGGGGATGCGGTGGCCTATGTCCGCACGAACCTGGAGTTCCACCGCACGCTTTACCTGCGCGCCCAGACCCCGGCGATGCTGGCGATGTGCGAGACGGTCTGGTTGCAGCTGGGCCCGACGATGCGGGCGGTCTATGCGCGGATCAAGCGGAGCGAGCCGCCGCAGCACCACCGGATGATCCTTGCGGCGCTGAAGGCGGGGGACGAGCCGGGGCTGCGGCTGGCGGTCCGGACCGATGTGACGCAGGGGCTGCGGCATCTGGCGGGCGTGTGATCCGGGCCGGGCAGGTCTGAAGGTATCGGGGAAATCAAGGTGCCGGGCGCGAACGTTTGCGCCCGACTTTCTCAGGTCGCGCTGTAGGTCAGCCGGATCACCGTCTCGCCGATCCGGTCACTGGCGACCGGGCGAAGCGGCGGGCGGGGGCCGGCGAAGAACGGGGTTCCACTTCCCAGCACGACAGGGTGGACATAAAGCCGGTATTCGTCGATCAGGCCCATTTCGCCCAGATACCCGGAAAGGCGGGTGCCGCAGACGTCAACCTCGCCGGAAAATCGCGCTTTCAGGTCACGGGCGGTATCGCACGGATCACCCGAAACCAGCGTGGCATTGGGGCCGACAGTCGTCAGCGTGCGGGACACCACCCATTTCGGCAGCTTGCGCCACGCCCGGGCGAAGGCGTGTTCGTCGACCCCCCAATCGGGCTGATCTTCCTCCCAATAGCGCATGATCTGATAGATCTTGCGGCCATAGATCGCGGCGGGCGACTGGCTGACCTGGTCGACCCAGTGCCGGAAAAGCGTGGCGTCGGGCGCGAAACGTTCGTGGTCGACGTAGCCGTCGAGCGAGACATTCATTGCGAAGACGAGTTTTGCCATGTGATTTCCCCCCCTCCAGCACTTTAGCTGCTGCGGTGCGAATGCGAAAGGGCAGGGCCGGGGATCGGCCTTGGTGCATTTCTGCACAGACGACCCCAACTTTTACGCCTTGGCGCTACGTCCCCTGGCCCCATCTACATGGCAACCGAATTTCATCTGGAGTGTCCCCCATGTCCATCCGTCCCGTGATCGAAACCCGCCGCGCCCAGCCGCATATCGAAGGTGCCGGAGTCCATCTGCACCGCGCCTTCGGGTTTCAGGACCCGACCGAGGCGGACCCGTTCCTGTTGTTCGACGATTTCCGGGGCGACCGGCCGCGCGACTATATGGCGGGGTTCCCGTGGCATCCGCACCGGGGGATCGAGACGATCACCTATGTGCTTGCGGGCACTGTCGAACACGGGGACAGCCTTGGCAACCGGGGCATCCTGGGGCCGGGGTCGTTGCAGCTGATGACGGCGGGGCGGGGTATCCTGCATCAGGAAATGCCGAAGGGCGATGCGATGGGCCGGATGCACGGTTTCCAGCTGTGGGGCAACCTGCCGCGCGCGCTGAAGATGACCGCACCCCGCTATCAGGACATCGCCGGCACCGAACTGCCGGAACGGTTCGAGGATGACGGCACCAGCATCCGCGTGGTGATCGGCGACTACCGGGGCGTGAAAAGCCCGGTCGAGGGGATTGCCGCTGACCCGCAGTATCTGGATGTCTTTGTGCCGGCGGGCAAGCGCAAGACCTTCAAGGTCGACACCCGCCGCCGGGCCTTTGCCTATGTCTTTGACGGTGCGGGTAACTTTCGTGACGCCGCGCGTCCCGAAGGCGTGCTTCTGGAGAAGGAAGTTGCGGGCCACGAGGTCAACATCCGTGACCTGTCGGGCAACCGCACGCTGGTGCGCTTTGGGGCCGGCGACGAGGTGACGGTGACGGCGGGGCCGGACGGCGTGCGGTTCCTTCTCATCTCGGGCGCGCCGATCGAAGAGCCGGTGGCCTGGGCCGGTCCGATCGTGATGAACACTGAAGCCGAGCTGCAAAAGGCCTTTGCCGAGTTGCGCAACGGCACCTTCATTCGCCCGGCGCACTGAGCGCGCAGGGAATCGGAGGTGGTCGCCGGACTTGGGGTCCATCTGGCGGCGATCCAACATTGAAAGCAGACGCCGCGCAAGCGGCCCGCTGGCGGAGCGGGCCGTGAGGTCTGCTTCAACCCCTTCGAAACCGAACGGCAGGTCAAGACCACCCCGGAAAGGCGCCCGAAGACCGGGGCTGGGATCCTACGCCGGCCAAAAACTCCGGCTTGCCATTTCGCAGGGGTCACGCAAAAGTCGCCGACTGGGCAGGCGACGGCTATGGGCCGCAAAGACAGGCGGGACGATGTTCAAGCGGGCAACTGGGGTAAGGTATCAGCGGTTTCTTGCGGCGTTGCATGAGACACTGCTGTTTGACTGGTACCTGGAAATTGGCTGCCGCCTGGGCGACAGTTTTGCACCGGTCCGTGGCAAGACGATTGCCGTCGATCCATTCTTCCGCGTCAACCTGAATGTCATCGGCACCAAGCCCGCGCTGCATGTGTTCCAGCAGACGAGCGATGATTTCTTCGCGAGCCAGTTCCTGCAACGCAACAACATCCGACTGGGACTGAGTTTTCTCGACGGCATGCACCTTTACGAATACCTTCTGCGCGATTTCATGCACACCGAGGCCGCAAGCAACGCGGATGGCGTGATCATGCTGCATGACTGTGCGCCGTTCGGCATCGGGTTGACGACCCGCGACCTTGAAAACCTGCCGGCTGGCGCCTGGACCGGGGATGTCTGGAAGCTGATCCCGATTTTGCAGACCTGGCGGCCCGACCTGCGTCTGACCGTGCTGGACTGTGCCCCGACCGCGCTTGTCTGCGTATCGAATCTATCGCCCGGAAATCGGGTGCTGTTCGACCAGTATGACGCAATCCGCGCCGTGTTCGATCCGGTCGATCTGGCGTCCTGGGGCTTTGACCGTTTTTCGGAATGCTTCGAGTTCACGGATGCCCGTGCGCTTAAGGGCGGCGGCTTCGATCTTTTCCGGCCCGCCAGCATCGACCCGGCGCAGGCGCTTAGTCTGCGCCGGCATTCCACCTGACCGCGCGCCCCGGCGTCGGGCCTTCAGGCATGGATCGCGCCGTCGCCGCAGGCCAGCGCCGCTTCGCGCACCGCTTCGGACCAGGTGGGGTGGGCGTGGCAGGTCATGGCAAGATCCTGGGCGCTTGCGCCGAACTCCATCGCCACGCAGATCTCGTGGATCAGGTCGCCTGCGGCCGGGCCGATGATGTGGGCCCCGAGGATGCGGTCGGTCGCGGCATCGGCGAGGATCTTCACGAAACCTTCGGCCTGGAACACCGCCTTGGCACGGGCATTGCCCATGAAGGGGAATTTGCCGGCCTTGTAGGCGCGGCCTTCGGCTTTCAGCTGCTCTTCGGTCAGGCCGACATTCGCTACTTCGGGCGTGGTGTAGATGACGCCGGGGATGACAGCGTAGTTCACATGGCCATGCTTGCCTGCCATGATTTCGGCCAGGGCCATGCCTTCGTCCTCGGCCTTGTGCGCCAGCATCGGCCCGGCGATCGCGTCACCGATGGCGTAGAGGCCGGGCAGGTTGGTCTGGAACTGACCATCGGTCTTGACCGTGCCGCGCAGACCCATCTCGATCCCCAGAGCCTCTAGTCCAAGCCCGGCGGTAAAGGGTTTGCGGCCGGTGGCGACAAGCACGATGTCGGCGTCGAGCTGCGCCTCGTTGCCGTCCTTCTTCAGCTTGTAGCTGACGGTTGCGCCCTTCTTGCCCCTGGCGACGGACTGGACAGCGGCACCGAGGACGAATTTCAGGCCCTGCTTCGCAAGGATGCGCTGGAAGGTCCTGGCAACCTCGGCGTCCATTCCGGGGGTGATCGCGTCAAGGTATTCGACCACGGTAACCTGCGTGCCAAGGCGGGCGTAGACCGACCCCATTTCCAGTCCGATGACGCCCGCGCCGATCACGGCCATGGTCTTCGGAATGCGGCTGAGCGTCAGGGCGCCGGTGGAAGTGATGACCGTTTCCTCGTCCACCGTGACACCGGGAAGGCTGGAAGGCTCGGACCCGGTGGCGATCACGATGTGCCTGGCGCCATGGGTTTCGTCGCCGACCTTGACCTGACCGGGGGCCGGGATCGTGGCCCAGCCCTTCAGCCAGGTGATCTTGTTCTTCTTGAACAGGAATTCGATTCCCTTGGTATTCTGGCTGACGACATCGGCCTTGCAGGCCTGCATCTTCGCCCAGTCGACCTTGGGGGAGGCGCCCATCAGGCCCATCTTCTCGAAGTTCTCCTGCGATTCGTGCAGAAGGTGCGTGGCGTGGAGAAGCGTCTTTGACGGGATGCAGCCGATGTTCAGGCAGGTGCCGCCCAACGTCTCGCGCCCTTCGACCACGGCCACCCTGAGGCCCAGCTGCGCCGCGCGGATCGCACAGACATAGCCGCCGGGGCCGGCGCCGATGATGATGGTGTCGAAATCTGCCATGTCATGTTCCTTTCGGCGGCCGGTTCAGACCAGAGCCGCCACGATCATCAAAACTGTTGCGACAAAGCCTACCGCCCAGATCGCGGAACGCCAAGGGCGCCAGCCAAAGGCGTAGGCCGGGACGTAAAGGACACGCGCGCCCAGGTAGGTCCAGGCAGCGGTTTGAGTGACCTCGGTGGATTGGTTGGCAAGGGTCACGACGACGACGGCGAGGGTAAAGAGGATCAGCCCCTCGAAATGGTTGTTCAGCGCGCGTTGCAACCGGCCGGTCAGGACCGACATCTGCCGTGACGGCGGCCGGTCGCGCGCGCTTGAGGTATAGCCGACCCCAAGTTCAAGGTTCGCCGGGATCGCGAAAACGGCAAATTGCGCGGCCTGCAACAGGCCTGCAAGGGCAAGGGCGGTCAGCTCTGGAGTCATAGTGCAGCACCTTCGCCGGGAACGGGAGAGGAGGGTGGAAGCGTCAGGCGGCAGTCTTCAAACCAGGCGCGGCAACCGGCCTCGGCTGTGGCAACCCCGGGAAGGGCGCGCAGGCGGTCGATCTCGGCCGCGACTTCGGGCCAGCGGCGCAGAATCGTCCGGTCCTGCCGATCGTTGCGGTTGGCCCGGCGGTACCAGGCCGAATTCAGCCGGTACTTGCCGAACGGCCGGCCGGATCCGAAACCGCGACCGGCTTTCGACAGGAACACGTCGGTAGACCGAATCGCGTAGTGATTGACGACTGCGCCGCCACGAATCGCCTTGCTGGCAGGCCAGTAGCGGGATCTTGGCCGGCCGGAAAAAGGGGCAGGCGACAACGCTTCTCCGGCGGAATTGACCGCAAGCGGCGCGGCGATCCGGGGCCGGACGGGGATGTGTTCCGAGGCATGTTCAAAGGCCCGGAACTGGAACAGCGACTTGAACTTGACCAGTGCCACGTCGATCTCGGTTTCGCAGGAGGTGAAGGCGCGGAGGGTTTCGCCCGGCCAGGTCGCGTGGCCATTGTCACCAAAGCACAGCCATGGCAGTGCCACCGCATGGGCCTGGCCTGCGCGGGCCACCAGATCCTGAACGGCGCCAGCGCCCGGCGAAATGTTCAGGAATTCGTCACTGTCGAGATGCGCCAGCCACTTTGCCGGGCTGTCTTGCAGGTGCGTGAAGACCAGACGGATGCCCCGGTCCTGCGGCGACTGCCCCGCCGTGACGGGATTTTGCAGGTGCGTGACCGCTCCGCCTGCGGCCAATGCGTCCAGTAGCCGGTCGGAGCCGTCGGTGCAGGCGTTGGTGCAGATCAGGACCGGATCAAACCCGATGACGCGGTGATAGGCCAGCCATTCCAAGATGTGGATGCCTTCGTTGCGCATGCAGGACATCAATGCAACCGGAGCGCCGGGAAGCATCGGCCCCGGCCCGCGGTCCAAGCCACGCGCATCGCCTGCACGGCGCCGGCCCCAGCGCCTGATGCGGGCTACGAACGCGGCAAATGGGTTGGCGGGCGCGTCGGTCACAAGGTCACGGCAAGGCCATTGGCAGGTCGCGATCAAGACCGGTGAAGTCCCGGCCCTGCCAGCGTTCTGACCAGTCGGAATGGTCGCCGCAATACTCCTGCACCTCGGCAAAGGGGGTATCCGGCGCGGGAACCAGCGTCGCCGGATCGGCGGCGGCTTCGAAGGCGGCAATGGTCGCGTCCGGGACGCCCTTTGCCTTCAGGATCACCGAGGCGCGCCTGATCTCGTCAGAAAGGCCGGTGACCACCTTGGTATGCGCTGCCGGATCAAGCAGCGAGCAGGTGACGAACACCCGGTAGTCGGCGATCGCCGAGGCAAGAAGGATATCTGCGGCGGGGGTGCCGGTTGGCACGATCTGGGCAAAGGCGGACGCCGGCATCAGTGCGAGACAGGCAAGCGCCACGCAGATCCGTCTTGCGTCCCGGCGACCGGGACCGGCAGGACTGCGTTCCGAAGGGCGGTCTGCAAGGCAGGATCGGTGTTGGTTCTGCATCTGGACCTAGGTTTCGACCTTTGTCGAAGCGGAAGCAATTGCCGATTCAAGAAATCCGCGAAAAGCGAAAGTCCGTGCAACCTCTGCAAGATTGTCAAAGACCTCGGAGACTTTCGCGGGCGATAAATCCGAGTCGAGATCAAAGTAGTGCTTGCCCGCAAACAGCGGCGGCGACAGTGGTTCGGAGATGATCGGCTTTCCCGAAAGGTACGCTTTGAGGAACCGCGGATATTCGGTGTACTGGCCCTCTTGAAAGTGAAGGTTCACCACCGCGCAATGCTGCGCAAGAAGGGTGTCAAGCCTTCGGCCGAATGTCCCGCGTGGAACCACCCCGATCGGACGACGCGCTTCGACGGTCTCCAGAAGGGCTTTGCGTCGCCCGTTGACCGCGCCAATGAACAGCGCGGGCGCTGACCGGACGTCGGGCAGGACCGGAGCTTCCGGAAAGATGAAGGGACCGAACCGGACCTTGGCGATCAGGTCCGCCGGCAGAAAATCATAGGCCGGTGCGTTGTCCGGGCTGAAGTCCAGCAGGACGTCGAAGTTCGACGCATACCGCAAGCGCGCCGCCTCGCGCGGGCATTTCCACATCCTCTGGCCGGTCCGGTCCAGAAAGTGTTCGGTCTGGATCCCGACCCGCAGCCGCCCGGTGTCAAAGGGTTTGTCGAAGGTGTGAACCCCGACATAGACATCGACGCCGCCTGGCAGGGGACTGGAAATGCACTTCGACAGATCTCTTGCGACGTCGCGGAGAATGGGATGGGTGAAATAGTAGTCCACTCCGTTGCTGCTAAGCTTTCCGGCACGGGTGCGCGTCGCCGCCGTGGTTTCCATGGCCTTTGGCAGCGACTCCTCGGCCCGTGAGTCCGTCTTGCAGGCCGGCAGGAAGGTCTGCAGTCCGCCCTCGATGATCCCGACCGGATCCGCGAAGCGGAAGCTTCCGAAGAAGTTTTCGAGCCCGAAATCGGCCAGCGACAGGTCAAGGTAGTCGCTCAGGATCTTGTCATAGTTGTCTCGCAGAACCCGGTTGCCGGGATCCAGGCCGGAAATCACGACAAGGCCGGTCGGCGAACACGAAAGGACCTCTACGATCAGATCACTGCGATAGTCGCGAAGGATCGGCAAGAGCTTCCAGACGTCGCCCGCCCACGCCCTGCGCTTGATCCCAACGGGTTCACGCGTCGCCATCGGGTGATTGATCGGGCAACAATTCTGGATCGCCACAACGGATCGAGAGGTTCCGGCGGCCTCGACGTTCATGAAGTTTCGCAGATGCTGCTCGAACAGGCAGGCTCCGGCAAGGAAGGTGAAGGACGGCTGTGCCAGCAATTGCAGCAAAGCATCGCCGGCGAAAAAGGCATCGCCCGTCATCTGGAAGAGATGAAGGTCCGGTTCTTTCGTGGCGGGGTCGAATGCAAGCCGGAACTTGGGATTGACGGCAATCGTGCGGCTGCGCGACATGGCCAGCACGGTGCCGCCCTTGTTGCCGGCTTCAAGATACCAATCGAATTGAAGCCTTTGATGCAGATGTTCGAGAAAGTCGTGAACGTGCATCCCTTCGGCGGCACTGAACATCACCGGCTCCTTTCTGGCAACGAGGCGGCAAGACCGGCTGCCCGCCGTCCCCCCGGACTTGCCGCGTTCCCGGTCCCGTGCAGGGTCTGCCGGGACAGAGGCCCCCCACCCCGCTTCGCTCCCCACGAGGGGGAGGGGCGGCGCCTGGGGTGGCGGTGGGTCATGCGGGGTCCGGGGTGGGGGCAGGGTGCGCTGCGGCGCACCGGTGGCGCGTGGGTGGTGCGCTGTAGCGCACCCTACGGGTCACGCCGCCCCTCACAAATCCATCAGCAACCGCCTCGGGTCTTCCAGCGCCTCCTTGACCCGCACGAGGAACGTCACCGCCCCCTTGCCGTCCACGATCCGGTGATCGTAGGACAGCGCCAGATACATCATCGGACGGATGACGATCTGGCCTGCGACGACAACCGGGCGGTCCTGGATCTTGTGCATGCCAAGGATGCCCGATTGCGGGGGGTTGAGGATGGGGGACGACATCAGCGAGCCGTAGACGCCGCCGTTCGAGATGGTGAAGCTGCCGCCCTGCATCTCGGCCATCGACAGCTTGCCGTCGCGGGCGCGCAGGCCCAGTTCGCTGATCTTCTTTTCGATTGCGGCAAAGCCCATCCCATCTGCGTCCCTTACCACCGGGACGACGAGGCCGGAGGGGGTGCCGACCGCCACGCCCATGTGGACGTAGTTCTTGTAGACCACGTCGCCGCCGTCAATCTCGGCGTTGACCTCGGGGACTTCCTTCAGCGCGTGGGTGCAGGCCTTGACGAAGAAGGACATGAAACCAAGCTTGACGCCGTGCTTCTTTTCAAACGCGTCCTTGTATTCGTTGCGCAGGGACATGACGGCGGACATGTCGACCTCGTTGTAGGTCGTCAGCATCGCGGCGGTGTTCTGCGCGTCCTTCAGGCGGCGGGCAATGGTGGCGCGCAGGCGGGTGATCTTCACCCGTTCCTCACGGGCGGCGTCGTCGGCGGGGACGGGCGCGCGGGGCAGGGCGGCGGGGGCCGGGGCGGGGGCCGCTGCGGCGGCTTGCGCCCCGGCGGCACCGGCGACGGTGCGGGCCACGTCTTCCTTCATGATCCGGCCATCGCGGCCGGTGCCTTGCACGGCGTCGGGGGAGAGGCCCGCCTCGGCCATCGCCTTCTTGGCGGAGGGCGCGTCCTCCACCGCCTTGGCGGGCGCGGGGGCCGGGGCAGCTTCGGCCTTGGCCGCGGCCTTGGGGGCGGGAGCCGGGGCGGCGGCACCTTCGGTCACGATCGCAAGCCTTGCGTTCGCGGCCACGGTCGTGCCTTCCGGGGCGATGATCTCGGCCAGGATGCCGGTCACTGGGCTTGGCACCTCGACGGACACCTTGTCTGTCTCAAGCTCGCACAGCATCTCGTCCTGCTTCACCGCGTCGCCGGGTTTCTTGAACCAGGTGGACACGGTGGCCTCGGACACGGATTCCCCAAGGGCGGGCACCATCACGTCAGTCATTTGTTTTCTCCGGTCTTCTGCGTGTCAGAGGCCAAGGGCCTGGGCGACGAGTTGTTGCTGTTCATACTTGTGGCGCGAGGCGAGGCCGGTTGCGGGCGAGGCAGAGGCCTTGCGTCCGGCATAAGACATGCGCGTGGGCGTCGCCCGGACCTTGGTCAGGATCGTTTCAATCTCGGGTTCGATGAAGGACCAGGCGCCCTGGTTCTTCGGCTCCTCCTGACACCAGATGAAATCAGCCTTGGCGAAGCGGCCAAGTTCCTGGGTCAGGGAAATCGTCGGGGTCGGGTAAAGCTGTTCGACCCGGAGAAGGTAGACGTCCTCCAGCCCCTGCGCGTCGCGTTCGGCCAGAAGGTCGTAGTAGACCTTGCCCGAACACAGCACGACACGGCTGATCTTGTCGTCGGCCTTCAGCTTTGCCGTCGAGTTGCCCTTCTGCGCGTCATCCCACAGAACGCGGTGGAAGGTGGAGCCATCGGTGAAATCCTCGGCACGGGAGATCGCCATCGGGTGACGCAGCAGCGATTTCGGCGTCATCAGGATCAGGGGCTTCCGATAGGTCCGGTGCAGCTGGCGCCGCAGGACGTGGAAGTAGTTCGCCGGAGTCGAGCAGTTGGCGACGATCCAGTTGTCCTCGGCCGATAGCTGCAGGAAGCGTTCCAGACGGGCCGAGGAATGCTCTGGCCCCTGACCCTCATAGCCGTGGGGCAGCAGCATCACGAGGCCCGACATCCGCAGCCACTTCGATTCGCCCGAGTTGATGAACTGGTCGATCATGATCTGCGCGCCGTTGGCGAAATCGCCGAACTGCGCTTCCCACAGGGTCAGCGCGTTCGGTTCGGCAAGGCTGTAGCCATACTCGAAGCCAAGGACCGCGTATTCAGAGAGCATCGAGTCGATCACCTCATAGCGCGCCTGCCCCGCGCGGATGTGGTTCAGGGGGTAGTGGCGTTCCTCGGTCGTCTGGTCGACCCAGCCAGAGTGGCGCTGGCTGAAGGTGCCGCGCGTGCAGTCCTGACCCGACAGGCGGACGGCAAAGCCTTCGGTCTGCAGCGAGCCGAAGGCCAGCGCCTCGGCGGTGGCCCAGTCGAAGCCCGCGCCCTTGGCGAACATCTCGCGCTTGGCGTCCAGCTGGCGGATGACGGTCTTGTGCATGTCGAAGCCGTCCGGCACGCGGGTCAGGGCGGTGCCGACTTCGGCCAGCGTCTCGGCCTTGATCCAGGTCTCGCCGCGCTGGTAATTGTTCAGATCCTTGGTGGCCATGTTCTTCCAGCGGCCATCCAGCCAGTCGGCCTTGTTCGGAAGGAAAGCCTTTCCGGCCTCGAACTCTTCGTTCAAACGGGCCTGGAAGGCGGCCTTCATGTCCTCGATCTCGCCTTCGGGGATCAGGCCGTCACGCACCAGCCGTTCGGTGTAAAGTTGCAGCGTGGTCTTCTGCTTCCTGATCCGGGTGTACATCGCCGGGTTGGTGAACATCGGCTCGTCGCCTTCGTTGTGACCGAAGCGGCGGTAGCAGAAGATGTCGAGGACCACGTCCTTGTGGAACTTCTGGCGGTATTCGGTGGCGACCTTGGCCGCGTGGACCACGGCCTCGGGGTCGTCGCCGTTGACGTGAAAGATCGGCGCTTCGACCATCAGGGCGATGTCGGTCGGGTAGGGCGAGGTGCGGCTGAAGGCGGGCGCGGTGGTAAAGCCGATCTGGTTGTTGACGATGATGTGGATGCAGCCGCCGGTGCGGTGGCCCTTGATGCCCGAAAGCTGAAGGCATTCTGCCACCACGCCCTGACCGGCAAAGGCCGCGTCGCCGTGCAAGAGGATCGGCAGGCTGGCGATGCGTTCAGCGGCGTCGTTCAACTGGTCCTGCTTGGCGCGGACCTTGCCCAGCACCACCGGGTTGACGGCTTCGAGGTGCGAGGGGTTCGCGGTCAGCGAAAGGTGGACCTTGTTGCCGTCGAACTCACGGTCGCTGGAAGCGCCGAGGTGATACTTCACGTCGCCCGATCCATCCACATCCTCGGGCTTGTAGCTGCCGCCCTGAAATTCGTGGAAGATCGCGCGGTAGGGCTTCATCATCACGTTGGCCAGCACCGACAGCCGGCCCCGGTGCGGCATGCCGATGATGATGTCCTGCACCCCCAAGGCACCGCCGCGCTTGATGATTGCCTCCATCGCCGGGATCAGGCTTTCCGCGCCATCAAGGCCGAAACGCTTGGTGCCCATGTATTTGACGTGGAGGAACTTTTCATAGCCCTCCGCCTCGACCAGCTTGTTCAAGATCGCCTTGCGCCCTTCGCGGGTGAACTGGATTTCCTTGCCGTAGCCTTCGATCCGTTCCTTCAGCCAGGCGGCCTGTTCGGGGTCCGAGATGTGCATGTATTGCAGCGCAAAGGTGCCGCAATAGGTGCGTTTCACGATGTCGATGATCTGGCGCATCGAGGCGGTTTCCAGCCCCAGAACCTTGTCGATGAAGATCGGTCGGTCCATGTCGGCTTCGGTAAAGCCGTAGGATGCGGGGTCAAGTTCAGGCTGATGCTTGGTGTCGGTCATGCCGAGGGGATCAAGATCGGCCGCCAGGTGGCCCCGGATCCGGTAGGCGCGATTGATCATGAGCGCGCGGATGCTGTCGAGGACGGCGCGCTGCAACTGCTGATCCGAAAGAGAAATGCCGGCCTCGGTGGCCTTGGCGGCGATCTTCTGACCGGCGGCCTTGGCTTCCTTGGCCGGGGGCGGGGCGGCCCATTCGCCGGTGAGGGCGGCGGTCAGGTCATCCACCGGCTGCGGCGGCCAGTCGGTGCGGGCCCAGCTTGGGCCTTGCGCGGCGCGTTTGGCGTCAAGCTCACTGTCGCCGAGGGCGCGGAAGAACTCGGCCCATTGCGGGTCGACCGAGTTCGGGTCGGCCGCATGGCGGGCGGCCAGCTGATCGACGTAATCGGCATTGGCCCCGTCGAGGAAGGACGAGGCAGTGAAGGCGGCGGTGGGGGATTGGTCGGTCATGGGGTTACCTCGCGAAAGAGCGGGTTAGAGTGCAACTTACTTTATTGGACCTTCTCCACATTGGCTTTGCACCCGCGCAAGCGGACGCTCCCCAGTGCGGTGCCGTTCCATCCGTTGTCAGCCGCAACTGACGCCGAGAACTTGACCGTCCCGGCCTGATCAATTGGGCTACTTGTGAAGTCGGTCGGATAGAGCGCGAAGTCTTCGATCTTCCATTCTCCGACAGCTTGGCCGATCGCGCGCAAAAACGCCTCGTCTCCAACTGAACACCGCCGGTTGTCGTCGTCATCGTCGGAAAGGATTCCCAACACGACGAGGACACCAAGCCACCACAGCCACCCACGTTTCTTTCGCATGCCCTCAACGGTTCCATCGGACACCTCCGAACCTCTCGTTGTTGAGCCGCTCGTTTCTGCAACTCAACGCAATAGAAGCGACTACGAAGATCACCCTTTGATCGCCTTCAACACCGCCTCACCCAACCCCGCCGGGCTGTCGGCGACGACAATCCCGGCGCTCAGCATCGCTTCGATCTTCGACTGCGCGTCGCCCTTGCCGCCCGCGACGATGGCTCCGGCGTGGCCCATGCGGCGGCCGGGGGGGGCGGTGCGGCCGGCGATGAAGCCGGCGGTGGGCTTCCAGCGGCCCTTCTTCTTCTCATCCGCAAGGAACTGGGCGGCGTCTTCTTCGGCGGCCCCGCCGATCTCGCCGATCATGATGATCGAGTGGGTCTCGGGGTCGGCGAGGAACATCTCGAGCACGTCGATATGCTCGGTCCCCTTGATCGGGTCGCCGCCGATGCCGACGGCGGTGGACTGGCCGAGGCCCACGTCGGTGGTCTGTTTCACGGCCTCATAGGTAAGGGTGCCGGAGCGGGACACAACCCCGACCGAGCCCTTGGAGAAGATGCTGCCCGGCATGATGCCGATCTTGCATTCGCCGGGGGTCAGGACGCCGGGGCAGTTCGGCCCGATCAGCCGCGACTTCGAGTTGATCAGCGCGCGCTTGACCTTCATCATGTCAAGGACCGGGATGCCCTCGGTGATGCAGATGATCAGCGGGATTTCGGCGTCGATCGCCTCCAGGATGCTGTCGGCGGCGAAGGGCGGAGGGACATAGATCGCGGTGGCGTTGGCCTGGGTCTTGGCGACGGCATCATGCACGCTGTCAAAGACGGGCAGGCCGAGGTGTTCGGTCCCGCCCTTGCCGGGGGTGACACCGCCGACCATCTGCGTCCCGTAGGCGATGGCCTGTTCGGAGTGGAAGGTGCCCTGGCTGCCGGTGAAGCCC
>JANOER010000029.1:0-15970 GCA_031441285.1 Rhodobacterales bacterium
GAGTGCGGCGCCCGGCCAGCCGAGCGACAAGGTAGGGCCCGTTGAAATCATTGCCGAACGGCTCGGGTCCAAGGCCGGCAAGCAAGGGGTGGTCGTCCGCGCCTTTGGTGGCCATCAGGTCCATCGCGCCAAAGCGGCGGGCGTCGTTGAAGGTGATCCGCGCGCCAGAGGCCATGTGCAGGACCACATGGTCGTGCTTTTGCGGCGCGGGGTGGTCATGGTGAAAGGCTCTGACCTGCGCGCCGGACACCAGCATCCGCCCGGACATGCCCAGATGCACCAGCAAAGTTTCGCCACTGTCGAGATCGGCCAGAAGATATTTCGACCGCCGCCGCAGCGCAGTTACCCGCCGACCGGTCAGCCTTTCGGCCATGCGGTCGGGCAGGGGCCAGCGCAGGTCGGGGCGGTTGACCTCGGCCCGGACGACGACTTCGCCTTCCAGCACGGCAAGAAGGCCTCGGCGGACGGTTTCGACCTCGGGCAGTTCGGGCATCGGTCCCCATCGGACAGTTGGGCGCATTGCGGGCGCGGAGTGTCCGACTATAAGGAGAGCAAGGCCAGACTTCGCAAGCCCCCAAGGACTGCCAGATCGATGACGGATGAAAAGACAACGCATTTCGGCTTTCAGGACGTCCCCGAAGCCGACAAGGCTGGAATGGTGCACGGCGTCTTTTCGCGGGTGGCCTCGAAATACGACGTGATGAACGACCTGATGTCGCTGGGCATTCACCGCGTCTGGAAGGATGCGATGATGGACTGGCTGGCCCCACGGGCAGGCCAGCGGCTTCTTGACGTGGCCGGCGGCACCGGCGACGTGGCCTTCCGCTTCCTCAGGCGCGCACCGCAAGCGACAGCCGTCGTCTGCGACATGACCGAGGCGATGCTGGTCGAAGGCCGCAAGCGGGCCGAGGCCGAACGGCTGGCGGGCAGCCTGGACTGGGTGGTGGGCGACGCGATCGCGTTGCCTTTCCCGGACGCAAGCTTTGACGTCTACACGATCTCTTTCGGCATCCGGAACGTGACGCGGATCGGGGATGCCCTGCGCGAAGCCCACCGCGTTCTGAAGCCCGGCGGACGGATCGTGGTGCTGGAATTCAGCCAGATTCCAAACGATCTGATGCAAAAGGCCTATGATCTTTATTCGTTCAATGTCATCCCGGCGATGGGCCAGGTGGTGACCGGAGACCGGGCCAGCTATCAGTACCTTGTGGAATCAATCCGCAAGTTTCCGGGTCAGGACAGCTTTGCCGAAATGATCCGCGAGGCCGGGTTCGGCCAGGTAAAATACCGCAACCTGACGATGGGCGTTGCCGCCCTGCATTCGGGGTGGAAGCTCTGATGACCCGCCCCTCATCGGTCCCGTCCGGTCCCTCTTCGGTGACCTTCCCAGCGATGAGCGCCCGCGAGGGAGCGAAAAGCGCCACCCGGCAGGGCCGCGCATGAAGGGCCCGCACAATATCATCCGCCTGATCCGGACCGGAGCCACGCTGGAGCGGACGGGCGCGATGGACGTGGTGCTGGAGGCGTTCCGCGCGCCGCCCCGGCTGCGGTTTGCCGCACGGATGCTGGGGTGGCCGTTCAAATGGCTGGGTCTGAAGGGCGACCCCGCCCTTCCCCCCGCCACCCGGGCGCTGACCGCCCTTGGTCCGGCCTACATCAAGTTCGGACAGGTCCTGTCGACCCGCCCGGACATCGTCGGCGACGAGCTTTCCGGGCAGTTGAAGTACTTGCAGGACAAGCTGCCCCCTTTCCCGATGGCCACCGCGAAGGCGATGATCGAAGCCGAACTGGGGCTTCCCGTCTCGGCCATTTTCTCCGAGTTTTCCGAACCTGTCGCCGCCGCCTCGATCGCGCAGGTCCACCGCGCCCGGCTTGCCGACACTGGCGAGGAGGTCGCGGTCAAGGTCCTGCGCCCGAACATCGAACGCGCCTTCCGCAAGGACATCGACGCCTTCTACCTCGCCGCCCGCTGGGTCGAACGCCTTGCCCCCTTCTCGCGCCGGCTGCGCCCGGTTGAAGTGATCACCCATTTCGAAGGCGTGGTGATGGGCGAGCTTGACCTGCGGCTGGAATCCTCGGCCGCCGCCGAGTTCGCCGCGAACACCGTGAACGACGAGGGCTTCCAGGTGCCGAAGCCGCACTGGTTCCTGTCTTCGCGCAACGTGATGACGCTAGGCTGGGCTGAAGGTATCGGGCTGAATGACCTGGCACTGATCGACGCCGCCGGCCACGACCGCCGCGTCCTTGGTGCGCGGGTCTTGCAGCTGTTCCTCAACCACGCGCTGCGCGACGGGTTCTTTCACGCCGACATGCATCAGGGCAACCTGAAGATTGCCGCGAACGGCGACATCATAGCCTATGACTTCGGGATCATGGGGCGGATCGACGAATACACCCGCCGGGTCTATGCCGAGATTCTGATGGGCTTCATCCGCAAGGATTACCGCCGCGTCGCCGAGGTGCATTTCGAAGCGGGCTATGTCCCGCCAGACCGCGACATCGATGAATTCGCCCGCGCCCTGCGTGCCGTCGGCGAACCGATCTTCGGCATGGACGCCAGCCGGATCTCGATGGCCCGCCTCCTCGCCTACCTGTTCGAGGTGACGGAACGTTTCGGGATGGAGACCCGGACCGAGCTGATCCTTCTTCAGCGCACGATGGTGGTGGTCGAGGGCGTCGCGCGCAGTCTGGACCCCCATATCAACATCTGGGAGGTCGCCCAGCCGATCGTCGAACGCTACATCAAGGAAACCATCGGCCCGAAGGCAGTGCTGCGCGACCTTTTCAAGACCGCGCGCGTGCTGGCCAGATTCGGGCCGAAGCTGCCGGCGCTGGTCGAGGCGCAGCTGATCCGGACCGGCAACCCGGCCGGTCCGCATCGCGACGTGCGCAAGCGCAGCGTCTTGTTGCCTGCCGCCCTCGTGCTGGTCGGCTTTGGTTTAGGTCTCGCTGTTGGCTGGGCAGTTCCGGCCTGGTAGACAGGTCTTGGCCAAGTCCGGTCAACGCTAATGGCGGTGCAGTCCGCCGTACCTCGTCAAGCCGAGTGTCTCCTATTCACCGGGCAGGCGAAGCGCGGTGACTGCAGATGCTGCCACTTCGACACCTCCTGACAGAACCAGCTTTGACCCGTCCGGGGCGCTGCGCACCTCAATCACCTGCGCGTAGTGTTCAATCGGAGTGGTTGAGATCACGTCTTCCCCGTCACCGCTTTCCAATGACAGCTGGTACCTGCCCGCCGGCAACAGCGTGCCGGTAGCATCCGCGCCAAGCCAGGTGTAGGGTGCTGCTCTGGCCGGCATGGCTTCCCGCGCGACCAGCTGGCCTTGCATGTCGCGGACCACGAGGACCGCGACGGTTGCCCCGGCGGCCGGGTTCGGAGCCAGCACGACAGGCGCACCGTCGAAAGCAACCGGGGCCGCCGACCGCGCCTCCTTGCCGATCCAGCCGGCCATTTCGGCCATGCCCGTTTGCTGAACACGGGACTGCATGTCGGCCAGAAGCTGGTTGGTCCGCACCTGCTGCTCCACCCCGGAGAAGGTTGCCAGTTGCACGGCATAGTCCGCCGAATCGATCGGGTTCAGGGGATCCTGGTTCTTCATCTGGACGGTCAGCATCCGCAGGAAGGTGTTGAAATCCGAAGAGATCTTCGCGGTCTGCCCCGTTCCGGGGGAGGTGTTCGCCGCAGGGGAAGTGCTGCCAAGCGGGGTTACTGTCATCTGATCCTCACAGTCTGAGATCCATTCCGGCGACGCCGGACAGTCGAAGGGCGTAAGACCTGTCCGGCTCGGCATCTGTTGCCGTCTGCTCGCCTGCCGAAGTCAGTGGCGGGTCCGCGCCGGCGTCATTGCGGCCAGCCTGCCCCGGCCTTGCGCCATCACCTGACCCCGCCCCGGCCTGACCAAAATCAAGTCTGGCCTCGGAATAGCCTGCCGAGCGGATTGCCTCGGTCAACAGGTCCGCATGGCGACGGAAAAGATCCATCGTCTCGGGTCGGTCAAAAGCAAGATGAACGACCATGCGGTCCGGGTTCTGGGCATCGGCCTGAAATTGCAGTCGGACGCTGCCAAGTTCTTCCGGGGACAGCGCGATTTCGGTCGTGCCGTCGGGGCGCTGCGTCAGCGACGCCACGATCTGGGCGGCAGCCTGAAGCACCGGAGCAGCAGGCGGCAAAGTGGAGGCCGCAAGGCTCGGCGGCGGCACCGGCAAGCGGTCCGCGATGCCAAGGGTTGGATCGGAGGAAAACAAAGGATCCTCGGCCTGCCGAAAAGCGAGAACTGCACGACTGGACGCCAGTTGGGGGGCCGTGGCTGCGCCTGTTCCAGCGACAGCTGGCGAGACCCGCGCGCGATCCGGGGACGCGACACTTGCGTCCATTGCGACCTTGCCGGACAGCCCGATCTCGTCATCCGTTCCGGCGGACACTCCGGTCGGTTCGGCCTGCATGTGCTGCGTGCCCAGCCAGAGACGTTCCGCCCCGGAAACCCGCACCTGGGAGGCCGGCGCTGCGCGGTCTTTTGCTGGCACAGACGGATCGGACCCGCCTTTGACGGGATCCTGAACCGGCTGGGGATCGGTGCCCAATTCGCTGACCAGCATCGCAGCCGCACGCGTCGCCCTGGCCACCGGTTCCGGCGTCTCTGCCTTGCGGACAGGGGGCCCGGTTGGCAAGCTGGGCTTGTCCGTGGTGTTGGACACGGCCGGCCAGGCGACTTCCGCCACGGGCTCAGGATCGGCAGTCAGCGTTGAAGCTTTGGCCAGAGCAAGGTCGGCATTCTGGCGCGGGTCTTTTGGTTCGCCAACGCTCCCGGCCGGGGGGACGGGTCTGGGCGCGGTCGGGGCGTTCATGGCAACCGGGCCCGGCAATGACCCGGCTTTCGGATCACCCGCCGATCCGTTCGGCATCGGGCCGGCCAGAGCTAGGCTGGCCCCCGGCCCGCTGCCGTCATGCAAGACGAATGGCATGGACCCGGCGGCCGAAGGTGATCTTGCCTTCTGGGAAACTCTGTCCAGCGGCGGCCCGCCGGCAAGCGATCCGCCTTCTCGCGGTGGGGATGCTCCTCTGGATGCATCCGCCTGCGGGAAACTGGTCAAGGAAGTGCGCAGGTCGTCGCCGAAAGGCGCCAGCTTCTCAATCGAGCCATCCGGGATCGGGCCAACCTTTATCGGGCCAACCTTTATCGGGCCAATCGGAATCGGGCCAATCGGAATCGAGCGATCCGGGATCGGGTCGATTGAACCCTCGTCCGGAAGGCTGGCTTTTGCCCGGTCGCCAGCGGCAAGCGGCGGTTGCGGGCAGGCCATCCCTTCGAAGCCCGCGTCGGCGGGCACCTCGACAGGCATGGCCTCAATGGGCGTGGTCCCGTCTGATGGCTGGTCGGCTGGCCATGCTGGAAGGGACGTCAGCGGCACCGAGGGCAAGACGGCCGCGGCCCACGCAACCGGAGTATCCGCCGAAGCCAACGGCGGGCCTTCTTCCCGCGACGCATCAGGCTGGGCCAATTCCAGTCCAAGATGCACATCAAACCCGCCGCTACCGAAGTTCGGCGCAGAGTCCAAAGACGCCACCTTTGCCGCCGCGATGCCCAGGGGAAGATGGATCAGGAGTGGTTCCGTTTGCATGGTCTCGCGTCTTCTGCCGCCGATACCTGTTTATCGCTGCAAGAAATTACCGATTCTTTACCCGGGTCGCGGATCGTTCCGGAAAATCCAACCGATCGGATCTCCGGATGAACGTGCCGCCCATCGCCTCTCCGCCGCCCGCCGTGCCTGACAGCGCCGCGATCACGATGGCCAAAGCACAAGAGCTTGAGGCCGCATTCCTTGCAGAAATGCTGGCCCATTCGGGTCTTGGTGAAATGGAGGGGCCCTTTGGCGGCGGGTCGGGCGAGGAGCAGTTCTCGTCGTTCCTGCGGCAAGAGCAGGCGCGTCTCATGGTCGAAAAGGGTGGCATCGGTCTGGCCGAACTTATCTTCCGCAGCATGACGGAGGCAGCCGATGGCAGCCCTGCTTGACGGGCTTGACGGCCTGCTTGACGCGACGCGGGATGCACTTCTGGCCGGTGACCTGGCCGCCCTGACCGGGCTTGGGGATCGCGTCGCGGCTGAAGTGGACCGGCTGCCAGCCCTTGATGCGCGTGACGCGCAAAGGTTGCGGGCCAAGGCCGAACGGAATGCCGGGCTCTTGCAGGCGGCGGGGCGCGGTCTGCGCGCGGCGCGCGACCGCATGACCGAAATCGCATCAGGCCCAAGCCTTACCACCTACGACAAGGACGGGCGCAAGGCCCGCCTTGCCGGTCCGATGCAGGCCCTGGGTCGGTTCTGACTTGTCTCAAATGCCCGGCATTCGACCTGGTGCAATTAGGGATTGGTTAGAGCTTCGGGTGCCTGATGTCCGTCGCGCCCCATGACGGGGCGGCGCTTCCGGAACACCCGGCGGCATCGGACAGAATGCCCGTCCTGCCACGTCAAGTGGCCTTTCCGGCCGTGAAACCAGCGGTCATTCCTGAAGGAATCTACGATGTCGTCAATCCTGACCAATACCAGCGCGATGGTTGCCCTGCAGACGATGAAGGGCATCAACATGAACCTGAACAAGACCCAGGCCGATATTTCGATCGGGAAAAGCGTGGCCTCGGCCAAGGACAATGCCGCGGTCTGGGCGATTTCCAAGGTAATGGAATCGGATGTCGAAGGCTTCAAGGGCATTTCCGACAGCCTTGCCGTCGGCAATGCGACCCTCACCGTTGCCCGCAACGCCTCGGAATCGGTGACCAAGCTTCTGACCGAGATGAAGGGCAAGATCGTTGCTGCCCAGGCTGAAAACGTCGACCGCAGCAAGCTGCAGACGGATATCACGCAGCTGACCAAGCAGATCGAATCGGTCGTCGGCGCGGCCCAGTTCAACGGTCTGAACCTTCTTGACGGGTCGCAAACCTCGGTCAACGTGCTGTCGTCGCTGGACCGCAGCGCGTCGGGTGTGGCGTCGTCGAACATCGAGGTCACGGCGCAGAACCTGTCAACCTCCGCGGGCGGTGCCTTGTCTGGCACCAGCCTTGGTACCCTGAGCTCAGCATCGCTTGCCGGTGCTGCCTCTGGTACCTTGGGCGGCTTTGCAATTCAGGGGGGGGCTGGCGCTCTCGCGTCGAACGCTTCGGGAGCAAACCCTGCCACGCTGACATCGCTCGTCGAAGGTGACGCGATCGAACTGAAGGTGGGGTCCACGACGGGTCGCTATGTTGTAAAGGAAGGCGATACAAACGACGAACTGGCCGAGGGCATTCGCAACGCGCTAAGCCAAAGCGGGCTCAACGGGTCTGATTTCACCCTGTCCGCATCCGGCGGCGTTCTGAGCGTTACCAACAACACCAACGTGACCACGGCCGTTTCGGTCACGGCCGCCCGCGGTGAAGGCGGGCTGGCGAGCCTTGGAACGATCGACGTGACCAGCGATCCGGCGGCGGCATTGACCGACATTGAAGGCTTGCTGCAAACCTCGATCAATGCAGCAGCCAGCTTCGGTTCCTCGCAAAAGCGGATCGACATCCAGTCCGACTTCGTTGGCAAGCTGACTGATTCGCTCAAGACCGGGATCGGCGCAATGGTCGACACCGACATGGAAGAAGCCTCGGCCCGGTTGCAGGCGCTGCAGGTCCAGCAACAGCTGGCCACCCAGGCGCTGTCGATCGCAAACCAGCAGCCGCAGGGCCTTCTGTCTCTGTTCCGCTAAATCTTCGGGGCCGCGGGGATCCCCGCGGCCCGCCTCACCCCTTTAGCCCTGAACAGACGGAACCCCCATGTCCTACGAATCCCCGATTGCCTATGCCCGCCAGGAAGCGCCGACCCGGTCTTTTCGTTCGATCGAATATGATCTGCTCGCCCAGGTCACCCGCCGCCTGCGGTCGGCATGGGCCAACCGAGACACGGATTTTTCCGGTCTTGCGCGCGCGCTTGCCGACAATCAGCAGCTTTGGTCAACGCTTGCCGCTGATGTGGCCCTGCCCGGCAACAACCTGCCGGCAGCTCTGCGTGCCAGGCTTTTCTACCTTTACGAATTCACCGCGCACCACAGCCGCCTTGCCCTGGACGGCCGCGCAAATGTCGAGGTTCTGGCCGACATCAACACCGCCGTCATGCGCGGTCTGCGCGGCGACGGGGGTGCTGCATGAGCGGCCTTGTCCTGAAGCTTGGTCCGCATGAGCGGGTTCTGATCAACGGTGCGGTGATCGAAAATGGCGAAAAGCGCTCGCGGCTTGCCATCATGACGCCCAACGCCAACATCCTGCGCCTGCGTGACGCCATCCACCCCGAAGAGGTGAACACGCCGGTCCGGCGGGTCTGCTATGTCGCGCAACTGGTCCTGTCGGGCGACGCCGATCCCGCCGACGCGCGGATGAAACTTCTGCGCGGGATCGAACAGCTGAGCCAGGCCTTGACCGACCATGACAGCCGAACCCAGCTGTCGCTTGCCAGCCGTGCGGTGCTTGAAGATCAGCACTATCAGGCCCTGAAGGCGCTGCGCAGCCTGCTTCCGCGCGAGGAGCGGCTGCTTGCCGCCGCCCGGGCATGAGCTTTCAGCCAGTTCTGCCCCTGTCTGGCTACACCGGCTGGACCTTTTTGAAACGCACGATGGATCGCCAGCAGGCGGTCCAGCAGGCCTCGCCTGTCCAGAAACGGGACGAAACCTATTTCCGCGACCGGATCGGCAAGGTGCAGACAGCCGAGCAATTGGTGTCCGACAAGCGCCTTTTGCGGATTGCGCTGACTGCCTTCGGACTTGAGAACGACGTGAACAGCAGGGCCTTCATCCAAAAGGTCCTGGAGGGCGGTACACTCAAGGAAGGCAGCCTGGCAAACAAGCTGGCCGACAAGCAGTATCAGAAGTTCTCGGCCGCTTTCGGGTTCGGCGATTTCTCGATCCCAAGGACCGGGATTTCCACCTTCCCTGACGAAATCCTGACCCAGCTTCGCGCGCGCAGCTTCGAAACTGCCGTTGGCGCGCAGAATAACAGTTTTCGCCTGGCGCTGAACGCCGAACGAGAGATCCCGGTTCTGGCCGCGCGACCGATCAGCGAAACGGCGAAATGGTACTCCATTCTAGGAAGCGCTCCCTTGCGGGAGGTCATACAAACGGCATTGGGATTGCCGAAAAGCTTTGCCTCCATCGATCTTGACCAGCAGGTTGCGGTTCTGAAGTCCAAGAGCGAAGCGGCGTTCGGCAGCGCGCTCGTCAGCCAGTTCGCCGACCCCGCGCGCCTGGACTCATTGATCCGCCGCTTTCATTTGCTCTCGGAACTTCAAAGTCGAGGTTCCCTCGCTTCGCCTGCCGCGACGGCGCTTGCACTTTTGCGTCGAGCCTGAGGCAATCTGCACCAGGCGTGTCAGGAAACATGACCCGCGCATGGCATCGCCTTTGCACCGGATTGGAGTTTCAGGCACCCGAAGATCAGGCGAGACTGACGCGGTTGATCCCAGCAGGGCGGCGAGCCTGAAGAAACCGAAGTCCAGACCCGTTTGGCTGCCAGACCGGGTTGAAAAGCGTCAGGCAAGAGTGTCAGGCGGGACCGTTTTGCGACACGTCCGGGACGATCCGCGAAGCTGCGCTGCCAACCAAAAGGCGTTTCGGGCCAATGGAGAGCGAATGCCCAACTGCGCTTGTTGACCATGGCCGAAGCCCCGGTCGAAACGCGGATTGCGAAAAGCCCCGCCCGATTTGCCGGGCAGGAAGGCAATTGAAACGGTCGTAGAGGCGGTGCCCGGTCTCCCCGACTGCTCAGTCGCCTTGTCCGGTCCGGCATCGTTTGACGCCGCCCGCTACCGGATTGCATTCCATGCCGGTGCCGGCCGTGGTTTCGGCAGGGTCCGTCGCGTCCGCGTTGGTCTGCTGTGCGGCAAGCCCGGCTTCAAAGGCCGCCCGAAGATCCCGCACATGAAGGGTTGCTGCCTTTGCCTGGTCGCTACGATCCGCCTCATAGGCGGCGCGGTCGGCTTCGCTCATTGCCGAGGCCACCACGATTACCGGGACCTCACCAAGGCCGGGTTTCCGGTCTATCACCGCAGCATTCATCGCCTGGACATTCAGTGTCTGAAGAAGTCCGGCCAGATCAGCGTCCTTAAGCCGCTTGGATGCAAGGACCCGAAGCTTGATCTGCGCTCCGACGCTGGCGGTGAAATAGCGGGCGCGCATCCCGTCGCCCAGAAATTCCTCGATGATGTCCAGACCCCGAATGGTCATGGCGGGCCGGCCACGGAGTACGGCGGCCTCTATCTGCAGTTCGAACCGTCGGTCGATTTCCTCCTGGCCGGAAAAGATGCTGTCCGGATGACGCAGCAGCTGGAACACGACCCGCCGTTCGCCGTCCTCGTAGGCCAGGACCGCACTTTCTGCGCCATCCGTGGGCGAGCTGCCGACAGATTTGACGAGGTCAATCGAAGCAGGGTCGGCGTTCTGGCCGGATTTCGGCTGGAATCCAGCGATGTCCTTTTCATCAAGAGGACGCGTCGTCCAGCCCTTGGGCGGTTGGGGCAGCATTTCGGCAAGAGTCAGGGGCAGAACCGAGGATCGCGACGATCCGGTCAGGCTGACCAGCCTTGCCGGGACCGCTTCGATGTAATTGCGAAAGCTGGGGGCGGCCTGTTCGTCAGCATCGGCCTGCTGGACCGTCCGGTTGTAGTCAAGAAAAAGGATGCCGACAGCGCCCGCAAGCACCAGCACCAGTAATCCCAACAGACGCAACACGGACTTCCCCTTGCCGAACCAGACGCCCCCTTGTGGCGCAGGATTGGGGCAAGCTTCGGGCAAAGGGCAAAGATTTTTCTAGCGCCGGGGTTGCCCGCGCAGGGTGCCGAACGCGAAAAGTACCGCCGCCACGACGATGATCGACGGGCCGGTCGGCGTGTCCTGCCAAAGCGACAGCGCAAGGCCGCCAAGCCCCGACAGGATGCCGAAGGCAACCGCCAGCACCGCCATCGCTTCCGGCGTCCGGGCAAAGCCCCGCGCGGCGGCGGCGGGAATGACCAGCATCGCCGCGATCAACAGTGCCCCCACGACCTTCAGCGCGACCGCGACCACCACGGCAAGTGCGACAACCAGCACCAGTTGTTCGCGGTCGGGGCGCAGGCCTGCGGCATGGGCTAGGTCTTCGCTGAGGGTCGCGGTCAACAGCGCCTGCCAGCGCCAGGAAAGCAGGGCAAGAACCAGCAGCGATCCCAGCCAGACCAGCGCAAGCTCGGACCGGCTGACGGCAAGGATGTCGCCGAAAAGGTAGGCGGAAAGGTCGGTGCGCACGGTCGGAAAGAAGCTGACCGCGACCAGGCCGAAGGCCAGCGCCGAATGGGCCAGCACCCCAAGCGTGGTGTCCATGGCCCAGCCCCGCGCCGAAAGGCCGGCCACCGTGACCGCCATCGCCAGCGCCACAACCAGCGTGCCAAGGCCGATCGGCAGGTCGGTCGCCAGCGCCAGCGCCACGCCAAGGACGGCGGCATGGGCGGTCGCGTCGCCGAAATAGGCCATCCGGCGCCAGACGACGAAGGACCCCAGCGGCCCGGTCGCCAGGCTGAGGCCAACCGCCGCAAGGGCCGCCCGCACCAGGAAATCGTCAAGCATGGTCATGCGCGTGATCATGATGGTGGTGATGCGCGTGGCCGGCTTCCGCCGGGTGGTCATGGTCATGCTGGTGCTGGTAAAGCGCCAGTGCGCCCTGGGTGCCAAGTCCGAACAACGCCCGATATTCCGGCGCGTTCGACACCACGCGCGGCGTGCCCTCGCAGCAGATGTGCCCATTCAGGCAGATCACCCGGTCCGAGGCCGCCATCACCACATGCAGGTCATGGCTGACCATCAGCACGGCCGCACCCGTGTCGCGGCGCACATCCTCGATCAGGCGATAGAACGCGGCCTCGCCCGGCTGGTCCAGGCCCTGGGTCGGTTCGTCCAGCATCAGGATCTGCGGCTTGCCCAGAAGCGCGCGCGCCAGCAGCACCCTCTGCAACTGCCCGCCTGACAGCGCGGTCATCTGGTCGCCGCCGCGCCCGGACATGCCCACCAGGTCAAGCGCCGCTTGGGCGTGGGCATCATCCGTCCGGACCGGCAGCGACAGGAACCGGCGGACCGTGATCGGCATCGTCCGGTCGATCTGCAGCCGCTGCGGAACATACCCGACCCTGAGACCGGCCTGCCGCAGGATCCGCCCTTCGGCCACGGGCAGGATGCCCAGAAGCGCGCGCAACAGCGTCGACTTGCCGGACCCGTTCGGCCCGAGGATGGTCACGATCTCGGCCGGGGCAATCCCGAGGCTGACGTCATGCAGCACCTCGGCGCCGTTGAGGCGGACACAGATGCGTTCGGCCGCGATCAGGGTCATGTGGCGTCCTTCCGGCAGGCGGGGCACAGGCCAAGAGCCTCGATCGTCGACCTTTCGACCACGAAGCCCAAGGCAGCCGCCGCCGCCTCAAGCGCCGCACGGGCGGGGCCGGCATCGGCCTCGGCCACCGTCGCGCAGCCCTCGCAGATCAGGAAGGCCGGGGCATGCGGCTCGCCGGCATGGGTGCAGGCAGTGAAGGCGTTGAGGCGCTGGATCCGGTGCGCCAGCCCGTGTTCGACCAGAAACTCCAGCGCCCGGTAGGCGACAGGCGGCTGGTTGCCGAAGCCATCGTCTGCAAGGCGGCGCAGCACTTCGTAGGCGCCAAGCGCCCGGTGATCCTCAAGCAGGATTTCCAGCACGCGGCGCCGGACCGGGGTCAACCGGGCACCCGCTGCCGTGGCAACCGATTCGGCGCGGGCCAGCGCGCCGGAGGCGCAATGGGCATGATCATGCGCGGCAAAGGCCGGATCGGCGCTTTGGTGGGCGGGTGTTTGGTGGGTGGGCGCGTGACGGGCGGGCATGATCGGCCTTGACCTGTTATGATATTACATTCATATCCCTCCCAAACTCTGAAAGGACCGTGCAATGCGTTATATCATAACTCTCGTCTTAGCCAGCACCCCCGTGCTTGCCGAGGTGCCGTCCGTGGTCACCGACATTCCTCCGGTCCATGCACTGGTGGCCGAAGTGATGGGCGACCTTGGCCAGCCCGGGCTTTTGCTGGCCAAAGGGGCGGATGAGCACGACTTCCAGCTGCGCCCCAGCCAGGCAGCGTCGGTTGCGGGGGCTGATCTGGTGGTCTGGATCGGCCCCGAGCTGACCCCCTGGCTGGACAGTGCGCTGAAGACCCGGCCAGAGGGCGCCGCCGCTCTGGCGCTTCTGGCCGCAGAAGGGACTGAAACCCGCGCCTATGGCGATGCCGGACACGACCATACGGAAGAAGGCCATGACCATACCAGGGAAGGCGAGGCCAAGGAAGGCGAGGCCCACGAAGGCGAAGAGCACACCGGGGAAGGCCACGCCGATGACCATGGCGATGTTCATGACGGCACGGACCCCCACGCCTGGCTTGACCCTGGCAATGGCCGCCACTGGCTGGGACTGATCGCGGCCGAGCTTGCGCGGCTGGACCCTGAAAACGCGGCGACCTATGCGGCCAATGCTGCCGCCGCCTCCCAGCGGCTCGACACGCTGGATGCCGTGGTTGCAGCGATTCTTGCGCCGGTCGCGGGCAAGCCGATTGTGACCTTCCACGACGCCTACGGCTACTTCGCCGGACACTACGGGTTGACGATCGCCGGCAGCATCGCGCTGGGCGATGCCGCGTCTCCCGGGGCGCAGCGGCTAAGCGACCTGCGCGCGACGATGGAGGCCGGCGCGGTCCTGTGCATCTTCCCGGAAGCACAGCACGATCCGGCGCTGGTTGCGCAGATGGCTGAAGGCACGGAGGCAAGGATCGGCGCGGCGCTTGATCCGGTTGGCTCGACGCTAGAGCCGGGGCCGGGGGCCTATGCGGCGCTTCTGACGGGCATGGCCCAGACCTTTGCCGATTGCCTGAAGGGGTGAGGTGACCAACGGTCGGGCTGGTAACTCTGGCAGGCTTTGCCGGGTCAGCGCAGCAGGGTCAGCACGGCAAGGCTGGGATAGCCATCCGGCACCAGCCCCTGCGCCCGCTGCAGCGCCTTGACGGCGGCGATGGTCTTCGGGCCCATCCGCCCGTCAACGCCGCCAGGGTCGAACCCGGCCTTGCCCAGCAGGCTCTGCAATTCGCGGCGTTCGTCCAGCGTCAGCGCCCGCAAGTCGCGCGGCCACGCGGCGGCAACCGGCGGCCCCCCGGCGATACGGTCGGCAAGGTGGCCGATGCCGATGATATAGGCGTCGGCGGTGTTGTATTTCTCGATCACCTGAAAATTCGGGAAGATCAGGAACGCGGCCCCCCGGTGGCCGCCAGGCAGCAGGATCGACCCCGGCCCGTGATCCGGCAGATCGCCCCCGGACGCGGTGCGCACGCCCAGCGCCTGCCAGTCCGGCACCGGCTTTACCACCCGTTCGGTCGTCTGGTCGTAGTCGAACCCCTTGGGCAGCGTAACCTCCAGCCCCCAGGGCATCCCCGGCGTCCACCCCCAATGCCGCAGGTAATTTGCGGTCGAGGCCAGCGCATCGCCCGGGTCATCGCCCCAGAGGTCGCGCTTGCCGTCGCCGTCGAAATCGACCGCGAACTTCTCCCAGGATGACGGCATGAACTGGGTGTGCCCGCTGGCCCCAGCCCAGCTTCCGGTGAAGCGTCCCACATGCCCGCCTTCGACGATCTTCAGCGCCGAGATCAGCTCGGCCTCGAAGAAGGCGCCACGCCGCCCGTCATAGGCCAGCGTCGCAAGCGAGCCGATGACCGGAAGATCGCCACGATAGGTGCCATAGGCGCTTTCAAGGCCCCAGACCGCGGCGAGAACCGCTTTCTCGACGCCATATTCGGCCTCGATCCGGTCCAGAAGCCCTGCCTGTTCCGCCAGCGCCTTGCGGCCCAGCGCCACGCGGTCCTCGGAAACGGCGGTATCAAGATAGTCCCAGACCGTTTTGGAGAATTCATTCTGGTTGCGGTCGCGTTCGACGACTTTCGGGTTGAACTCCACCCCGCGCAGCGCCGCGTCGAAGGTCGCCGCCGGCACCCCCGCCGCCAGTGCCCTGGGTCGGAAGTCCCGAACCCAGTCGTCAAACCCGGCCTGCGTGCCCATCTCGGCCTCCTTTGTCGCCACTGCATCGGGAAGGACGGTCTGCGCGGCAAGCGTCGGCGCAAGGCTTGCGGCAAGAACGGCAGGTGCCAAAATCCTTCGAAGGATTTTGAAAATTTCTTCGAAGAAATTTGTCCTGCCCTTCATTTCCGCCGGCGCACCACCCGCCGTTTCGCCGCCGCCTGCGCAGGCTTGCGCGGCTGGTACTTGCCGCCCTTCCGCCCGGCGGGCTTCATCACCGCGCCCTCGACCGCCAGAAGCTCCAGGATCAGCCCGCCGGTGACCGGCACGGCTTCGGTCAGGCGCACCGTCACCCGCTGCCCTACCCCAAGCGTCAGGCCGGTTTCGGACCCCATCAGGGTCTGGCTGGCTTCGTCATGATGGAAGAACTCCCGCCCCAGGGCGCGCACCGGGATCAGGCCGTCCGCCCCGGTCTCGTCCAGCCGGACAAACAACCCGAAGCGTTGGACGCCGGAAATCCGCCCGGCAAATTCGGCCCCCACCCGGTCGGACAGGTAGGCGGCAAGGTAGCGGTCGGTGGTGTCGCGCTCTGCCGACATGCTGCGCCGCTCGGCGTCCGAGATCAGCTTGGCCGTTTCCTCCAGGTTCTCGATGTCCCAATGGCTTAGCCCATCTTTCGACGAATCGGGGCCCCAGCCATGCCCGGCAATCAGCGCCCGATGCACGATCAGGTCGGAATAGCGCCGGATCGGACTGGTGAAATGGGCGTAGTTGCGCAACGCCAGACCGAAATGCCCGAAATTTTCCGGGTGGTAATAGGCCTGGGTCATCGACCGCAAGGTCGAAATGTTGATCAGCTCGTCAAACTCTGTCCCCTCGGCCTGCCGCAACAGCCGGTTGAGGTGCTGGGTCTTCAGCACCT